>JAYSQG010000506.1:0-22237 GCA_043721685.1 Saprospiraceae bacterium | reverse complement strand
GAACACAGATTTGACTGATTTACGCTGATTTCCACAGATTTTTTATTGATTTATATAGAAAAAAATCTGTGAAAATCAGCGTAAATCAGTCAAATCTGTGTTCAAAAAAATCATAAATAAATGAATATCAAACGTTTAAACATACTTACCTTACTCATCGTAAGTGCCGTTTCTCTCTTTGGGCAAAGCCACAAAGCAAAGAAGACACCCCCTCAGTATAAAGACCCTATTGACCGAAAAGTAGATTCTGTCTTAAACAAAATGAACCTTGAAGAGAAAATTGGGCAACTCACCCTCTTCACCTCCGATTGGGACGTGACGGGCCCGACGATTCGAAAAGGATATGCCGACGACATCCGTTCAGGCAAATGTGGCAATATTTTCAACGCCCACACCGCCGATTACAACCGCAAACTGCAGGAAATAGCGATGAAGGAGACGCGCATGAAAATCCCTTTGCTTTTCGGTTACGATGTCATTCATGGCTACAAAACCATCTTTCCAATACCGCTTGGCGAGTCGGCGAGTTGGGATATGGCGGTCATTGAAAACTCGGCTCGCATCGCTGCCGCAGAAGCCGCCGCCGCTGGTTTGCATTGGACGTATGCGCCCATGCTCGACATCTCGCGCGACCCACGTTGGGGGCGTTGTACTGAGGGGGCAGGCGAAGACGTGTACCTCGGTTCTATGATTGGCGCGGCTCGGACACGTGGTTTTCAAGGCAAAATAGGCTCAACTTCAAGCATTGCGGCTTGCGCCAAACACTTTGCAGCTTATGGTGCTGCCCAAGCGGGGCGTGATTACAACACTGTTGATATGTCCGAAATGACCCTTTGGGAAACTTATTTGCCACCTTTCAAAGCCAGTTTAGATGCAGGTGCATTGACCTTTATGACTTCTTTCAACGACATAAACGGTGTTCCTTCAAGCGCAAATCATCAACTTTTGACCGATATTCTTAGAAAAAAATGGGGTTTTAAAGGTTTTATCGTCACCGATTACACGTCTATCAACGAAATGGTCAATCATGGCAACGTGAAAGACGACAAAGACGCAGGCGAAAAATCCATCAACGCTGGCGTAGATATGGACATGCAAGGCGCTGTGTTTTACAACTATTTACAAAAATCGTTGGCAGAAGGTAAAGTCAATATTCAAACAGTCAATGATGCTGTCAGACGCATTTTAAGGGTCAAATTTCAACTCGGTTTGTTCGACGACCCTTATAAATTCAGCGATACGGATCGGGAAAAACGGGTCGTTTTTTCAAAAGAAAACCGTGATGCTGCCAGAGATGCCGCACGTAAAAGTATGGTTTTATTAAAAAACAATGTTGCTACCCTACCCCTCAGTAAAAACATCAAAACAATCGCCGTTATTGGTCCACTTGCCGATTCCAAAATTGATCTCATCGGTTCATGGTCGGGAGCGGGCGATGGCAATGCTTGCGTGAGCCTTTTGGAAGGCATTAAAGCCGCCTTGCCGAATGCCAATATTTTGCACGCCAAAGGCTGCGATTTAGAAAATACTTTCCCTGCCATGAATCACCCGATGATGAGCAAAGAAGGTTTTGCTGATGCGGTTAAAGCAGCGAATCAAGCCGATGCGGTCATCGTCGCAGTTGGTGAACGTGGTTGGATGACGGGTGAAGCCGCTTCTCGTGCTGACATTGGTTTGCCAGGCGTTCAAAAAGAATTGGTTTTGGAACTCATCAAAACGGGCAAACCCATCGTCGTTGTGCTGATGAATGGTCGTCCGTTGACCTTTCCAGAAGTGGCTGACAACGCTGCGGCTATCTTAGAAACTTGGTTTTCAGGTACAGAAGGCGGTCATGCCATAGCTGATGTGCTGTTTGGCGACTACAATCCTTCGGGCAAATTGCCGATGACGTTCCCACGTTCTGTCGGTCAAATTCCCTTGTATTATTGTCAAAAAAACACTGGTCGCCCTTTTGATGCTAATAATAAATACACCTCGAAATACATGGATATGGCGAACACCCCTCAGTATCCGTTCGGTTTTGGCTTGAGTTATACGACTTTTGCTTACGAAAATCTAAGTGTTGACAAACCAACATGGGGCTTTAAGGATAAAATCAATGTCTCTTTTACTTTAACAAATACAGGCAATCGAGACGGTGAAGAAGTGGCGCAACTCTATGTCCGAGACTTGGTCGGCAGTTTGACAAGACCTTTAAAAGAACTGAAAGGTTTTAAAAAAGTCTTTTTGAAAAAGGGTGAATCTCAAACCCTTACATTTACTTTGACGGCTGATGACGTAGCGTTTTATCATCAAAATTTAGAGAAAAAAGCAGAGGCGGGAGACTTTGACATTATGGTTGGCGGCTCTTCTGATGTGGTTAAAACGGTGCGGGTGACGTTGAAATGATAAATAATCAAACAAAAAGATATGAAACAAAACTACTTTCTGCTCCTTGTTTTTATCCTTATATTAGGAAAAACAACAGCACAAACAAACCCATTTGAGCCTGAAATCAAGGCTTTTGAAGCAAAAGACTCAATCAACAAACCCACTACGGGTCAGATATTGCTTTACGGTAGTTCGACATTACGCCTTTGGAGCAGTTACGAAGCCGATTTTGCCAATAAAAATTTAAAGGTCGTCAATCGCGGTTTTGGCGGTTCGCAAACGAGCGATGCCAATTTGTCTTTTGACCGCGTAGTGATACCACATAAGCCCAAATACATCTTTTTTTATGAAGGCGACAACGACATCAACGCAGGCAAAAGCGTCGAAACGGCTTTTGAGGACTACAAAACCTTTGTAAAAAAGGTGAAAACACAATCACCCAATACCCGCATCGTCTTTTTTGCCATCAAACCCAGTCCGTCTCGGATTTTACAGTTTGACAAACAAAAAGAGTTCAATATTCGACTTTGGAAATGGGTGCAAGAAGAAAAAGGCTTGTATTTCATTGATACCTTCAATCGGATGCTCGACAGTGATGGCAAGCCTGATGCAAAACTTTTTAAAGCCGATATGTTGCACATGAACGCGGATGGTTATGCAATTTGGACAATACAGGTGCAGAAGTTCTTGAAAAGGCGGGAAAAAACAAACGTTAAATAAACGTTGGCAAGGTTTGAAACCTTGCCAACGTTGAAAAGTTGAATAGCCCCCCTCAGTATTTCGATTTCAATAACTAAACTTAACCGAATTATGAAAAAACTAATATTCTCACAGCTCTTACTCTTGTTCAGTTTTGCTGCTTTTGCACAAACAATGACCGTTCAAGGCAAAGTGGCAGATGCCAGAACAAATGAAACGCTCGTCGGGGCGAACGTTGTTGTGAAAGGCACAACCACTGGTACTTTGACGGATATTGACGGCAATTTTACCCTCGATAAAGTACCGCCAAATGGTACTTTGACCTTTTCTTTTGTGGGTTATATCTCGCAAGATGTAGCGGTCGGCAGTCAAAAAACCATCAATATTGTGCTTGAAAAAGAAGACGCAACGTTGAAAGAACTCGTCGTCGTCGGTTACGGCACGCAGAAAAAAAGTGATGTGACAGGTGCCATTTCTTCGGTCAAAGGCAAGGATATTGCTTCCATAGCGACCCCCTCAGTAGCACAGGCTTTGCAAGGCAAAGTTGCAGGGGTTTTGGTCACACCTGCTTCGGGTTCACCTGGTGCAAGTGCGGTCATTCGCATACGTGGCACAGGGACATTGAACAATTCCAGCCCTTTTTACGTCATTGACGGTCTGTTGAGCGACGATATTTCGTTTGTTAGTCCAAACGATGTGGAGTCTATTGAGGTCTTGAAAGACGCTTCGGCAACGGCTATTTATGGCTCACGTGGGGCAAATGGCGTTATCATTGTCACAACAAAAAAGGGCAAATCGGGCAAACCTGTTATCGGTTTGTCGTCCTATTATGGCTCACAAGATTTGGTCAAAAAAATACCTTTGGCGAATGCCACTGAATATGCAACGCTTCGCAATCAAGCCGCTAAAAATGCAGGTTCAGCGACGATTCCCTACCCTAACCCCTCGTCCTTTGGCGAAGGAACGGACTGGCAAAACGAAATTTTCAGAACTGCACCCATGCAAAACGTCAACCTATCGGCTCGTGGTGGCAACGATATGATGACATACAGCATCAGTGGTGACTACTTCAAACAAGAAGGTATTTTGCAAAATGGCGACTACGAACGCCTGTCGTTACGCATCAATAATGAGTATAAATTGAATAATTTTATCAAAATTGGGCATAATCTGTCGTTGATTAATACAAAAAGTAACTACGCTCCTGGCACTATTTACAATGCTTACTATGCGCCGCCAACAATTGCACCGATTGACTCGGCTGGTAAATTTGGCAACACAACATCCGATGGTTCAGTTGGCAATCCTGTGGCGCAGCGGTATTATGAGCGTTACAACAACGGGAGCGGCTTCCGTACTGCTGGCAATGCCTATATTGACATCAATTTGTTTAAAGGTTTGACGTATCGCTCCAATTTTGGCTTGGATTTATCGAACAACGAAGCGAAGCGATTTCTACCCGTTTTCAGAGTGACGGATATTCAGAAAAACGATATCAACTCCCTCAGTGCTTCGCGCAGTAAAGGCATCAATAAGTTGTGGGAAAACACCGCAACGTATGACAATACCTTCGGCAAACACCACATCAACCTCTTGGCGGGTGTGACCGCGCAAACCAACGACGATTGGTTTTTAGGTGGTTCAGCAACCAATTTGCCAGGCGATGTGAACAATATTGCGGGCAATATCGAAGACTTGCTCTATTTACGGGCAGGAACGGCAGGTTTTACCATCACTGAAAGCAGCAACGGTTGGCGGATGTTTTCACAATTGTATCGCATCAATTATGCTTACAATGACAAATACCTTTTGACAGCTTCTACGCGAATTGATAAATCTTCAAAATTTGGTAAAAACAAACGAACAGGCATTTTTCCTTCATTTAGTGTAGGTTGGCGATTGAAAGAAGAAGATTTTTTAAAAAACGTGGATTGGGTTTCTTCACTCAAGTTACGTGGCAGTTTTGGCGTTACGGGTAACGATAAGATTGACCAAAACTCAAAAAGCCCACCTGTGACCGATAAGCTCGATGCTATTTTTGGCGCAAGCGAAAAGTTTTTCCCTGGCGCAACGATTACCCGTTTGGCAAATCCAAACTTACATTGGGAAGAAACCAAGCAAGTAAACTTCGGTTTTGAAGCAGGTTTTCTCAATAATCGCTTGACAACTGAAATAGATTGGTACAAAAGGACGACTTCTGACATTTTGTCTGCTTTACCGATTCCAGGATTTATCGGCGCATCTGACCCGCCTGTAGTCAATTCTGCTTCGGTTTTCAATCAAGGTTTTGACATCAATTTGGGTTGGCGTGACCGTATCAAACAAGGTTTTGGCTACAGTATCAATGTCATTGTCTCAACCGTTCACAATGAAGTCATTGATTTGGGCGAAGGCAAAACAGAGATTTTTAGCGGCGGCGTAGGTGAAGGCGGCAAACTCGGCACACGAACCGTTGACAGTTTGCCTATCGGTGCTTACTACGGTTATAAAGTCGCTGGTATTTATCAGAATGCTGAAGACTTGGCGAAATACCCTAAACGTGTCGGCGAAACGCCTGGTAAAGATGTGTTTGCAGGTGATTTGCGCTATGCCGACTTAAATGGCGATGGTGTTATAACAGACAAAGACCGCACGTATTTAGGCAGTCCAATACCTACTTTAACTTATACACTCAACCTTGGGGCAGACTATAAAGGCATTGATTTCTCCATCCAAATCAGTGCTGTAACAGGCAATAAAGTGATGAATGCCAAACGTTTAGCGCGTTTTTCAAGCGGTAATTTTGAAAAAACATTCCTCAATGGTTGGAACGGTGAAGGGACTAGCAACTTCGAGCCACGTGTAACGATTGGCGGACGCAACTACGAGGTGTCAGACCGTTTCATAGAAGACGGTGCGTTTACATCTATTCGTAATGCCCAAATCGGTTACACGCTCCCTTACTCTATCAGCCGTAAAATGAAGATGTCAAACTTCCGTATTTACGTGTCAGCGACGAACTTGAAAATGTGGACAAAATACACAGGCTACACACCCGAAATCGTCAATGGCGACGACTCGTTTTCAGTCGGTATTGACAGAGGTGTTTATCCTGTTGCGAAGACTGTGACGGTTGGGGTGAATGTTGGTTTTTGATTTACCCCCTCAGTAAAAAATCATTTTTCAACATATAAAACGATTAAAAATGAAAAAGATAAAGTTCATATTGCCGCTTTTACTGCTCATCGCCAGCAGTTGCAAAGACAGTTATTTTGAGGTCACACCACGCGGGCAGTTGACCGCCGAGAACTTTTTCCAGACCGAGGAACACGCCCGTTTAGCCACCAATGCCGTCTATAATGTGCTGCGGAACTGGGAAATCCATGTCTTTGCGTTCATCGGTTGCACCGATATCATCAGCGACGATACCGACAAAGGCAGCGAGCCAAACGATGCCGCTTTCCTTTTGGACATTGACAATTTCACATTCGATGCCGCCAATGTTGCGCCTGTTACCTTGTGGAATGGCTATTATAGAGCTATTTTCAGGGCAAATATCGCTATTGAACGCATTCCTGAAATCAAAATGGATCTCGCTTTGCAAAACCGTTTGATTGCCGAATCCAAGTTTTTGAGAGCTTATTTTTACTTCAATTTAGTACGTTGGTTTGGCGACTTACCGCTTGTCACCAAGCAGTTGACGCAAGACGAGTTTAAGCAAAAACGCAACACAACGACTGAAGTATATGCCCAAATCATCACCGATTTGAAGGCAGCGATTGACGTTTTGCCTGAAAAATCGAAGTATGCACCCGATGATATAGGGCGTGCCACCAAAGGTGCAGCAAAAGGGCTGTTAGCAAAAGTCTATTTAACGACAAAGGATTACGTAAATGCCGAAAAATACGCTCTTGAAGTTATCAACTCAAACGAGTATGCTTTACTGTCTGATTATACTAAAATCTTTACGCCAGAAGGTGAAAACTCTTCGGAATCGGTTTTTGAAGTCGGTGCAACTGTCAGTACAGAACGTTATGACGGTGGTTCGCAATACAATGAAGTGCAAGGCGTGCGCGGCGACCCAAATCTCGGTTGGGGTTTCAATCGTCCGTCCGACAGTTTTATTTTGGAATTTGAACCGGGCGACCCAAGGCGTGAAGCTTCGATTTTGTACGAAGGCGAAGTGTTACCCGATGGTTCTGCCATTATTGCCAAAAATCCACGCATTTTTAATGCTCGATTCAATCAAAAAGCATGGGTGCCAACGCATCCAGGCGGCAATGGTTCTGGACCGGGCAATATCCGTTTGTTGCGTTTTGCCGATGTCGTTTTGATTGCCGCTGAAGCTGAAAATGAAAATGGCAAGACCATAATGGCATTGACGCACCTCAATTCAGTCAGAAAACGGGCGCGTGGCACGAACACTAACATCCTTCCCGATGTAACAGAAACCGACAAAGTCAAATTGCGAGACAAAATTTGGCATGAACGCCGCGTCGAGCTAGGCTTAGAACAACAACGCTGGTTCGACCTCCTGCGCACAGGTCAAGCCGAAGCAGCAATGGTAAAAAATGGTAAAAATTTCAAGAAAAACAAGCATGAATTCCTGCCGATTCCACAAGCAGAAATAGATTTGAGCAGCGGCACTTTATCGCAGAATCCTGGATATTGATACGGTTTTAAACCGAATTAACGACAACATGAGTCATCTCGAATTTTATAACAAAATAAATTATCACTTGAAATCGTCAAATATCACAATTCCGAAGGAATTTAACCTGAATAACCGTAGATGGCATCTACGGAACAAAAGCCAACCTGGTCGTCAACTCTGAAAAAGTTGAACCGTGATGGTTGAAATAACGACATATTCAACCCTTTCAGGGTTATGAGATACGCTTTCGTGCCATTGCCGTAGATTTCATCTACGGTTATTCAGGTTAAATTCCTTCGGAATTGTAGGAATTTGCCCATTTTACCATCAAAATTAAATGTTAGAAAATTCGGAATGTCTCATGTTTCTGTTAAAGTTTATAAATGCCACTCCAAAGAAATACGTGAAACAATAAAAACACTATTTTTGCCAAAAAGACACCTTGAATCACTTATGAAAAAAATCTACCTTTTTGTATTCATTACAATCGCCAGCTACTTTCCACTTTTCTTACATTTAGATACGATTCCCATGATGATTTGGGATGAAGTGCGTTTGGCAGTCAGTGCTTACGAAATGAATCAAAGCGGGAATATCTGGGTCGTTACCTACTTGAATATGCCCGATTTATGGAGCGTCAAACCGCCCTTCAATATTTGGGCAATTGCCCTCAGTTTTAAAGCATTTGGATACAATGAATTGGCTTTACGTTTGCCCTCTGCTCTGTTTGGTTTGTTCACCGTTTGGCTCATATTCTTTTTCTGTTTGCGCCAATTTAAGAATGAATTTATCGCTGTCTTTTCTGTTTTAGTTTTAATCACATCAAATGGTTATATAGATTTTCATGTCACCAGAACTGGCGACTATGATGCCATGTTGATATTTTTTGAAACAGCCTATCTATTGTTCTTCATTGAATATTTATTAGCGAACAATCTTAAAACTAAAATGATATTTTTATACTTATCGGCAATAACTTTATCGCTTGCGATATTCACAAAAGGCATTGCAGGATTATTTTTTATGCCCGCTATTTTTATATTTTTATTGGTTCAAAAAGAATTAATAAATGTATTGAAAGACAAACACTTTTATTATGCACTTTTACTTTGTTTAACGCCTTTATTGATTTATTTCCCTTATCGAGAACACCTCGCAAAAGGCTATTTTGAAGCCGTTTGGAAAATGGAATTGTTCGGTCGCTACTCAGATGGTGATGGCGACAATTCAAGGTTAACAATGACTTTTCATGAAAAACTGAACTATTATATAGGTAGAATGTACGAAAGTGAATATTTACCGTGGTTCTATCTTGTTCCTTTTGGCGTAGTAGGTTCTAATTTATTAAACAAAACTGCTAAAAAAATCGCTTTATTATTGTTCATCAATGCCTTGATTTTTTTAACCATTATGACATTTTCAAACTCTAAAAAAGAATGGTATGAATCACCTATCTATCCATGTTTAGCCATTATTGTTGGCATAGGCATGGCTTGGTTATTTGATAATTTTAAAACCATCAATCTACCCATTGTCAAACGTTTTCCTTTTATTTCCAATTCAATATTTATTATCTTATTATTCACAATACCTTATTTTAAAATCATTGAAAAAATATACCTTTTTGAAGACAATTTATTCGATTGGCAAAAGCGTCAATACAGACCTTTTATGTTAAAACTAAAAGAGAATAATTATGAAGTATTGCAATTAGATTACAATCCGACAATTGATTTTACAAAGCATAATTTAAATAATAACCAAACAACAATTGGCAGCCTATCGGCAAGAGACCCGCTTTTCAATCCCGAAAAATATAAAAAAGGGACTAAATTTATGGTCTGCGAAAAAGAAGCGAAGGATTCTCTCAATCTAAAATATACTTACAAAATTTTAGAAACCTATCGAGAGTGTGAATTTGTAGAGGTCATTGACAGCAAAAGGAAATAGCTATTTATAAGATGAAAAAGGAAAGCTTTGTCCCCCTCAGTATTTTTAATCAATATTCTCAAAAATCAATACCAAAGTTGTTCTGTTTCAGACCAAAGTTGGTGTGTTTGAAAAATGATTTATGGTTGATTTAAGTTGCAACTTACGTGAATATGCCTTTAAAACAACCCTTTTCTTTTCAATTTCAATATAAAACAAACGAAATAACCCAACTAAACCATGATATTTGCGGGCTAAATGGCATGAAATTTAGACAACAACGCATAATCTCTTACTTATAAAAACACGAAACATGTTTAAATCTCAAATTACGACTATTGTTTTCCTTTTCTTTTCAGTTTTTGTTTTTGGTCAGAATACTGCACCTGTAATTGAGTGGCAGAAAAATATAGGTGGTATATTACCTGATGCAATAAAATCGACAGTTTTAACTTCAGATGGTGGTTTTGCCTTCATCGGTGAGACAAGCTCCACTGACGGAGATTTAGCGGGAGTTGAGCATAATTATGGTGACGTTTGGGTTGTTAAAATTTCGGCATCTAATAAAATTGAGTGGCAAAAAAAGTTAGGTGGTACGGAATCTGAGCGTGGTTGTTCGATTGTCCAAGCCTCTGATGGAGGCTACGCAGTCTTAGCATATACACCTTCAAACGACTTAGATGTGAGTGGCAATCATGGTCGTGATGATGTTTGGCTTGTAAAACTGTCCTCTTCTGGCTCAATTCAGTGGCAAAAATCTTTAGGCGGTAGCTCCACAGAATTAGCTTATGGACTTATCAAAACGGCTGAGGGCGGTTACGCTGTATTAGGTCGAACAACCTCTAATGATGGAGATGTCAGTGGTAATACTGACCAAAATTGGGGTAATGGTTGGGTTGTAAAATTATCTTCAACGGGTATCATCCAGTGGCAAAAATGTTTAGGTGGCTCGGCAGAGGATAGGCTTTATTCTATTTCTCAAACCAAAGATGGTGGCTTTATACTTGCCGGCGAAACCATATCAACCGATGGAGATGTCAGTGGCAATCATGGTGCATTTGATGCGTGGATTGTTAAACTTTCTTCATTAGGTGTTTTGGAATGGCAAAAATGTTTAGGCGGGTCACGACTCGATTTTGCTAAATCTATCATTCAAACTTTTGATGGTGGCTATATTCTTGCAGCTGAAACCAACTCAGATAACGGAGATGTCAGTAGCAATCATACTGGAATTGATTATGATCTCTGGGTCGTCAAACTATCCCCTTTAGGTACAATAGAATGGCAAAAGCTTTTAGGTGGTTCCGGAGACGAACAAGCCTATTCAATAATTCAAGTTGTTGATGGTGGGTATATTATAGCCGCATCTACATCTTCTAACAACCGTGATATTACCAACCCTCGTGGCAGTACTGATGCCTGGATTGTTAAACTTTCTCCTGATGCAAAAGCAATCAAGGGGCAATTAGAACTTACCAATACTCTATGTCAATCATTTACCCCCCCTCAGTATATTGCCAATTCACAAGTTAAAATAGAGAAAAACAATGCAATCTACTTCATTTCAACTGATTCAATTGGACGATTCAGCGTATTCGTTGATACTGGACGTTATGCAATCTCAGCGGTACCTCCAAACGAATTATGGTCAGCATGTCCTCCACAAACAATCAATATCATCAACCCCAATATCAGAGATACAACCGTTGTTAATCCAAGCCTATACATCAACAGCCTTTGCCCTTTAATGGAAGTTGAACTCACAACCCCCTTCCTCCGTCGCTGTTTTGAAAGCACTTACACCGTCAACTACGCCAATCGTGGCACAGCCTTACAAACCGATGCCACAGTGGAATTGACATTGGATACGATGCTTTCGTTTATCTCCGCCACACGTCCGATACGCACAAGGAACGGCAATAAAATCACTTTTTCCATAGGCGATGTGGGCATAAACAAAGTCGGACAATTTGATGTAACGGTTAAGGTCAGTTGCGACAGCCGTTTAGGACAAACGCATTGTTCAACGGTGATGATTCCTAAAACAATGACTTGCGACACCATACGTGATACCATTCCGACCATCATTATACCTTGCAATGGTGGCTGCGATTCGATTGCTTTTTTAGTCAACAGACCGACGACAGGACAAAACCAAACGTTCCAATATCGGCTCATCGCTGATGCGTCAACGATTGATACAGGGCGTTTTGTTTTGAATAATACTTTTTCAATAAAACATAAAAATGATGGCAGAACCTATCGTTTAGAAGTAAGAAACGGCAATAATCAACTTTTAGCCGCAAGTGCCGTCGAAAGCAGTTCAAGCACCCCCTAAGTATCAACAGGCTTTGTCAGTCAATTTGCAAGAGGTATTAAATTATCCAATGTGGCAGAGAATTGTACGACAAATCGGGGTTCTTATGACCCCAATGAAAAGTCTGCAATACCCGTAGGCGTTGGCACAAACCATTTTGTGGAACAAGGCACATCGTTAGAATACCTCGTTCAATTCCAAAACACAGGAACGGATACGGCTTTTACGGTTGTTGTGAAAGATACTTTGTCGTCCCTTTTCAATTTTTCAACTTTAAAAATGTCCGCCACCAGTCACCCCGCTTCATGGGAACTCAAACCCAATGGTTTATTGACCGTTTCTTTTAAAAATATCCATTTAGTAGATAGTTTGACGAATGAACGCGGCTCTCATGGCTTCTTCAAATATCAAATCCGACTAAAAGACAGCATTGCCACAAGCACCCGTTTGGACAATAAAGCCGCTATTTACTTCGATTTCAATGAGCCTATCATCACCAATTTGGCTTCACATACCATTGGCAAAGAGTTTATTAAAAACTGTTTGGCAAAACCCAGTGTCGCCGTTTCATACACAGGTTGTCCGACTAAGAATATTACTTTTAACGCTGTTGCTAAAAACAGCGGTGCTGCGCCTACATACACTTGGTTTAGAAACAACGAAACCACCCCCCTCAGTACAAATGCCGTTTTTACACTCAATAATACCACAAACGGTACTAAAATTTATTGCAAAATCACCGCTTCCAACGATTTATGTACCGAAACACCGAATTCGATTTCCGATACTTTGAAGATAAATTGTATCAATACCAAAACCGTTGACATTGCCGCCCTTCAATCGTTTGACATTTATCCAAACCCCAACACAGGTGTTTTCGATATTCAAGTACAATTGAATAAAACGGCTCAAGTGCAAGTCTATATCCTCAATACTTTAGGACAAGTCCTAAAAACAGAGCGGGTATTGACCGACCATTTTATAGAGAAATACGACTTACCCAATCTCTCAAAAGGCATATACTTCGTAAAAGTGACGATAGATGAACAGAGTATTGTAAAAAGAGTGAGTGTGCAATAGCGGGCATTTATGTTTATTACACTATTTTAGCGTCTATAAAAAGGAATAAAAGAATGACTAAGAACAGACTCGAAGCCTTCAGCGATGGCGTATTGGCTATCATCGTGACTATCATGGTTTTAGAAATGAAAGTGCCACACAGAGCGGATTTGGAAGCCATTAAACCCATTTTACCTGTTTTTTTAAGCTATATTTTGAGCTTTGTCTTCATTCTTATTTATTGGAACAACCACCATCATTTGTTCCAAACAGTCAAACTCGTCAACGGAAAAGTGTTGTTGGCAAACGGACATTTATTGTTTTGGCTGTCCCTCCTACCCTTTGTGTCGGGCTGGATGGGTGAAAATCATTTTGCAGCTTTACCTGTCTTGTTTTATGGCATTGTGGCACTCATGTCTGGCGTTGCCTACTACATTTTGTCGCTTCAATTGATAAAAACACATGGCGAAGACTCTACATTGGCAAAAGCAGTAGGCAACGATTCCAAAATCATCATTTCGCTTGTCTTGTATTTAGCCGCCATTGGTTTTGCTTCTTTTTACCCAATGGTTTCATGTGGCATTTATGTTGGTGTTGCCATCATGTGGTTGATACCTGATAAGCGGATTGAAAAGATTATTAACCCTTAGACCACTGATGTAAATTTGGAATCATTGATATTTTAAAGGTATTGTTATTTATTACATACAGCCTAATCGAGAGCAGTTTTGTCATTCAGAAGGAAACTTTTTGCATGACCAAAGTACAAAAGAGATTCCCTCTGAATGACAAAACTGCTCTCGATTGGGATTAGTGTTGACCATTGGAAAATCACTCTCCCCCCTCACTTTTCTTATTTTCGCTCAACATAACATTCGCTCCACGCACCACCAATTGTTTGCCCTCAATGCCCGAAACACCTATCCAACCTTTGCTCATACCAGACGGCACAAATTCTAATTTCTTGAAAATCAATGTTTTACCATCATTTTTTTCCACCACAAAACAATAGTATTTGCCTTCGTCTTGCACCACAGCACTTTCAGGAATAGCTGTCATGGGTTGCGTACCTGATGTTTCGATAAATGCCGTTAAAATCATATCCGTTGCCATCGTTTTCCCTACTGGTGGCGTAAACGGAACGTGCAAAGTAATGGTTTTCGTTGCTGGGTCAATGTCTCGTCCGATGTACTCAACATGACCAATCACCTCTGGTACTGAGGGGTCAACAAAACGCAAACGCACGGCTTGATTGGTTTTGATTTTTTGCAAATCACGCTCATAAATCATAATATCGGCATGAGGATCTTCGAAGCTCTCGATGTGTGCGAGTTTCGTTCCTTCCATCGCCGTTGTGCCGATTGAGACTGGGAAACGGTCAATATAACCCGAAATAGGCGCATAAATGCGTATTTTTTCTACAATATCGCCATCATACTGAGGGGGGGCAACACCGACTAATTTTAGTTTTGAAGCCGTTGTCTTCAAAATCGCTTTTTGCATCATCACTTTTGAGCGCACTTCTTGCTCGTTGCGCGATGCACCCACGTTTTCTTTTGCCATTATTTGTTGGCGGTCCAATTCTTTTTCAAGAAAAAACAACTCGCTTTGCGCCACCAAATAATCACGTTGCAAACCAATGATGTCCGAAGAAGTCAGTTCCATTAACACCGTCCCTTTTTTGACAAATTGCCCTTCGTGGACATTAATTTTTACGACTGTACCATGCAACGGCGACGAAATATCTGCCATATCGTTTGCCAAAACCGTCACTTTACCATTGGCAATAATGCTACCTACAAAACCTCGTTTTTCAGCACTGCCCAATTCGATGTTCATCAATTTGAGTTGGTCTGTGGTCAACGCCATATCTTGGGATTGATTATTGGCTATTGTTGATGGGGCATTGCTGTCCCTTTGCGTTTCTTTTTTGCCGCAGGCAACTACTGAAATCGCTATGATGAGGAGAATGAGAATATTTTTCATTGTTTTTATATTGCTCCTTTCTTTCTAAACGTCGGCGAGATTTAAAACGCCTCGCCGACGATAGTACAAAAAAGGATTAGTTATTAAAATAATTTAATTGCAAAACTGCTTGATTATATGTCCTTAAAGCCGCCAAATACGACATTTTCAAATCATAGGCTTGACGAATACTTTGCAGATACTCAAAAGTTGTGACCGAACCCAATTGCTTCATTTTGTCCGTTGCTTTCAAGATTTCAGCTGCTTGCGGCAAACCTGTTTTTTCATAATATTCCAAATTTTGCGCTGCTAAATGCTGTTCATTAACCGCTTTTTGAAACGCTGTATTCAATTGAAAACCAATGACTTCACGTTCATTTTGAGCAATTTTTGTTTCGACTTCTGCTGCTTGTTCTGCCGCTTTCCAACCTTTTGTCCAAAGCGGCACATTCACACCAACACGCACAACAGGCGGTACAAACCGATTGAACACATATTGACTGATGCCGACATTATAAGACGGTGTCGTCGCCAGTTTCTGCTGTGCTGATTTCTCGATTTGCAAACGTTCACTTTCTGCATAAAACCGTTGAATCGGCAATTCTGAACGTTCCATTTTGCTGACAGGCAATTTCTCAAAAGCTTGATTGACAGCGACTTGTGGCGTTTTCAAATATTGGCTCAACTCCGATAAAGCGTTTTGGTATTCCATTTCAGACCCCCTCAGTGATTGTTGTATATTTTTATAAAAACTCTCCGCCGTTGTCTTTTCCAAAGGCGTTATTTTACCGACCCGAAACTCCACTTCTGCCACTCGATTAAACTCCTTGAAAATGCTGTCTTGCTCAAGTGCATAAACGATTTTTCTTTGCAAAAACAAGCAATTTTGATACAAAACCCTTGCTTGATGTTCGATGTCATGCACACTAACAGCCATTTCCGATTCACTCAATTTGACTTGTTGTTGCAACATTTTTTCGTGCTGTTTATACACTTTTGGCGACAAAAACGATTGTTGTGCGCCCAAAACTGTCCAAATCGGCACATTGTCAGGACCCATTAAAAACTGTGGTGTTTCGGCATAAAATTCCGTTGTGCCTATGGTTTTAGCAGTTGGCACAAGCTGTTTGGCATGAGCAATTTGCGTCTGATTTTTTTGAATCAAAGGATGATTTTTAACCGCTAATGACACGGCTTCTTGCTCTGTTAGGCTTTGGGAAAAAGCCATTTTGGGTAAAAAACAAGACAGCAACAACAACGTAACAACGCCTTTTTTAGGCAAATGAACGCGTTGCTTTTTCCCAACAAAAATCGCATACAAAACAGGCAATAAAATCAAGGTCAACAAGGTAGAAGTTATCAAACCACCAATCACAACCGTTGCCAAAGGCTTCTGAACCTCTGCACCCGCACCCGCCGCCAAAGCCATCGGCAAAAAGCCCAAAGAAGCCACCGTTGCGGTCATAATAACAGGACGGAAGCGGTCAATTGCTCCCCTCAGTATGCGGCTATTCAGATTGCTGCGCCCTTCCAAATGTAACTGTTTGAAGTAACCAATCAGCACCATACCGTTCAAAACTGCCACACCAAACAAGGCAATGAAGCCCACACCCGCCGAAATACTGAACGGCATACCCCTCAGTACCAAAGCAAAAACGCCACCGACAGCCGCAAAAGGTATCGCTGTAAAAATCAAAAGGCTTTCTTTCAAAGTGCCAAACGACAAATAAAGCAGCAATAAAATCATCAATAAAGCCGCTGGAACGACTAAAAGAAGGCGTTTCCGAGCATTTTCAAGATTCTCAAATTGACCTCCGTAAGAGATGCGATAACCTTGTGGCAACTTCACTTTTGTATCCACAATGTGCTGAATATCGGCAACCGTTGTCGCTACGTCCCGCCCTCTGATATTGAGATTGACATTGACCGAACGCTCGCCATTTTCACGATTTACAGCCATTGGTGCTGTTTTGATTTCGATATCTGCGAGCATACGGAGCGGTATTTGGGTACCGTTTTCAGTCGTCACTAAAAGGCTGCCAATGTCATCAAGTTTCTGATTATCAATGGTTTGCAATTTTACAACAATATCAAAACGGCGGCTTTCCTCATACATAACACCTGCTTTTTCACCTGCCAAAGCCATGCGCAAAACGCTGCCCACTTCATCAATCGAAACGCCAAAACGCACCAAAGTATCGCGTTTGTAGGTGACAAAAAGCTGCGGCATACCTTCCGCCTTCGCAACATACGGGTCAGCGACCCCCTCAGTATTTTTGATTTTTTTGAGAATATCGTTCGCCACATCTGCCAATTTATCAAGGTCAGCTCCCAATACTTTGACAATGACATCGGTTTTTGCGCCCGTCATCAACTCATTGAAACGCATGGAAATAGGCTGTTGAATACTTGATGTCACGCCAACCGCTGTCTTCAAAACAGCATCTAATTGCGCTTCAAAATCGGCACGTCCATGACAACGTTGCCATTTGTCGCGATCATTCATCGTCAAAATTAAGTCCATTTCTTCTACACTCATCGGGTCAGTCGGCACTTCGGCAGTACCAATTTTGCCAGTTGTTTCAAGGATTTCGTTTGGAAATTCTTTTTTGACCAACGTCCCAACGCTTTTACTCATCTCCACCATTTGCGTCAGCGAAGTTCCTGGCATCATCGTCAATTGAACCACAAAATCGCCTTCATCTAATTGCGGAATGAACTCACCACCCATTTTTTGAAATAATAAAAAAGCAACAACTAAAAGAGCGATACTGCCACCAATTATCGTTTTTCTAAAACGCAATGCCTTGATTAATACAGGTTTATATATTTTTATGAAAAAATTCATGAGCCTATCGGCAAACGTTTCTTTATGCACAGCCTCTTTTTTCATAAATAATGAAGCCATGACAGGTACATAAGTCAACGACAAAATCAATGCACCCATGAGCGCAAAAATGACGGTCAAAGCCATCGGTTTGAACATTTTGCCTTCGATTCCTTCCAATAACAACAAAGGCACGTAAACCAACATGATGATGATTGAACCGAAAACAGCACTTTGCATGATTTCTTTTGTCGCTTTGAAAATGGTCGTGTCTTTTGAATCACCCTCAACAGTATTTTTCATCGAAAGCCTTCGAATCACATTTTCGACAATGATGACTGCGCCGTCCACAATCAAACCAAAGTCAATCGCACCGAGCGACATGAGGTTACCTGACACATTAAAGGCGACCATGCAACCCACCGTAAAAAGCATCGCCAACGGAATGACCGAAGCGATAATCAAGCCCGCCCGCAAGTGACCGAGCAACAACACCAAAACCAAAATGACGATGATGCCGCCTTCAATGAGGTTTTTAGCAACCGTTGCTATCGTCCTTTCGATAAGGCTTTCGCGGTCAATAAAGGCTTTGATTTCTAAGCCTTTTGGCAGATTTTTCTCGATTTGTTTCAATCTTTCCTTGACATTGAGGACAACTTGACGGCTGTTTTCACCTTTGAGCATCAAAATAATGCCGCCAACGGTTTCCGTTTTGTCGTTTGTCAAAGCACCAAAACGGACAGCATAACCTTCTTCTATCGTCGCCACATCACGCACAGCGACAGGCACACCACCATTTGATTTGATGAAAATGTTCTCCAAATCCGCTTTTGAAGTCGCTAAACCAATTCCCCGAATGTAGTACGACTGGTTGTTTTTTTCGATATATGCCGCACCTGTATTGGCATTTCCTGACTCAATTGCAGTAAAAACATTTTGCAGTGTCACGCCTGTGGCTTTCAACATATCGGGTTTGACGCGTACATGATACTGTTTCAAATGACCGCCAAAACTCGATACTTCGGCGACCCCCTCAGTACCGAGCAGTTGCCGTTTGACAATCCAATCCTGAATTTCACGCAATTTCAAAAGCGACCAAGACGTGTCATTTTTGTCAGTTGGTTGGATTGAATATTGAAAAACCTCGCCCAAACCTGTTGTTACGGGCATTAACTGAGGCGAACCAAAGCCTTTTGGGATTTCCTCTTTGACCGTTTGCAGCCGTTCATTGATTTGGTTGCGTGCCCAATAAAGGTCAATATGTTCCTTAAATTCGAGCGTAATCAAGCTCAAACCGAACTGCGACACCGAGCGAATTTCGGTCAATCCTTGAATATTTGCCAAAGCCATTTCCACAGGATAGGTGACAAATTGCTCCATCTCGACAGGCGCAAGATTAGGCGCAATCGTCACGACATTGACTTGGTTACTCGTCACGTCGGGAATGGCATCGAGTGGTAATTTTTGCAACGAAATCGCTCCCCAACCGATGAGGGCAACAATCAATGCACCGATAATAACCTTATTGTTCAGGCTAAACCGAATGATATTTTGAATCATCTTTTTTCGTTAATAGTTATTCGAATTGGTTTATTGGTTATTGGTCATACGTGTGCGTCCTTCGTTTAGCTACAATGAGCCGACGAATACACGAATAACCAATAACGAGTAACGAATAACTAAACTCGTGGTGGTTGGAAAACAGAAAAGCAGATTTTGGCATCGAAAAACAAATTTTCGGTAGCAGGAAGGATAGAATTTTCAAAAACTACAACCTTTTCAGCGACAAATACTGAGGGGGTCATTTCAGACAAAACAACGGTTTCGGCATGAGCCGATGTGACTGTTTTAAGCGGTAAAGAACCATGCCTCGACGCATCTTTGCGTTGATGTTCGGGATCGGCATAGTGCATTTTGAGAAAAGAAAAGAAATCGAGCGTCGTATTTTCACGCTGATGCTCATTGAAATGATGTATCAATTGCGGCACCTTAGCCAATTCTGGCAATAGGACATTGCCAGAAAGGATTTGGAAAGTGAGTAATATGACGATGATTCGCTTCATTTCGGTGGCAAGTTAGTTAAATATTCTAACAGATAGTCATATAGCGGGCATAGTTTTTTTTATTGGCAGTTTTTGGCGCATTTTGGGAGGACTAAATGAGGTGAAAACGAAGATTTTTCATGCGGATTTAGATTTTTTCAAAGGTTAACACCTTGTTTTGAGGGGAAATACTGAGCGGGTGATTTTTAACAGTTTTAATTATAGTTTCCATAAAAAAGCCTATTTTTGTTCTTATTTCACAATTATAACAAAGCAGTCATGTCCATCCAAATTCAAATAAATCCGTCTCTT
Source organism: Saprospiraceae bacterium (assembly GCA_043721685.1). Taxonomy (GTDB): domain Bacteria; phylum Bacteroidota; class Bacteroidia; order Chitinophagales; family Saprospiraceae; genus JAAFJT01. Next base: position 2,084 of record JAYSQG010000506.1, on the reverse strand, counting down.
GAAACGCGGTTGCGAGAAAAAGCGAGCAATAAAGGCATGGCATTAAATCAGTTTATCAGCCAATTTTTAGAAAATACTTTTCCAAATACGCCTACTCCTCAACCAACCGTTTCAGAACGTGAAGCTCAACTATTACAACAAGTTAATTTGGATATTCCCTCTGAAAATTGGGGATTGTATGTAAATCTTAAAGAAAAACACAAAAAAGAAGGCTTAACAGAACAAGAACAAGAACAATTTTTAAGCCTTATCGAGGAAATTGAAATAGCAAACGCCAAACGTGTCGGTGTACTTGCCGAATTGTCTCAAATGCGTCATGTCCCGATTCGTGTATTGATGGAACAATTGGGATTGGCTGTAAATCATGAATAAAAAGATGCGACTTGTCCTGAAAGCAAGGGCACGATTTCTTTGTGAATATTGTCTTTCACAAGAATATTTCAGTCCCGACCCATTTGAAGGAGACCATATTATCGCAACTTCACAAGGCGGTTCAGATATATTAGACAATTTGGCATTGGCTTGTTCGGGTTGTAATGGATATAAATCTGGTGCCATCTCTGCTATTGACCCTGGAACAGTTCAACGTGTGCCTTTATACAATCCACGAAAAGATGTTTGGTTTGACCATTTTCGTTGGAATGAAAACTTCACTTTAATCATTGGCATTTCGCCAACTGGTCGTGCAACGGTTGAAAGGTTAAAATTGAATAGGGTGAGTGTTGTGAATCTTAGAACAGTCTTATTCAAAGTTGGTGAGCATCCTAAGTAAGGAAAATACTGAGGGGTCGTTTTAAACAAATTTCATTTAGGATTACACGAATCTAATCAATATAAATTCGTGTAATCCGTGAAATTCGTGTCACCCTAAAAGCCTAACCGCATCTTTTGCAAAATAAGTCGCTATCACATCAGCCCCTGCCCTTTTGATGGAGGTTAAAATTTCCATTTTAGCACGGTCTTCATCGAGCCAACCCATTTTGGCAGCCGCTTTCACCATCGCATATTCGCCCGACACCTGATAGGCAGCGACAGGCACGTGAACGGTGTTTTTTACTTCTCTGATAATATCGAGGTACGACAAAGCGGGTTTAACCATCACCATATCCGCCCCCTCAGTAATATCGAGTTGCACTTCACGAATCGCTTCCAAACGATTCGCTGGATTCATTTGATACGATTTTTTATCGCCAAAGCCTGGCGCAGAATCAAGCGCATCACGAAAAGGCCCATAAAAACAAGACGCATACTTAGCAGAATACGCTAAAATGCCTGTTTTATGTAAATTCCCCCCTTCCAAAGCCCGACGAATCGCACCAATACGTCCGTCCATCATATCGCTTGGCGCAACAAAATCGGCACCCGCCAAAGCATGAGAAACTGACATTTGTGCCAAAACTTCAACACTTTTATCGTTGACAATTTCAAAATTTTCGACAATGCCATCGTGTCCGTAGCTTGAATATGGGTCAAGGGCAACGTCCGTCATCACACACATATCAGGCACAGCGTCTTTTATGGCACGAATCGCGCGTTGCATCAATCCATCCCTATTGAGGGCTTCTTTGCCCAAATTGTCTTTCAAATGGTCGGGAACTTTCACAAAAAGGAGAACCGTTCGCAAACCCATTGCCCACAATTCTTTGACTTCTTTGATGGTCAAATCAAGGGAACGTCGGTAATAATTGGGCATTGAAGCGATTTCTTCATGAAAATTTTCGCCTTCATCAATGAATAAGGGTACAATAAAATCATCGGGTGTGAGCCATGTTTCTTGAACTAAACGGCGCACCGCATCGCTGCGGCGGAGGATACGAGGACGAATGAGCATGTTTTAGATATTAAGATTATTGGATTTTAAGTACAAAGATGTTAAATGAGGTGCAAAGTTAATTTCTTTGAAGCCACTCAAAGCAAAATGCCGTTTTGGGGCGAATTATTGACTTAAAAATGGCACTTATTCCTTTTCACCTTCCTCCAATTCGTTTGTTTTATCCTTATTTTCAACCAAATTTAAAAAATTAGCCGTAGAAACCACTTTCTCTTGCAATTCCGTTTCCAATCTATTCAGCGCAGCATTGGCG
>JAYSQG010000505.1:0-5534 GCA_043721685.1 Saprospiraceae bacterium | reverse complement strand
AATCCAGATGGTTCTCGTCGTCGTATTACCTCTGCGGGTAACGATACGGAGACGGATAATCCGAATTTTACCATTTCAAAAAATAAAACATCTGACCTCATTGACCGTGCTTATGGCAATATCGGTTTGTCCTATAAACCTTTGGATTGGTTGAGTGTCACACTGAGGGGGGGCTATGACTTCTCGACAGCAGAAGGCAATTATTTTATTCATCCCGAATCAACAATAACACCGACTGCCGACAGAGGCATTATTGAAAACTATGTCAATAACTCGCGTGTCTTGAATGGTACAGGGTTATTAACATTGTCAAAAGGGTTTGGTAAATTGAATACGACTTTGCGTATGGGTTCTTCGCTTGACGAACAAAGGTATAATGCGGCTTCACAACGTGGTACACAATTGGTCATTCCTGAATTGAATAGTATCAACAATACATATCCGACGACAATGCGTAATAAGCAATCGTTTTCAACACGTCGGAGCGTTGGTTTTTTTGCAGAAGCAACATTTGATTATGACAAGTTTTTGACTCTAACAGCATCCATTCGTAATGACCGCACTTCAACATTAAATCCGCCGAACAATTCATTTGTTTATCCAGGCGCAAATGTCAGTTTCGTATTCAGCGAATTATTGAAAGATGTGAAATGGCTTGATTTCGGTAAATTGCGCTTTGGTTTGGCAGGTTCCGGACGTGACGTTCCGCCTTATAGCTTAAAATCAGATTTAGCACCACAATTGACAACAGGTGCGGGTTATGCCTTAGGTTTTACGGGCAATAGCCCCAATTTGAGACCTGAAATCATTAAATCTTACTCCGTTGGTACAGAATTGAATTTCTTCAAAAACCGTATTGGTTTAGAAGTAACTTACTTTAACCAAATCAACTCTGACCAAATCATGCGCCTTGTCCGCTTGAGTTATGGTACAGGCTATGTCCTTCAAAACTTCAATGGTGGCACATCGTCAGCAGAAGGAATTGAGGCACAATTGACCATCGTTCCTGTCAAAAAGAAAGATTTTGAATGGAGTACTTTGTTCAATTTCTACAAAGGACGGACGCGTATCGTTGATTTCCCTGCCGACATTCCCGAGTTTTATGTGTCAGATACCTGGCTGTTTGGCAATGTCCGGTCAAGCGTTTTCCGTAACAAAAACGATAATGACAATTACTCTATGACAACTTTGGCGGGTCACACGTATGCTCGTAACACAAAAGGTCAAGTTTTGATTGATCCTGCTTCTGGTTTACCGCTTAAAGACCTAACCTTTACGAGAATTGGTGACCGTCAACCTGACTTTACTTTGGGTATTATCAATCGTTTCAGATTCAAATCATTGAGTCTGTCTGTTGCCTTAGATATTCGCAAAGGCGGTGACATCTACAACGGTAATGCTTTATATATGTGGATTTTGGGCTTACATCCAAACCAATCTGACCGTGAAACACCAAGAGTTGTTCAAGGTGTCTTGTCTGATGGCAAACAAGAAACGGACAATCCGACTATCAACACAATTCAAGTCATACCTTACTACAACAACGAGTACTATCGCACACAATTTGCAGAGGAATCATTTATTGAAAAAGACATCAACTGGTTCCGTATCAAAGATGCACGTTTGAGTTGGACAGTGCCACAAGAGTGGCTAAAAAGAACAAAATCGTTCAAAAGTGCACAACTTTATGTTGCGGGAACGGATTTGTTACTCATCACAAACTACTCTGGAGCTGACCCGAATGTCAATGGTGTCACGCCAGGTACAGGTGGTGTTGGTGGCACAGGTTTCGACTATGGTACATTGTCAACACCACGTGTTTTCAGTTTTGGTTTAAGTGTTGCGTTCTAAAATTTATCATAAATCATACCCCTCAGTATAGGTTTTGAGTTTTGGGTTTTGAGTAACACTCAAAACCCAAAACCTATACTAAGGGGGGTAAAACAATATAAAAATGAAATTTTTAAAATATTTTTTCATTATTGCTTTTGCAGCAACTCTAACAACAAGTTGCAACGACTATTTGGATGTCAACCAAAATCCAAACGTGCCGCAAACAGCACCCGCCCATGCTTTACTACCGCCGATGATTCAGAATGCGGCGAGGGCAATCCATTTCGATTCTCGTTATATTGCCAAATACAACCAGTGGTATTTCCAAAATTCAGCTGGCAACACATGGGATTTACATGGTTTTGACGCAAGCAGCGACAACTGTGGCGAAGTGTGGCGGCAACACTATTGGGCAATTGGCAAAAACGTTGACTTGATGATTGCCGATGCCACGGCTCGTAACATCCCCCAGTATATCGCGATTGGCTACGCACTCCGCGCATGGGGTTGGCAAGCCGTTGCAGATGTCTATGGTGATGCTATTTTGAAACAAGCTTGGGACTCGTCGCTCAATACTTTTAACTATGACTCGCAAGAAGACATCTATAAAGAAGTAGATCGTCTCTGCGATTTAGCATTGACACAAGTAGATTTAAAAGGTACGACAGACCCGAATTTAGCAGCCGCAGACCAGTTCTATGCAGGCGATATGACAAAATGGAAGAAGTTTATCAATGGCTTGAAGGCACGTAATGCCCATCGTTTGACCAATAAATCAACTTATGATGCGGACAAAGTGATTGCTTTATGCGATGCTTCGTTAGCAGATAATAACGACAATGCGCTCGCACCGTTCTTGGGTTCTGTCTCCGATGATGCCAATTTCTTAGGCACATTGCGTAATAATGTGGCACTTTTTCGTCAATCTGCCTATATTGTCAGTTTACTTGATGGTACAAATCCAGTTATGTTAGGTGCACGTGACCCACGTTTGCGGTTGATGTTAGCGCCTTCTGCAACAGATACGATTGTACGTGGTGCAACCAATAATACCACAGCTGCCAGCAATGTGCCGAATCTTTGGGGTACTTATACGGCTTATACGACAGCAGGTACACCCGCAACAGCCGCTGTTTCTGCCAATGCAGGGGTCAAAGGACGTTATTTGTTCCACGATTTGGCAAAATACCCCATGATGACCTATTCTGAAATTCAGTTTATCAAAGCAGAAGCTGCTTTACGGAAAAACGATAAAGTAACAGCATTGACAGCTTACAAAAACGCCATAAGCGCACACGTAGATTTCACAACGGCTTATGCAAATTTGGGTAGTTCAAACTTGATTACACCTATAACCGCTACTCAAAAAACAGCGCTTATGGCAGACACACGACTCGTTCCCACTGTTGCGGACAGCTTGACAATGGACAGAGTCATGTCTCAAAAATACATCGCTCTTTGGGGTTGGGGATTGATTGAAACTTGGAACGATTTGCGCCGCTTCCACTATGGTGCGGATATGTTCAAAGGTCAACCTGTTTATTCAGGCTTTAAATTACCAACGACTTTTGCAACGGCTAATCTTGGAAAACCTGCCTATCGTGTTCGCCCACGCTATAATTCAGAGTATATCTGGAACTTAGATGCATTGAAAAAAATCGGTGGCGATAAAGGGGATTTCCATACAACAGAGCTGTGGTTTACTAAGCCATAATGTATTAAAAATCAATTATTTAGGCTTTATTTTAAAACATCTAAATCAAGATATAATGAAAATAAAACAAACTGCCTTTGCTGCGCTCACTCTACTTCTGATAGTATTAGTTGCGGCTTGTGGCGATAAATATAAAATCGAAGGTCTTGGCGCAGAAGCCAAAGGCGCACGTGTCAAGTTCGTTCAAACCTGTTCTAATTGCCCAAGTGTTAGCGTCAAAGTTGGCGGCAAACTCGTTACAGGAACAAATTTGGGCTACAACGGCACGTTTCCAAATGTCGGTTATGCCGTATTCCCAGCAGGAGATGTGAGCTATGAATTTGTGAATGGAACAGATGCATCACTTATTTTAGGCGGCAAAGTCACGACAGCCGACAACAAATATTATACGGTCTTTCTGAATGACACACTGCCAACACAAACGGCTTTTGTGACAGAAGACGATGTTGAAGCTGTGAAAGAGGACACCTTGGCACGTATTCGTTTTGTTCATGGCTTAACAGCAAAAGTCAAAGATACCCTTGAATTGGTGCGCAAAATTGACTCAAAAGTCATGTTTTCAGGCGTTACTTTCGGAAAAGCAACCGCTTTTACAATCAATCAAGGTAATATCCCTGATAGCTTTTTCATTCGTAAATCAGGCTCAACAACAGCTTATCCGGGTATCGGTTCTTCCATTGGCACATGGTCAAAAGGACGTACTTATACCATTTATGCAAGGGGTGTCACAGGCAAAACGGGTACACCCGCACCAGGTATGACTTTCTATACGAATCGGTAATTTGGATACGGACATAGCAAAATGCAATAGGGTGATTTTTTTTTTAATTGGGCTACACCCAATTCTTGGTAAAAATACTGAGGGGTCTTCCGATATCAGCGGCAAGACCCCTCGCTGTTTTAAGTACAGATATCAGATACAGAAATTCTTTACACACTCTTCCACGTTTCAAAATAGATTTACAAGTCGTAAAAATAGATTTCCACGTTCAAAATAGATTTACAAGTCGTAAAAATAGATTTCCACGTTCAAAAATAGATTTACAAGTCGTAAAAATAGATTTACATGTTTCAAAATAGATTTACAAGTCATAAAAATAGATTTACATGTTCAAAAATAGATTTACAAGTCGTAAAAATAGTTTTACATGTTCAATAATAATCGTACACAGTTATTATTCGTTATTCATTTTTCAAACACAATTTCCTCCGCTTCACTCCACGGCGGCGATACAATCACATAAAACACCAAAGCCACATCGCCTACATTCCGAATCCATTGCCGCGCACCCGCAGGAACCAGAGCCGCATCGCCCCCCCTCAGTATCGCCGACTCATTTTCGATAAAAAGCTCGCCTTTGCCTTCTAAAATGACATACAATTCACTGCTTTTTGTCAAAATATGCGGTTCGCTTGCCTGACCGACTTCTACAATCGCATGAGCCAAACTATAATTTACATCCACCGCATCGTTTTTAGGATGTACAAATTCTTTAATAATCGTTTTATCGCCAGCAATAAAACTCGGTATGTCGGACAATGTTTTTTTGAACATAAGTTATTGATTTTTAATTTTTTAGTGAATTTGAATTTCAGTATTAACATGAATAGATTTAAAACTTCTACCTACGAATTCGTTTAATTCGTGAAATTTGCAGCAAAAAAAAAATGAAAATAGCCATCATCGGCGGCGGCATCGGCGGACTCACAACCGCAATCGCTCTGCAAAGAAAAGGATTTACAGACATAACCGTCTATGAAGCCGCGCCTGAAATTTACGCCATAGGCGCAGGTATATTACTTGCCGCCAATGCCATGACTATTTATGAACGCCTCGGCATCGCTCAACAAATCAAAGCCGCAGGAAACGTTTTGGATTCCGTTTGCATAGCCAATCATCACGGCGAAGTGTTGTCAAAAGTCGATTTTTCAAAAATTATTAAACGTTTTGGCAACGGCACCGTCTCCATTCATCGTGGCAAATTGC
>JAYSQG010000504.1:0-15961 GCA_043721685.1 Saprospiraceae bacterium | reverse complement strand
AACGTTGTCAATCCTGATGATATGGTTGACAAATATGGCGCAGACTGCTTCCGTATGTACGAGATGTTTTTAGGACCAATTACTGATTCAAAACCTTGGTCAACAACGAGTATCACTGGTGTATCGAGCTTTTTGCGTAAGTTTTGGAGTTTGTTTTACGACAATATGAGTGGCAAATTTTTAGTTACAGATGGAGAGGCGACGAAAGAGGAATTAAAGGTTTTGCATACAGCTATTAAAAAAGTGAATGAAGATATTGAAAAATTTGGTTTCAACACCTGCGTCTCTGCCTATATGGTTTGTGTCAACGAATTAAAGTCAATGAAGTGTCATAAACGTTTGATTTTGAACGAATTGACGATTTTACTTGCCCCTTTTGCACCATTTATCGCAGAAGAGGCATGGGAACAATTGGGCAATACCCCGTCAGTATTTGACGCTTCTTTTCCTATGGCGAATGAGGAATATTTGAAATCAGACGAAGTTTTGTATCCAATTTCAATCAATGGCAAAAAGAGGGGTGAAGCCACTTTTCCGACAGGAACGAGTAAAGAAATCATTGAAGCAGCAGTACCAGATATGGAAGTTGTACAAAAATGGATAAATGGTGGCGATATTAAAAAAATTATCGTTGTTCCAGGACGGATGATAAATATCGTTGTGTAGAATACGATTTTTAAAATAAAAAGCCTCCTCAGTATTTTCGGATATTGAGGGGGCTTTTTATTGCTGTTTTAAACGGTTTCAAGGTTTGAATAAAACCTCGTTTGAAATTTTATATCCGACTTATTGATAGTTATAGAACCCGATGAATCCTCTGTTTTATACTCATAAGTACCACTATTACTATTTTCGTTAACAAGGCGCAGTTCTATATTATCTGATTTTCTAACGATTACATCAGGAAAACGATAATTATTTTGCTTTGTCATTGGATTAATAAGAACATTTTTTACAAAAACAAAAATTATTATACCTAAAAGCAAAATACCGCCCCAAGTAATCCATTGTTCAAATTCAGCTTGTTTATTGCGTTCACGCCTATCATTTTGATTTTCATATCCAGGTATGAAGCCTTTATCGTAGCTATTCAATGATTTATACCCAGACTTAGATTCTTCTCCAGAAGCCTCATGCCAACCAGATGCTTTGGTTGGAACAATTTTAGGAATTACTGTATCTTTTTCATACATAATTCAATTTATTGAAATTATTATTAAATTATTTTTCTTTTGCAAAGATAAAAAACAATCAATAATTTCATATATTAAACAGAAGTCGTGTAATGAAAAATGAGATAAAACGACCCCTCAGTATCAGCTTGATATTGAGGGATTTTATTTTGCAGAAAGAAAAGAATACATTAAAAGGTCATTTTCTTTGTCCAAATCCCTAATTTTACCCCCATGAAAGCCACAACCATATCACACCAAACCAACGCACAGGTAGCCGTTCTTGAAGAATATTTTGCCCCTTTCCGCGAAAACATTGTCGGACAGCATCAATATTTCCAGTCTCCAACAGGTAAAAAACGTATTATTTATGCCGATTGGACAGCAAGCGGACGGCTTTATCGCCCGATTGAGGACAAATTATTGAACGAATTTGGTCCTTTTGTCGCCAATACGCATACAGAAACGTCTGTTACTGGAACGGCGATGACGCTCGCTTACCACAAAGCTCGGCAAATCATCAAGGAGCATGTGAATGCTGGCGCAACGGATTGTATCATCAGTTACGGCTCGGGTATGACGGGTGTTATCAACAAATTTCAACGCATTTTGGGCTTAAAAATACCTGAAAAATTGCGGAGTAGCTTCCCAATCAACTCCGAAGACCGTCCCATCGTGTTTGTGACGCACATGGAACACCACTCCAATCAAACGTCTTGGCTGGAAACGATATGTGATGTTGAGGTGATTGCCCCAGATACTGAGGGATTGGTTGATTTGGACAATTTGGCTTTTTTGTTAGAAAAATATCAAAATCGCTTGATAAAAGTGGCTGCCGTCACGGCCTGCTCGAATGTGACGGGCATTCAAACGCCCTATCACGACATCTCGACGATGATGCACCGCGCGGGCGGATTGTGTTTTGTAGATTTTGCATGTTCTGCGCCTTATGTGGCGATAGATATGCACCCCCCTCAGTATCCCGATGGTTTTTTAGATGCGATTTACTTTTCGCCGCATAAATTTCTCGGTGGTCCTGGCACGGCGGGTATTCTTATTTTCAATGCGGCTTTGTACAATAATCGAGTGCCTGATAATCCTGGTGGTGGCACTGTGAAATGGACAAATCCATGGGCAGCACATGAATTTATTGACAATATCGAAGACCGTGAAGATGGTGGTACGCCGCCTTTTTTGCAAACCATAAAAACGGCTTTATGCGTCCGTTTGAAAGAAGAAATGGGTGTTAAAAATATGATGAAACGTGAGGAGCATCTTATTGCTTTGATTTTCAATAAATTAAAAAACACAAAAGGATTACACGTTTTAGCAGATGCACATCAACATCGTCTCGGAGTCGTGTCTTTTTATGTTGAAAATTTGCACTATAATTTAGGGGTTAAATTATTGAATGACAAATTTGGGGTGCAAGTACGTGGCGGTTGTTCTTGTGCAGGCACTTATGGACATTATTTGTTAGAAGTCAATCAAGACGTTTCAGATATTTTGACACAACAAATTACAAACGGTGATTTGTCCAATAAACCAGGCTGGATTCGGATGAGTATTCACCCGACTATGACGGATGCAGATGTGCTGGAAATTTGTGATGCGATTATTGAACTTGCTGAAAATCATACCCTTTGGCGCGATGAATACGATTATGACCCACGCACCAATGAGTTTACTTGTCGTCAATTTGATGACAAAACGGCGGATATTGTGGCGGGTTGGTTTGAATAAGATTTTATTTTTATTTATAAAAAATACAAAATGGCTTTACCAAACATCTTTACAAAAGAAGTCTCTGCGGATTTTATCCAAAGAATCAAAAACCTAAACGCTCAAACGCAACCGAAATGGGGCAGCATGAGCGTTGCTCAAATGTTGGCGCACTGTTGCGTGACTTATGAGATGATTTATGACAATAAACATCCAAAACCCAATACGTTGATGCGGTTGATGCTCAAGGCATTTGTGAAAAACACCGTTGTCAACGAAACGGCTTATAAACACAATAGTCGGACAGCACCTCAATTTATCATCAAAGAAGACAAGGTTTTTGAAGCGGAAAAAGGTCGTTTGATTCAATATATTCAAAAAACACAAGGATTAGGTGAAAACGCATTTGATAACAAAGAATCTCATTCTTTTGGGAAGTTGACTAAAACGGAATGGAATAATATGTTTTATAAGCATTTAAACCATCATTTGTCGCAATTTGGCGTTTAAATATAGTGTCGGGGTGATTCTCAATCACCCCGACACTATGTCTTGTTTACTACGCCTCCTCATACTTCCTAAAAACTAAAAAACCTGCCGTACAAAACACCAAAGCTGCCACAATCGTCAACCGCACTCCTGTCGGATTCTCTACACTTTTACCATAAACTAACAGCGAAGGGAAAATGAGATTTGCTAATGAAATACCGACTTTCATCATAAAAGCCGCCACGCCGTAGAACATTCCCGCTTGATTCTGTCCAGTTAGTTTTTCATTTTGATGCACAATATCTGCAACAATCGTATTGGGCAAAATGCCAAATGCGGCTAATGGGAAAGCAGCTAAAACGGTTACTAACCAGAACCGAATTGTCCCTGAAATGGGCAATAAAAGGATAGCAAAAATGAGAATAAACGTCAAAAAAGCAGCTAAAATAACTTTTTTCTTAGAAAAACCATTTTCCAATTTACTCATAAAAGGATAAAAAAGAAAGCTGGTGAAGAAGCTACCAACGCCAAAAACAGTCGCACTGGATTTGTCTAAACCCAATAACAAAGTAACATAAAAAATAATACCTGCCTGAATGAATGTCAATGCCAGCCAATATAAAAGGTAAGAAAACGCAAAATAGCGAAAAGGTTGATTTTTAAAAACCGACTTGATAGAAGTAAAAAAATCGCCGTGTGATTCACCTTGCAAAGCGTACTTTTTTTCATTTAAAAAGAAAACTGGAATCAACAAAAAGACAGCAGTAATGACTGCAAAGATGCCCACTGTCTTTTGGAACGCCCATACTGAGGGGTCTCCTTTTGACTCAAAAAAGCCCTGTAAAGCGGGTGTTGTGTTGCCAATTAAGAAGCCCAAAGCCCATGTTATGGAAATAATAGTTGATATTTTTAAACGGTCGGCAGCGACATGTCCGAGTTCTGAAATCAAGGCGGCATACGGAGTCATATACATGGCTAAACTGATATAAAAAACAAAAACGGTGGTCGTTAGCCAAACAATATTTTCGGAAGTCCCCCCCTCAGTAATTGGATTAAACATGAGGTATGAACAGGCAGCCAACGGTAAGGCAGCGATAGCCATGAACATCTTACGTTTACCGAAATTGGACTGCAATTTATCTGACCAATTGGCTACAAAAGGGTCAATAAAGGCATCGAAAAGTCTGCCGCTGAAACCGATAAGACCGAGCAGTGTTAAGCCCAAAATGGACATTGCAGGTAGAAAATTGGGAAAAATTGCCCTTGCCTCAGCATCTTCGGGCGGCATATAAAAATAACTCAACAATGAGCCTACACCGTAGGCGGCGAGTGACCAGCCGAGTTGACCGCAAGCATAAATCCAAATAACGGAAAGCGTTGGACGTTGTGGTGCTGTTAAGTTTAATCGCGTATTGGTTAAAGACATAAAATGGGCTATTACATGTTTTTCGTCATAAAATCTTGTTTTAAAATGAGTTATGTAGTTCCCTTTTACTTGTTATTTTCTTTCAATAATGTCCATAACCAAATGCAACAAATCATTTGGTCGGTTTGTGATACCAAAGGCATAAGGCGGCGTCCCTCTCGCTTCGTCATATTTTGTGATATAAAAAATGGTCGGAATCCGAATGCCTTTTTCTATCTGATTGTTGAAAAACTCAATCCCGCCTTTGGGATTGTCTTGTTGCCAAATGTCTGAAATGATAAAATCATAAGACGTATTATCTATCAATTTTTCTGCTCGTTCGGGTGTCTCTGCACGGTCAAGTTTGATGCCTAATGCCAAAATAAGGCGCAATTCACTCAATTCACAATCAGGCGTATCGTCGAACCATAAAGCGTGAATATCGTGTTTGATGTCTTTTATATAAGCCATGCGGCGAAAAAGAGCTTCTTTTTGAGCATCTGTAACTGGCAATAATTTACGAGAAACGGACTCTTCGAACGCAATTTCGTCCTTAGTATCACGCGCGAGAGAGTCGTTAACATCGTTGATAAAAGGATTAAACTTCGCTTCATTTTGAAGCATTTCATCCAAAATTTCAAGCGTTCCGTTTGTTATGCGGCTAAATTCAAGGGTTTCATCTGAAATAGTGATAATGCCTTTGCGTTTATCACTGTTGAGTTTGCTAAAACGACCCCTCAGTATGACCGCATCATTTTTGAGTTCTGACCCGGCAACAGACAGTAAATTGTACATCGTCGCTAAGGCTTTGTCCATTTCGTTTGTGGCAACGAGTTCTGTTATATTTTGAGCAAATTCTTTCATTTAAAAACCAGGCGTTTCAATGATAAAAGAAAAATCGTTTTTTCGATAAATCGCAAATACTTGACAATCAGATTTTTACAAGCACTTTTTTTTTATTATTTGAAACAAAAGTAAAGAAATATCCTTTCTATTTATAGAAACTTAACTAATTTTCCGAATTATGGCTACCCCCCAGTATTTTTACACGTTTTGACTAATCAAATTTAAAAATTAAAAAGAAAAATGCGTCATTCAAAAATAGCGGGCATCGGAAAATACCTGCCCGAAACAGTTGTAACAAACAACGATTTAACCCAAATTATGGAAACGACGGACGGATGGGTGCAAGAGCGCACGGGCATTCAGGAACGCCGTTACGGTACTAAACACAAGGAAACGACCACGACAATGGGCGCACGTGCGGCTGAAATTGCCATTGAACGCGCTGGTATTCAGAAAGAAGATGTGGATTTTATCATTTTTGCTACGCTTAGTCCCGACTATTATTTCCCAGGTTGTGGTGTTTTGTTGCAACGTGAAATGGGCATTACCAAGACAGAAATTGGTGCTTTGGATATTCGCAATCAATGTTCGGGTTTCCTTTATGCGCTTTCTATTGCCGACCAATTTGTGAAAACGGGTATGTATAAAAACATTTTGGTCGTGGGAGCTGAAATGCACTCAATGGGGCTTGATTTTACGACACGTGGACGCAATGTGACCGTCATTTTTGGCGACGGTGCAGGCGCTGTTATCGTGCAACCTTCTGACGACGAGAGCCGTATTTTGACCACAAAACTACATTCAGATGGTACTCATGCTGAAAAATTGGCTTACGTAAACCCTGGTTCACACGGTGGTTATCACTTTGACAAGATGGGTGAGTCCATAGATTTCGGTTTTCCTGATGAGGATACTTATGGCGGCATGTTCCTCACACAACACATGATGGATAATGCTCAAACATATCCAAATATGGAAGGGCAGTTTGTGTTCAAAATGGCCGTTCAAAAATTTCCAGAAGTGATAATGGAAGCCTTGAATGAAGTCGGTTTGACAGCTGCCGATATCAATATGCTCATTCCACATCAAGCCAATTTGCGCATTTCGCAATTTGTACAACGCAAAATGGGTTTGCGAGACGATCAAGTGTGGAATAATATCCAAAAATATGGCAATACAACGGCGGCATCTGTACCGATTGCTTTGTGCGAAGCCTACGAAGCGGGTGCGGTCAAAAAAGGTGATTTGGTTTGTTTGGCAGCGTTTGGCAGCGGGTTTACGTGGGGTTCGGCTTTGATTCGGTGGTAAAATTCTGCAAAATACCCCCTCAGTATTTTCATCAAAAAAGCCTTGAAAACAGACATTTTTCAAGGCTTTTTTTATCTCCGCCACCTAAACGATTGATTATCAATCGCTCTCTGTGTTGACAACACCCCATCTAAATGGTCGTATTCATGTTGCAACAATTCTGATAAACTGCCTTTGAGGTGCATGACTTGCGATTTCCAATCCATATCGAGGTATTTTATAGTGCATGATTCATGGCGTTCTAACTTTACCAAAAGATTTGGAAAACACATACAATCGTCCCAAACCGTCATTTTCTCTGTGCTTAAATTTTCTAAAACGGGATTGATGAACACAACGGGTTTGTCGATGTACATATAAATCAAGCGTTTCATCACGCCAATTTGTGGTGCAGCAATACCTCTGAATGCGCCATAGTGAGCGAAACGTGCTTTAAATTCAAACAAAATGTCGTGTAAATCTGTGATAACGGGCTGTAAATCAGCGAGTTCTGTTTTCTCAATCGGTTGAGAAACGAGGTGTAGGCGTGGGTCGCCGAGGAGAATGATTTTATCGGATTTCATAAAAACAGAGTGATCCAAAATTTTGATGCAAAATATTCTATTGTTTCGGACACAATGTTCGGGGAACCTTAAAAGTTCCCCGAACATAAATGCCTTCTAACAAAATAAAATATGGCTCTTTTTTTTTACACAAGCCCAAATTGAATGTCTTAACGGCGACGTAAACCCCAACGGTTGTAACCACGCACTGGTATGATTTCAATGAGACCTGAATTATCATCATCTAAACCACGTGAACGTGTACCATTAGCCACCAACGGCGAACCGATATTCCAATCACCTGCTGCAATAGCGGTTAAAAAGACTTCAGTACGGTAAATTGTTTTGTTAAGTGGTTCGCCTTTTCCAGACAACCATTCGTGACGAGCTGTGACGTATGCTTTAATCCATGCTTTTTCATCGCCACCTCCAGAGGGCGGTGATTCAGGGAAACGTTTGCGTAGAAAATCGAGAACCCGTCCAGAGTGAATGTAGCTGTCATAAATGACGAGCATACTGAGGGGGAACGAAAATCCATTGTCCGTGAAAAACTTCAAAGCGGGTTGATAGTAAACTTTGTCAAAAAACGCATCTTGCGTTTTAACCATGATGTCGTCTTCTTGTGCAGAACGCTTGAGGAGAGCGATAAACGCCTTGTCATCAACGAGTGGCGTAACGCCGATTTTATCAACATAAGGCTTTAAATCGTTAGAAAACATCCCTTTATTGGCGATATAAGACTCAATGAGTTGCTTCAAATTGCCTTGTTCAGTCGTTTGGCTGCGACCAAAAGTGATTTGGCGTGTATTGCCTTTGCCATCGCTAAAGATGCTGATGTCATCATATTCGCCATCAGGGGTGCCTGTTTCAAAAATATTGACGACACTTAGGATTCGTTGCTTATTGTCAGCAGAGATCATTTGGAAACTGTTTTATTGGTTGAGTAAATATTGTTATTTTTATTTCAGTAGAATCACAAATTTATATTTTTGTTTTTAAAAACTGAATTATTACAAGCAAAAACTTATTTTTTTATGTCGGTCAACTGAACTTTGATGCTTTAAGTACAAAAAAATTTAGGCACGTACAGTATTTCATATTTTCTAAATTTCAAATACAACGGGCATTATTTCATTCATTTAATAGCAATAAAAGGCATTGTCTGATAGTCAATTAATTCATTTATCACAATCAATTGAAATATAAGTTACGATAAATTTAATTTTGTAATTTATTAAAAAACAAGTACTTAAATCATTAATATAAAAAAAGTTATTGAAAAATGTCCCCCCTCAGTATCCACAAACTGTCAAAACCTAAAAAAAAAATTTGTTTACCCAAAAACTCGTCGTAATTTCATCTCAGAAAGTTCAGCTAACTTAGAAAACAACACGATGGAAAAAACATGGCTCAATAATATAATGCGTTACGTATTGCGGAAACGGATGCGGCGTATTCGTTACTTTTCGGCACGCCCGCACGAGGTGCAATCGGGTCTTTTGAGTCAATTTATCCACAATGCACGCTCAACTGAATGGGGTAAAATGCATGATTTCAAAAACATACATACCCCCCAAGATTTTGCCCGCAACGTGCCTATCCAAGACTATGAATCGCTGAAACCTTATATCAACCGCATGATGCTCGGCGAGCGCGATGTGTTGTGGCCAGGTCAAGTACGGTGGTTCTCAAAATCAAGTGGTACGACCAACGATAAATCTAAATTTATACCTGTTACCATTCAGAATTTAAAGACTTGCCACCTCAAAGGCACATGGGATTTGAGCGCATTGATTTATCATAATCGTCCAGAAACATCAGGTTTTGCTGGAAAAATGCTTGTTATGGGTGGCAGTACCGAACATTTCGCTCCATTTCCAACGACTCAATTTGGCGATGTTTCTGCCATTATGCTTAAACATTTACCCGCCATTGGCAGCTATATTTATGCCCCAAGTCTTGATATTGCCGTCATGCCCAATACTGAAGATAAGATTGAACGCATGGCTCATGCACTCATCAAAGAAGATATGCGCAGTATCGGTGGTGTACCAACTTGGACTGTGGTATTGTTGCGTCGTGTTTTGGAGTTGACTGGCAAAAAAAACATCCTTGAAGTGTGGCCTAATTTGGAGGTTTATGTCCACGGCGGTGTCAGTTTCGAACCTTATAGAGAGACTTTTCAAGAGCTGATTCCTAAAAAAGACTTCGTTTATTGGGAAATTTATAACGCTTCCGAAGGCTTTTTCGCCACGCAATGTCATTTAGGTGCAGGTGATATGCTTCTTCTATTGCAAAATGGCATCTATTTCGAGTTTATACCCGAATGTGAATGGCTGTCTGCGCGTCCGATTACGATACCCCTCAGTGAAGTTGAGGTTGGGCGGCATTACGCGCCCGTCATTACAACAAATGCTGGTTTATGGCGATATGTTGTAGGTGATACGGTCATGTTTACGTCTATAAATCCCTATAAAATTAAGGTGAGTGGGCGCACAAAACAATTTGTCAACGCTTTTGGTGAAGAGGTAATGGTGTCCAATACAGATAAAGCCTTAGCCGAAACCTGCGCTTTTGTCGGTGCGCAAGTGAGTGAATACACCGTTGCACCGATTTATTTTGAAGGAAAAAGTAAGGGTGGACATGAATGGCTCATTGAGTTTGAGCGCGAACCGCCTGATTTAGAGACATTTAACAACCTTTTAGACTCCAATTTGCAACGCATCAACTCCGATTACGAAGCCAAACGTTTTAAGGGTATGGCTATGGAACGTCTGCGGCTGCGGTTAGTCCCTCGCGGTACGTTCCACAATTGGCTCAAAGCGAAAGGTAAATACGGGGGGCAACATAAAGTGCCGCGGCTTTCCAATAATCGGCATTATGTCGAAGATATTTTGAATTTTGTGGGTGGTCGGATGACTTAAATCCCCCCCTCAGTATTTTATCAGTTTTTTCATTAAAACACCTAAACGACTCTCCCCAAAGCTCTATCCCGCAAACGTTGTAGAAACGGTGAAGCAAAAATAAACGACTGCAATTCTTCATTTGTACTTTCTAAAACCTCTGATTTATTGCCTTGCCATTCAAGTTTACCGAGGTGAATAAAACAAATATTGTCACCTATTTCCATCACAGAGTTCATATCGTGGGTATTAATAACGGTCGTGATATTGTTTTCAATCGTAATAGAACGAATTAATTCGTCAATGACCATTGCTGTTTTAGGGTCAAGCCCAGAGTTGGGTTCATCACAAAACAGATATTTTGGACTCAAAACAATGGCGCGTGCAATGCCGACCCTTTTTTGCATACCGCCTGACAATTCAGAAGGGAATTTTTTATTTGAACCTGTCAAATTCACCCTTTCTAGGCAATAATTAACACGCGCTAACTTTTCCTTACCTGTCATATTGGTAAACATATCCAATGGAAAACGGATATTTTGCTCAACCGACAAAGAATCAAACAGGGCAGAACCTTGAAAAAGCATACCGATTTGCATGCGGACAGCCCTTAATTCCTCTTTACCGAGGTTTGTAAAGTTCATATCGTCGTACCATACTGTGCCTGTTGTCGGCTTTACGAGTCCGATGAGCGATTTAAGCAAAACAGTTTTGCCCGCACCTGAACGCCCAATGATGAGGTTGGTTTTACCTTCTTCGAAAATTAGAGAAATGCCTTTCAGCACTTGCTGATCGCCGAAGGACTTGGTTATATTTTCTGCTCGAATCATTAGAAGCTGGTTAATGGTTATTGGGGATTGGTTGATTGGTTATTGGGGATTGGTTGATAATAACCAATCCCCGACAACCAATCAACCAATCCCCGACAACTAACTTGTTAGAACAATTGTAATAATATAATCTGCCAATAAGATACCAATATCGCTGTAAACGACGGCATTTGTGGAAGCCTGTCCGAGTTCAACACTGCCGCCTTTGACATGATAACCTTGATAACAAGATATAGATGTGAGTAAAAAAGCATAGACAAACGCTTTTACAAACATAATGAATACATTATAAGGCGCGAAAAATGACCGTAAACCACGTACATAATCGCCATGAGACAGCAATTCTGTGGGTACACTTGCGAGATAGCCGCCTAAAATGCCTAAAAACGCTGACAACGCAACAAGTAGAGGAATCATCACAAGGGCAGCTACTATCTTCGGCATAATGAGATAAGCCGCTGTATTGACACCCATGACTTCCATGGCATCAATATGCTCTTTTTGTCGCATACCACCGATTTCAGCCGCCATATTTGAGCCGACTTTACCCGCTAAAACAAGGCAGGAAACCGTCGGAGACATCTCTATGATACATAAATCGCGGACAATATAGCCAATGTAATAACGCGGCACTAACTGCCCATTGAGCTGATAGGCGAACTGAACCGAGGCGACTGCCCCAACAAAAACAGAGACTAATGCGACAATAATGACCGAACCTACGCCGATATCGTTCATTTGTCGAGCTGTTTCAATCCAATACATACGCCATTTCTCGGGTCTCGAGAAGGCTGTGCGCAGCATGATTAAATAGGTACCAAGATGTGAAAAGAATGTAAACACGTAATTATGATTTGATTTTGTTGATTGCAATTTTTTTTAAAATTCCGCCAAAATTAGGAAATTAACGGAAAAAGAAGGGTAAGTGTCTTACAATTCTCAAATAACCTGATATAAGGCAAGCCGTTTAGGATTAAAAAATCATTGATTTGGGTCGGCAGACCCATCTATATCCCCTATTTTAACTCCAATAAAATTAAAATTAAATGTGGCAGCATTAAACGATACGTTGAACGAATCATAAGGCGAGTTAGGGTTTTGAATCGTAGATTCAGGGTAAAAAAACCACGACTTGCCTGATGGTAACGTCGGAATAATGCCTAACAAAAAACGGCGAATGTACAACATATCGACAGCATCTAATTCACCGCTTCTATCCACATCGGCGGCTATTTGTTGCTCAATGCGTAACGTATTGAGACCTAATAAGTTGCGGCGCAACAAAAGCATATCAACAGCATCTACGCCATTATCCATATTTGTGGTGCGACTGAGTTTGACGCTCAATTGTGTATTCAGAGGCACATAGTTAAAGGTATAAACACCTGAAGCATTGGTCGTCGTAGAGTCATTGCCAATAACGATTTTTTGATTCGCCATAACGTCACTCCACCACGTTTTTATCGTACCACTGACAATCGTTGTGGTTGGAACAGCTGTTCCATCGAGCGTTTTTACGCCTGTACTGAGGGGGTCGAGCCAGTCTTTCAAACGTGTCGAAGGCGTGCCATTACCATCCCAAGACTTTGCAAACCAACCACTTAGCATATAACTGACACGACACGAATCTATCAAACTGCCGCCATGTAATTGTCCAACAATGCGCCCCAATTGGTCAAAAATCGGTGCACCCGAAGCGCCAGGTTCTGCCGTTCCTTCATCAAAAACAACATTCAAATGGCTTCGAGAGGGCGAAACAGCCCCGTTACTCCAAGACACTGACGAATTGTAAACAACCGCAGGTCGGCTGTCGCGGCTGTATTTTTTAATATCGCCTTGTGGATGATGAATCATCACTGTTGAAGTCGGTAAAGTTGCCGAATCCCGATTCCACCCGAGGTATTGGGCATTGACATCGAGGGCAATTCTGAAATTCAATTCGAGGAGTAAAAAATCAGTCTCCCGCGCACCTGAACGGTTCATACAACCCTGAATCGAGCGACTAATCGGTTCTGATTGTGGATTTTGGCAATTTGGGCTTTCATAATTAAAGAAAAAAGTCCACTGACTGTAATCAGGTGTGAAGCCATCCACACAATGATAAGCGCTCAAAATATAAGGCTTTCCGTCATTTCGGGTATTGTTCACCAATGAGCCACTACACCACCCCGTGCCTTGCGCCGTCACAACAAGGATGCGGACAACACCTCTTTTTTGCGCTTGCCAATTCGCGGCTGTTGGGCAATTTATATTGATATTACAACTCACAGATGCGCCAAAACCGACACCACCCATCATAGCTTGATTGTAAGCATGATAAACGGTTTTTATAGTAAAATTAGCCTTTTTGGCTACGTTTTTAGGTTCAAAATACTCTAAAATGGCTTCTTGACCACGTACAAAACCGATAAACAATTTACGACTTTCGGGGTTATTATCCGCATCGTAAGCACCTTTAACGCTTGACCCATCGGGTGCTAAAAGGTAAAGTTTTGAACCTTTTGGCAACTCAAAATGCTCTAAAGTCAACGCCAAACCCAACGCATCCGTTGACCGAATTCGGCATTGCCACAAGCGATTGCCATCGGGCAAGTCGCGCCAAGTACCTGCATTTTTCATATTCAAATCCACAGCAATCGGCACTGCAAAACGGAAGCTGCCAACAGCTCCTTTGTCATCCTCACGTATGCGCGCCCAATCGGGTTGAGGCACATCAAAAGCTTCGGGCGTTTCTATTTTTTCAGAAATACTGAGAGGTATGCCGCCTTTCGTTTCTTGAGAAAAAAGGGCAAAAGGCAAGGTGCAAAAGGCAAAAAGCAACATGCAAAAGGCAAAAGGCGATTTACCAGAGGAGGATTGAGTCGTAATTTGTAAATCGTTTCGGTTCATGGATTCATACGTTTTATTGATTCAATATGCTTGATACGATGTAAAGTTAAATTTTTTAGAGATAAGTGGGAAGTGAAAAGTGAAAATACTGAGGGGGGCATTTTCACTTTTCAGTTCCCACTTATCACTTTCAAGGTCTTGCAACAACGAATTTCTTTGTTACCTCAAATTTATTGGTCGCAAAAGTCAAAAAATACAAACCAGGCGTATATAAATATGTTGGAATAATGATTTTTTGCGCCAACAAATCTGCGTCCGTTATCTTTCGTTGATACATTTTTTGACCTAAAGCATTGACAATCAATATATCACCCGTTACAGTTTCTGGTAATTGAAAAACAACGTTCAGCGTTCTATCTACGGGACTTGGGTACATTTTCAAAATATCGTAGTCGCCAATCGGTTGTCCAAAACTGCGCCGCAACTGTTGATACGCATTATAAACATTGAGTCTGCCACCAGAGATTGTTTTAGTTGACAAATCGGAAGACGCATCTACCCCCCTCAGTATCGCCCCTTTCAAAACGTTCATTGCTGCCATAGGATTCGTTTTTGACAACTGACAAAGATAGCCTTCAGGCATACTCCACAACAAAGCCGCCGCACCTGCCGCAAGAGGCGAAGCAAACGAAGTTCCGTTATCCGTAACTGTTTGATTATTAGACGATAATATCAAAACATCGTGCCCAGGCGCAGCGAGATGAACCTGTTTTTTGCCATAAGCATATCCCGCACGACTGTCCTCTTTGTTAGATGCTGTGACCGCAACCATGCTTTCCTTAGCGCAAAGTGTTGGCATATCACCTATTTTTTCAACATCATTATCATCATTTGCGACAGCAAGGAAGTTCAAAATACCATACTTACCCAACGAATCGTAAACCGCACACAGCAACGGGTTTTGTGCAGGGCTTGAATTAGAAAAACCGCCGGAGAAATTGGTGACAGGCACAAAAGCCCCTTTTTTACCGTTTGAACTTTTGTATAATTTATGTTTTGCCAAAACAAAATCATAAGCCTGTATGATAGCACCCACGTTAGTGACACCACTTATAAGCATCATTTTGACTTGCCAATTGACTCCTGTTAGTAATTTTGCATTGTTACCCGCCGCCCCAATGACACCTGCTACGCTGACACCATGCCGAATATCCAACTCCGTTACGCCTGACATCAAAGCCGCATGATTGTCCTTTCCACTGGCAAATGCCACCCCTCTATAATCGTCAACATAACCATCTCCGTCGTCGTCTACATTATTATTCGGAATTTCATCTTTATTGAGCCAAATATTGGCTTGCAAATCGTCGGCGAGCCGGTCATTAAAACCACGTTCAATCACAGCTATCACAATTGTGTCGCCACAAGCCGTTGTGCCGCCCGTCGTTTTGTCCCATAATGCGGGAGCATTGATTTTTGCCAAAGACCATTGTTGAGTAAACTGCGGGTCGTTTGGATTTTTTCTATTTTCAACAATATGGTTGAATTGAGCGGCGGATACTGAGGGGGTGCTTTTAAGGCGTTTCAACATATCATTTTCATCATAAACCGATGGGTCAAAACGAAAAGAATAGATATTTAGATTTTCTGAAACGTCATTAAAATAGACATAAACAAAATCGAAAAAGTCTTTATAAAATTCTTTTGCAAAGTCTTTAAACGATTGATTTTCATTCAATTGAAAAAGAATTTCGCCTTTTATATGGTCGTCAGATGAACCTCTCGCAACGGCTTGTTGTGCTTGAGTTGTTGTTTTTAACAAAAAGAAAAAACAAATAAGGAAGGAAAGTCTTGTCATGGGTCATGCCTTTAAAGTTCGCCTTTTTTGTCATTCTGAACGCAGTGAAAGAATCTG
>JAYSQG010000503.1:0-29603 GCA_043721685.1 Saprospiraceae bacterium | reverse complement strand
TCCCAACTGACGCGTTCACGTGGCGCATTTTTGTGCCAACGCATTTCGGGATAGAGTAATCTGTCCGTTTTGTCCCACGCCGTATAGTGCAGGTTCATGCCTTTTGAACACAACAAACCGCGATTGGAAGGGTGCTCTTTGTCACCTTCAACAGTGATTTTGCCGTTTCCATTGTCCGTTACGACCATGCCGCAGCCGACACCGCAGTAGCAACAAGTCGTTTTGTATGTATTTTTTTTTGACACGATAATTATGATGTGATGCTTTGTTAAAAAAAAACCTCAATGTTTTTAGCAACACATTTTTTTATTTTTAACACATAGACACATAGGACACATAGTTTTATTGATTTAGCATTTCAATATTTTTCTATGTGTACTATGTGACTATGTGTTAAAATATAAAATAAAAAAATGTGTTGCTAAATACAAAGTTCGATACTTTACTTTTTCGCTGCCGAAGAGAATATTTCAGGTTTGATATTCACCATCAAATATGCCCAAGTCGCTGTGTGTTCTGCTTTGTCCGTTGTGCTTAATTTCACATATTCAAGGCTGTTGGTCGCTGCCAAAACGCAGTAGCCAAATTCCAACATCGTTGATTTGTTTAAGCCATAATTTAATATAAAATCAAATTCATTGCCTAATTGCTTGTTTACCAACGTTTTACCTGTTGCGTCAGAATATTTATTAGGCAAATCGTTGACCAATGAGAAATTGTGTACGTCGAGACCCATTGTCAATTTTGATGTTGCAGCATATTTGAAACGCAAATATGGGTCAGATAAACCGGCTGCAACGCCGCCGGTTCCGACATAAAAGAAGTCCATGAGACCCCAAAACTTGTGCGGCGTACCGTACAATGGGTCAAATTTATTGTCTTTTGTATTTGTTGTATTGGTCATATCATTGCCAGAAACGATTTCGTAACCTGCACCAACTGTAAATTTACCTTTTGTATAACCTAAATAAGCGGTTGCATTGTATGCTGAAAGGTCTGCACCGTCACGGTTTTTGCCACCTTGCAAATAGCCGCCGAGCGTATAGCTGAATCCTTTTTTGAAAGTGCCGTTGAGCAAAACACCTGCTGTGATGCGGCTATTTACGCCTGTTACATCATAGCGACGACCTGCGACGATGCCACCATCTGCTGCTTTTAAAGTATCGAGACGGTATTTTGCAAAATCGTCTTTAAATAATAAGAATGAAGCTTTTACAGATTTGAATTTTTTTGCTGCGTATAAATATTGCATCGTTTTATACATCTGAACACCGCCATTTGTGGAAGGATTGCCCGCTAATGTCGGTACACCTTTCGCATTGACAGGTACAAAACCCCCTGGAATTGTCATCAAATTCCCTTTTGAATTGGCGAGATACTGAGGGGTGTTGCCAGCCGTATAAAACGTGCCTGATACACCAAAAGCATCTGTGTTTTGGTTGAATGCCAAGCCTAAATCTACTTGCCAACCGTTTTTATTGAGTTTTAAAACAGCGGCATCGTGGCGGCGAGCTTGTTGCAACCAATCGAGATTGCCTAGTAAACGTGAATCGTCGTACATCAATTCTTGACGACCCAATTTGAGCGACAAACCGATGCTGTCGGATAAATTGACTTCTGCCCATGCTTCGTGTACACCTAATTTTGCGCCATCGGCTGTGCTGATTGTCGAAGCGTCTTGACCCCAAACCCGCACGTCTTGAATTGCCATGCCGAAGGTCACTTTGTCCATTTTGTAGTTAAATCCCAAACGTGAACGTTGAGATATAAAACCTGCGGAAGGTGCATCTTTGAGTTTCAAAGTGCCTACTCCGTTGCGGATTTCACCACGTGGACGGATTTGTGCAGATATAGATAACTGCGCATTTGCTTGTATTCCAATACAACTTAAAAGTATTAGCGTTAAAAGCAAATGGATATTTTTATTTATTATTTTCATAAAATTATTAGTTGATTTAAACAAGAATAACTTTTAATGAAAGTTATTCTTGTTTAAAGTTTTAATATTATTTAAACAGAATAATATTTTGTTAAAGATATTTTCTTAAATAATTATTAAGAATAAAATATTTTTGTATAATATAAATTAAGAAATAAATTTTGTTTATAAAATTGAATATTGAATTATTAAGCCTATTTTAATTAAAAGGTAGTTTCGTATTATGTCGCTTTTGTCATGTCAAAAGGGAATTAGGCAATTTTAACTTAATGATTAAACAGCCACTTCTAACTCTTCTTCTAATTCAATTTCCTTAACTGGTTGAGCAATTGTTTCAGGTTTTATGAATTTCGTTAAACCAATCATAGCAGCGACAACGACTGCTGCACAACCGATATAAAAGAAAGCTGTACCATAACCTAAGTTTGGATTTTTGAACAAAAAGCCCATAGCCATACCGCCGATATTACCACCTGCACCGACGATGCCAGCGACCAAACCGATGTTTTTAGTATTGATAAAGGGCGTAATGGCATACGTTGCGCCATTTGCCATTTTTAAGAAAAGGGCGAACGAAAGCATAGAAACGATGGCTAAAGTTAAAGAGGTTGTAACACTCGAAAACATCATTAATCCGATGCCTTCCAAGGCGAGGAAAGCCGCTAAAATGTAACCTTTTCCAGATAAACCGTATTTTTTACCGATTCTATCAGCATAAATACCACCCAAAGCACGAGCGAACAAATTCATCATACCGAATGAACCTGCGAGAATGCCCGCCATGCCTTGATTAAGGTGAAATGTATCTACAAAGTGAAGGGCAGCGACATTGTCAAATGTAATTTCCATACCAAAACACATCGCATAAGCAAAAGCCAATGCCCAAACACGCCAGTCTGTCAATACTTCGCGCGGACTTGCCTTTTCTATTGAGGGGGTGTTGCGACGGATGTCTTCAAAATTGCCTTCGGGTGTGTCTTCTGTGTAACGATAATAAAGAAAAGCACAAACGAGTAGCAAAGTACCAGGCAGAATCATTGCCAAACGCCAAGCATCATGCGCGGTGTAGCCCAAACCAACAATCAAGGCAAAAATCATAGGCATCACGATGTTCGTCACACCACCGCCAAGGTTGCCCCAACCGCCAGCCACAGCGTTTGCCGTGCCTTTGATATTGGGTGCAAACATGACGGACGTATGATATTGTGTGATGACGAAAGACGCACCAATGACCCCAATAGCCAAGCGAAACAGTAGAAAAGTCTCGTAACTATTAGCCAAACCGACTAAAAAAACGGGAATTGAGCCAAGTATCAAGAGTGTCGTGTACGTTTTTCGTGGTCCCCAAGTATCGCAAAGGCGACCTATAAATAGGCGTGCGATGATGGTTGCAGAGACCGAGGCAATGATGATATTGCCAATTTGAGGTTTTGTCAAGCCTAAGTCTTGACGAATCGTCGGCATTAATGGTGCAAGTCCGAACCAGCCGAAAAAGCAGGCAAAAAATGTCAGCCACGTAATGTGAAAAGTCCGCATTTGGACACTGTCCATTTTGAAAATAGAGAGGCGCGTCAAAGGAGAATTGTTCTTAACCATAAAAGTGATTTTTTAAATGTATGACTTGAAAAAAGTTTGTTCTTGACAATAAAATTTGTCCCCCTCAGTATGTCGCCATACTGCGAGGTCGAAACCAAAACTGTGTTAGAGTTTGGTTTCCATCATTATTTCACTGTTTCGATGTCTGATTCAAGACTTTAACGCCTCAAAATGAAGGGAATGAATGGGTATCTTTTGAAAATTGATGTCCATTCATTTTCTTTGCAGCGAATTGTGAAATAATTAAAAGGTTACTTTACATTCTACCTCGAAGCGACTCCACTCGCTGTCGAGGTTTTTTTTTGAAAATCAGTGATGCTAAAAGTCCCCACTTGTTGCTAATACTGATTGCTTCGTTTTTAATTGAGTATAGAAAACCAAGTCCGAAAGACGCTCTTTTGCGTGTTTTATAAAGCCTTATTTTCTAATTTCAAATCTCAATTAAAACCGCTGAATTGTGATTTCTGAATCAAAAGTAGTATGTGTTTTTGAAAGAAAAAAATGTCTGCACCGACGAACAGCGGTTTTTTACGATAAAAACAGCCTTTTTCCGTAAACGAATATTTGCCTTTCAGTTTATTTTATTTTAAAAATATCATTTTTACAAAATTAATTTAACCGTTTCTTTGAATCGAAAAAATATAGTTTGGAATAGCCCTTTTTTGCTGTCAGAGTAATTTTATTTTTTAAACTAAGTAGATCACGTTGTACCTTTGTCCTATCAAAAGTTGCAAAAGTCCCTATCAGAATTTATGTAGTGTTGCTTCAATTGGGATATTAAAAATTCCAAACTACATAAAATGCTTCTTCCGTTGAATTGTGAAAAACAGGAACAGAGATTCTTTCACAATTCAAGATTTTAAAAATGA
Source organism: Saprospiraceae bacterium (assembly GCA_043721685.1). Lineage (GTDB taxonomy): Bacteria > Bacteroidota > Bacteroidia > Chitinophagales > Saprospiraceae > JAAFJT01. The sequence continues at coordinate 25,199 of JAYSQG010000503.1, read as the reverse complement.
CTAAACAGAAAATTGTTGTCGTCGGCAACGGCATGGTTGGCTACAAATTCTGCGAAAAATTCGTTGCAAAGGCAGGTGTTGGTACTTACGATATCACCGTTTTTGGTGAAGAGCCGCGCCCTGCTTATGACCGTGTTCACCTTTCCGCTTATTTCGATGGTAAAACTGTCGAGGATTTGACCCTCGCACCAATTGAATGGTATGCTGCCAATCAAATCAAACTCATTTTGAGCGACCCTGTCGTGGATATTGATTTAGAAGAGAAGACGATTACTTCGCATCATCACATTACTGTGGGGTATGATTATTTAGTTCTCGCAACAGGTTCTGCGGCATTTGTGCCACAGATTGAAGGCGTTGAAAAACGAGGCGTTTTTGTCTATCGAACCATCGAAGACCTTGATTTGATGCAAGGTTATGCTAAAAAAGCAAGACGTGGCGCAGTTATCGGCGGTGGTTTGCTTGGTTTGGAAGCGGCAAAGGCTTTGATGGATTTGGGTGTTGACGAAACGCATGTCATCGAGTTTGCGCCCCGCCTCATGCCACGGCAAGTAGATATGGGCGGTTCGCAAGTCCTTCAAGCTAAATTGGAAGATTTGGGTTTGAAAATTCATTTGCAAAAAAATACAGAAAAAATATTGGGCAATGGCAAAATCACTGGTTTGCGCTTCGCTGACGAGACGAAACTTGATGTGGATATGCTGGTCATTTCAGCGGGTATCAAGCCGCGTGATGAACTCGCTCGTGTAGCGGGTTTGACGGTTGGTGTACGTGGCGGTATCGTTGTTGACGAAAAATTGGCAACATCTGACCCCTCAGTATTTGCGATTGGCGAATGTGCTTTGGCGCATGGCATGATTTACGGTTTGGTTGCGCCTGGATATGAAATGGCTGATGTGGTGGCGACGAATATAATAGGTGGCGACAAGGTGTTCAAGCCTTATGATATGTCCACAAAATTGAAGTTAATTGGCGTTGATGTAGCGAGCTTCGGGGACCCGTTTGCAGGTAATCCGTATGTGGCGGGCACTGACCAAAATGGTGTCCGAAGTATCGTTTTTAGAGACCAATCGAAGGGTATATATAAACGTGTCAATATTTCGCCTGACGGCAAACACTTGCTCGGCGGTGTTTTGGTCGGCGATGCGTCGCAATTTGGTATGTTGCAACAGACGGTTAATAATAAAATTGTCTTGCCAGCCAATCCAGAAGACTTGATTTTAGGGTCAAGAGGCGGCAGTAGTGAAGGCGGCTCAGGCGTGATGGATTTGCCTGATGATGCGTTGATTTGCTCTTGCGAATCGGTTTCAAAAGGCGATATCTGTTCTCAAGTCACTGACAATGAATGTTTTACAGTTGATGGTATGAAGAAATGTACTAAAGCAGGAACAGGCTGCGGCGGTTGTATTCCTATGGTCAAAGATTTGATTGCGGGTTCGATGAAAAAAATGGGTCGTGTGGTCAAAAATAACTTATGCGAACATTTTGATTATTCACGTCAAGAGGTTTTTAATTTGATAAAAATAAAAAATATCAAGACCTACAATGATGCGCTCAAAGTATTGGGTAAAGGCGGCGGTTGCGAAGTGTGTAAACCGGCTGTCGCTTCGATTCTCGCCAGTCTTTGGAATGAACCGATTCAAAAACAAGCGACGATTCAAGACTCGAATGACCGTTTTTTGGCAAATATTCAAAAAGGCGGCACTTATTCTATCGTTCCACGTATTCCAGGCGGAGAAATTACGCCTGAAAAACTCATTGTTATGGGTCAAGTGGCTCAAAAATATGGTCTTTATACTAAAATTACGGGTGGTCAACGGATTGACTTATTCGGCGCACACGTCGGTGATTTGCCTGTTATTTGGGAGGAATTGATTGCTGCGGGATTTGAATCAGGTCATGCGTATGGCAAGTCTTTGCGAACGGTAAAAAGTTGTGTGGGTACGACTTGGTGTCGTTTCGGATTGCAAGATGCAGTCAGTTTTGCGATTGAAGTTGAAAATAGATATAAAGGTTTGCGCTCACCGCATAAATTGAAATCGGCTGTTTCGGGCTGTATTCGGGAGTGTGCAGAAGCCAATTCTAAGGATTTTGGCATCATTGCGACTGAAAAAGGTTGGAATTTGTTTGTTTGTGGCAACGGTGGCTCAAAACCTGAACACGCCAAACTGTTGGCGCAAGACCTGGACAGCGCAACACTCATCAAATATGTTGACCGTTTTTTGATGTTTTATATCAAAACAGCAGAGCCTTTGACGCGGACTTCTGTGTGGCTGTCAAAATTGGAAGGCGGCATTGATTACCTCCGTGAAGTGGTCGTGCATGATTCATTGGGCATGGCTACGGAATGGGAAACGGAAATGGACGGCATCGTTGGCACGTATCATTGTGAGTGGAAACATGCCGTTGAAACACCTGAAATTCGCAAACGTTTTGCGCATTTTGTGAATTCAGATGAAAAGGACCCCTCAGTAAAATTTGAAGAATTGCGTGATCAGAAACGCGCGGCAGAGTGGGTTTAGTCTTTTTTAATCCAATTAATTAATTAAAAATCAAACAGTTAGATATGTTAGTAGCAACAGCAACTCAAACAAAATGGCAAGCTGTATGTCGTGTTGAAGACATTCCAGAAGATGGCGGTGCTTGCGTTTTATTCAATGGAAAACAAATCGCCGTTTTTAATTTTACGACGCTTGGGAAATGGTATGCCACGGATAATGAATGTCCGCATCGGCTACAAATGGCAATTTCACGCGGTATGATTGGTACACAAGGAGATATTCCAAAAGTGGCTTGCCCGTTTCATAAAAAGACTTTTTCATTGGAAAATGGAGAATGTTTGAACGATGATGCGTGTGGTCATTTGAAGGTTTTTGATATCAAAGTAGAACTGGGTTTTGTGTATTTGGTAAGTGAATGAATGATGTGAGATACCCCTCAGTAAAAAAGCCTTGTAGGACGTTGTTTGTTCTGCAAGGCTTTTGTAATTTAGTTGAAACGGAATAACGTTTCAACGGCGTTTTAAAACAGAAATATAACTTTGAGTGCGGGGTTTTAGGAGACCATTTTTTGCCTCAATGATTTGTACGGAACTGTTTTTTCCTGGATTTTCGATAAAAGCCACCAAATCATATTGTTGGTCAAGGTGATTCACTATTTCGCTGTACATTCGTTGGCTGTGATTGGGTTGATACATCCAAGCAATCGGATAGTTATTAAAAATAACATATTCGGATTTGGTTGATTTTAAGCCTTCAATCGTCTCATTTTGCCACGTAATGGCGCGAGGGTATTGTAAATTGACAAAAAAGGGCATATAAATATGCCGAATTGGGCTTGTTTTGTTGAGGTAAATAAAGAATTGTAGGTCTGAACCTAAGACTATTAACTTGTCAGTTGGTTGGATGATTTTTTGAAGATAATTAGATAAGATTTGATGCTCAACGAATGGATTTCCGGGCGAAAAGGTTCGACTTATTTCTGTCAAAGGTGGATTAAAATAATAGTTAGGTTGAACAAAAAAAGCATGAATAGACCATAACACAGCTACAATTGATGCAATTATCGCTTCAATTTGCCCTTTTTTTTGGCGTAGCCAAATAATGATGTCATGAAAAAAAATGGCTCCCAATATAGACATTATAGGTAAAGCAAAAAACCAATAATGCCCATAAAATCTTTTTCCAATGGCGACTGTTCCAACGGTCAATACCAACCAACTCAGGAGAAATACTTTTTGTGCTAAGGCTCTTTTCGATAAAATTACGGCAAAAATACCCAATAGTGTGGCTCCAAAATATCCTTGATAGTCAGTTAAAACCAATTGTAACATTTTTGAAAACGCTAATTTTGAATCTGCGTCCGAAACAGAGGATGTATATATACGGGGGTATTCCAAAAGCCAAAATGATGCTTCTTGCCCACTGCCTACTGCCCATAAACCCACGACTGTAAGTACAATAGGTATGAAAAAGCCCAAAATTGTCCAAAATAGAGGTTTTACAAAAATACTAAATTCAAGGGTTTTTCTATTGAAAAACCAATGTGCCATCCAATAAAACCCAACTGCTGCAGCAAAAACACCTGCGGGTTGTTTGACCAGAAATGCCATGGCTAACAAAAAACCAATGCCGAATAATTGCTTTGTATCTGTTTTGTTGGGGTAGTTTAACGCCCATAAAATGGAAGGTAAACCCCAGCATAAGGCAATGTTTTCGCTCAATAAATAAGAACCATATATGCCTGGACAGAGTGACCAAATAACAAAAGTTGCCGATGATAGATAAGCCAACTGCATACCACCTAATTTTTTGGCAATGAGCAAGGTGAAAAGTGTATTGAGCACAGCTACGACTGTTGCTGCGAGGTGAATACCTGTAGCCGAATAACCAAATAAACCGACCAAAAGAGCGTAGGAATAAAACAAAACGGGTGGCTTCATTTCATAAAAATCAACATAAGGTCTGCCACCACCTAAGGCTAATTTGCCGATATAGGCGTATAGAGATTCATCGCGTTCAAGTGGTATGTCTAAATATTGGAGATGGAGTAGGGTAGTTGCTACCAAAATCAAGCTCAATGGCAGCCAATTAGGAACTTGAAAAGGTGTACTGTTTTGTGCAATAGTTGTTTCTTTTTGCGCTTTTTGGAGCTTTTGTTTGACGATTCGTTCTTTAGTCATTTTGAAAAGACGGCTTTAATTGATGAAAATACTGAGGGGGTAAGATTCTATTAATCAAACAATTACATTTGAAAATTTTGTTAAATATTACGTATAACTTTTGCTGGAACGCCATAGGCTATCACATTTTTAGGTATATCTTTAGTGACGACTGAGCCAGCACCTATGATGCTTCCTGCACCAATTTTGATACTGTCTAAAATGGTCGCCCCCGTTCCAACACTTACGCCGTTTCCGACATGACAACAGCCTGCAATATTAGTTCCTGGATTGAAGGTAACAAAATCACCTAAAACAGTATGATGTCCGATGCTGACATTTCTATTGATGACAGTGAAATCGCCCAATTGGGCATACGGGGCAATAACGCTTAAAGGACTGACGTGAACACCTGAACCCATAACAACAGTTAGGGCGCAAACACTGGACGGATGAATCAAGGACGAATATTGCTGTGTTTGGATACCAAAATGGTGTGTAAAAAACGCAACGATATTTTGACGTGATTTGCCTATTGAACCGACGAAGTAGCCATCGTATTCAATAGGAGACCACTCTTTATAAAACACTTCGCGGGTAATAATATTGGGAATTGCATAAGGAAAACCAAGAGAATCATTGGCTTCGGGAGTGATATTTGCTACAATATCTACTGAAAATGGGTCGGACTCTCGCCTGGCTAAATTTTCCAAAATGATAGCAACGGCATAGTTACTCTGCCCAAGAATGCAATACTGCTTCATCTACCTTTTTTTTAGAATTATAAAATCCAAGTTCACCAAATTCTACACCTGACATAACTGGACGTTCGGCTATGGCGGCCAGTTCGTAGATACGCTGAACCAATGAGGCGTTCGTTGCCAATAACTTACGTCCAGTATCAAAAAATAAATTGTCTTCGAGTCCAATTCTAACACCACCACCTGAGGCGATAGCTAACATATTTGCAGCCAGTTGTTGTTTCCCAATGCCGCCGAATGCCCAATAACTGCCTATAGGTAATTGATTGACTGCCATGCCCAATTCAAGTAATTCAGTTTGCATGCCAGCCACATTTCCAGTAATGATATTCCAATAAAAAGGCGGCTTTAAAATGCCTTTGTTGATTAAAAACTGTCCGTAGTGAATCATCCCCATATCAAAGACTTCCAATTCAGGATGTACACCATATTCAGTCATTTTTTCTGCCAATTTTTGAATCATTTCGGGCGTATTGACGCTGGTTTGGTTGATAAAATTGAGCGAACTGAGTGTTAGGCTACCCATATCGGGATACAGTTCAAGTCCGTCAGACCGCTTTTCAAATTCATTGAAATTGCGCCCGCTTAAAGAAATACAAAGTGGTAGAGTTGGGCAATATTTGCGGATACCAGACATTATAGGCTCATATATTTCTTTTTTCCAAGTGGGTTCGCCAGTGATTTCTCTTGCGTGCAGGTGAACGAGGGTAATGCCGATGTCTGAGGCTTCGTGAACTTGTTCGATAATTTCATTTATCTGAATGGGTACATGTGCAGACATGGCTTTTGTGGGTACCATTCCATTGGGTGTAAAGTTGACAATGAGTTTAGGTATCTTTTTCATATATTTTGCTAAAAGGCAATTAATTCTTCAAAATAGGTTGGTTGATGTAAATTTGAATTTTAGTGCTCATTTTATAACCAAAACATTAATGATATTACAAATATTTTGCCACGAAATATCATGTTTTACTGAGGGGGCTGTTTCTTTTGACGTCGTTCATTGGTGAAAGTTTAAAACAAATAAACGGAGAAATCAGAGGATTGAATTAAAATATATAAAAATTATTTAATTTTTCAAATAATTGAAAATCAATTTTTTATATTCTGGAATCTATAATATTAAATTTATTATTTCGCTTACGATTCATAAGTAGAAATGTTATACTCATGGTACATTCATCACGTTGCAAATGTATAATTAGTTGCGTTCATTCATTGTCTTCTTGACGAATAATAAAGCCTGGTCGTCCTTTGACTTCTTCATAAATCCGCCAAATATACTCCGCAACAATACCCAAACAAAACAACATAAGTCCATTGAAAAAGAATGCTAAAATGATGAGCGTTGTCCAACCTGATATTGGGAATCCAAACAGCTGACTATGCGCATAAAATCGCCCATAAATCCAAAATGGAATAGACAATAAACAAAGCAACGATATGGTCAAACCAAAATAGGTGATAAAACGAATGGGAAATGACGAGGACGCAAAGAAAGTATCTTTTGCCAAATTGACTTTTTTACGCCATGTCCAACGCGATTTCCCATCCCTTTTTTTACGTTCGTGTGGCACATAAACTGGGTCAAAACCAAGTCGCATGACTTCTACCATTGCAGAAGTATGAATGGGTCGGATGCGTGTATTCAAAATGTCGATTATTTCACGGTCTGCGAGGAAGCCATCTGCTCCGTTTATTGGGAAAGAAATATCGGAAAGACGGTTCATAATGCGGTAATAAAGTCGTGCAAAAAAATCAGTCAGCCAACCATCGTCGCGTGAATTGCGATACGAAATGACGATTTTATGCCCTAATTCCCATGTTCTATAACATTCGATAAGGGTTTCAACAGGACGTTGAAGGTCGTCGGGCATAAACATAATACACGCCCCTCGGCAAACACTGAACGCTGCAAAATGGACATAAGGCGTGGTAAAATTACGGCTCATTCGGAAAATTCGAACGCGATTGTCCTTTGCCGCAATGTCCTTCGCGAGTTGCCAAGTATTGTCTTTCGAGCCGTCGTCAATGATGAGTAATTCAAAGGGGATTTGCTCTTCGGTCAGATGCTTTTTAATTGTTTCGTAAGCATTTTGAAGCCTTTTTTCGCTGTTAAAAACAGGTATTAATACCGAAAATAGCTTTGATGAGGACTGTGATACGGACATATTGATGGTTTAAATTGTTGAACAATTTTTCATTTTTATATCTTACGTAAGAATGACAGAAAATGCTCTTTTTGAAAGACTTTTTTTGAGATGGTGTACAAATTGAAAAATAAAAGCCCTTGTAAATCATTGATTTTCAAGGGCTTTATCATGTAAAAGTGGTCTCGACGGGGATCGAACCCATATCTAAAGTTTAGGAAACTTCTATTCTATCCATTGAACTACGAGACCATTTTTGAACTGCAAAACTAAACTGAAAAAATGAGAATTTCTAAATTTATAGGATTTAGTCATTCAGTCAGGTCATTTTATCTTATTCTCTAAATACAAAAACGGCATTTTCGTATCAATATATTTGACTCTTTCTTTACTACCACGTTCATAACCTAAGAATGAACCGATGATAATATCCGTATCGCCGTCTTGGTCGAGGTCGCCAATATCTAAAGTCAACCATTTACCTTGAATCGCTTCCTTGAACGAATAGGGTTGAAAAACCATCGGTTTGGTTTGTTCTAAATAAACAACGCTTGATTCGGGTTTGTCAATTTTATCAGGAAAAAACGAGCAAGCCACAATATCCATGTCGCCATCGAGGTCAAAATCAGCTGCTGCTGCTTGGAAAGCACCATACATCGGATAAAAAAAGGCTTCTGAAAACTGGTTTTGTCCATTGTTTAAATACAAACGGACACCGTGATAAGGCTTCAAAATCATTGAAAAATCGGCATTGTCACCGTTAGTATAGAGCAAATCCATCGCTCCGTCCTTGTTGAAATCCACTAACTGCAAGTCGCAAGAGCCATAAACGGGTGGAAATCGCAAAACCACCGATTCCTCAAATTCGCCGTTTCCTTTATTGTAAAAAATGCTGATATGCTCGTCGCCTTGTGCCATCAAAACGGCTAAATCCATTTTGCCATCCTTGTTGAAATCGTAGGGAATTGCTTTCGATGCGCCAGGCGTTTCACTCAAAATATGTTCGTGCCAACGATTACCTGGGCGGTCATACCAAGCTAATTTGCCCGTTTGATAACCAAATTGACAGATAACAATTTCGTTTTTACCATCATTATTTAAGTCAACTTCTTCAAATTGAACGGGTCGTTTAAGACCCATAATTTGTTCCTGAATATTACTTGCCTTTGGGTTTTGCTTGTAAATTGGTTGAAAAACGCCCTTTTGTTCTTCGGTTGGACGCATTTCCCCCATTGTTAGTACATCAAAAATATCATCTGATTTCTTAAAAATACTGACGGGGGCAGAAGCGATTTGAAACGAATCGGTTACTTGCAGATGTTTATCCAAAACAAGCAATTTTCCTTGCATCGTGCCGATATACAATTCTGAAGCCGTCTCATTGATTTGGCAAAGCGTCGTCAAGGGTAACGAAGCCGTTATATTGGGTTTTTTAATTTGAAAATTAGGCAAACCCATTTTGACGGGCAGTTGTTTTGGCAACTGCGGTAATTGATTAGGTGCCGCATTTTGATAAAAATCTATTATTTTCTGCCAATCTTCTTGCGTCAAAACAGGATTTTGAGGATACACATTGGCTTCGATGATATAAAATTCGTCCATCGGACTCAAGCCAAGTAAAGGATTATACCCCTCAGTATGCATACCCAAACGGCTGCCCATATTGGGCAAACACTCTTTCAACCAAGTTGTTTTGTCTAATAAATCTGGTGATGGATAGGCATGACAGCTGCCACAATAAATTGTAGATAACTCTTGACCCGTTTTTTCACTCGGTTGTGGCGGTGTATAAGTTTCTGTCGTTTGTTTCTGTTCTGTCGGTGCATTATTGCACGCAATCCATTGACAAGCAATGATGTATAAAAATAAAATTCGTTTCATAAATGTAATCCTTGTTTATAAATTTTCACTCATCGGCTTCGCCTTCATCAAAATAAAATCCTTTGAAATCATCAATCTCACGGCGGTCTTTTTTAGTCGGGCGACCGGTGCCGCGTTCTCGCAGTTCTGCCCCATATTTTCCGACAAACCAATCGTCGTATTTTTTCAATTCCTCTTCGGGTGTCGTGTCCTTATAACACGTGACAGCAATCGGTGCACCGACCCGTTTTTCAATCAATTGCAAAACCTTAAAAATGAAATTGAAACCCCCTTTTTTGACGATGATTTCATCACCGCGCTGTATCTGGTAGCTCGATTTAACTTGAGTACCATTTACTTTCACTTTGCCCGATTTGACGGTATCAGATGCCAATGTCCTTGATTTGAATATGCGGACACTCCAGAGCCATTTGTCTATTCTTACTTTTTCAGCCATGTTGATTTTGGTTAATCGTTATTCGTTATTGGTTAATCGTTATTGGAAACAAACGAATAACGAATAACCAATAACGATTAACGAATTCTATTTTTTAAACAATTCTGTTACCAAAGGCGGTAGCGTCATTTTCATATTTTCCAATGCCTCGCAAACCGTTTTGGCGGCGATATAATCCCGATACCAGTTTTGGTCGCAAGGTAAAATAGTCCATTGAATAGTTGATTTATTGATAGCGTATTCGTAGGCTTCACGGTATTTATCCCACAGTTCGCGCTCTTTCCAATCGCCGTCGCTGTGTTTCCAATATTTTTTTGGGTCTTCTATGCGTTCTGTCAACTGTTTGAGTTGCTCATCATATGAGATGTGCATGTAGAATTTGACGACCGTTGTGTTTGCATCATCTTGCAAAAGTTCTTCAAATGCATTGATGCTTGCCATACGGCGGTCACGTTTTTTATCGTCAATCCAGCCATGCACCCATTGAATCAAAATGTCCTCATAATGAGAACGATTGAAGACCTTTACCTTACCTTTTTCAGGCATAACTTTATGGACACGCCAAAGGAAATCGTGTGCAAATTCCTCTTCTGTTGGCTTTTTGAAAGCAGACACTTGAACACCTGCGGGGCTGCATTTGCTGAACAGTGTCCGAGTCGTACTGTCTTTTCCAGAGCTGTCCATGCCTTGCAAAACGACGAGTAAACTGTGTTTTCGTTCTGCATAAAGCATATTTTGAAGATCTCCGATGCGGTTTATGAGGTCTTTCGTTTCCTCTTTGATGTCGTCTTTGTCCTTAGATTTTGGTGCGCGTGTGCTGATTTCTGCGAGATTTATCATATTTTATATTGATTTTTATGCTTTCGGATATTCAATCCGAACATGATGAATACTTTTTAAAGTAGCTTTAAAACTGACTTTACACATCTCTAATTCTCCAAAAGTCATTTCAGAATCTTGTAACTGACCATGTGCAACTTTATCGGTCACAATGCGCTCAACTAATTCATCTATACTCTCATTAGTCTTAACTTTCAAGGATTTTGACGTGGCTTCTAAGCTGTCCGCCAACATCAAAATCACTTCTTCACGTGTTCGCGGACGAGGACCAGGATATTGAAATGGGGCGCGGTCATTTGTCCCCCCCTCAGTATTCTGATTGTGCAGGCGGTAAAAATACTCTACTGCGGTCGTTCCATGATGCGTTTTGATGAAATCAATGATGACTTTTGGCAAATTTTTTTGTTGCGCCATTTTGACCCCCTCAGTAACGTGCTCAATAATAATACGCGCCGAATCCAAATGAGATAATTGGTCATGAGGATTCGTACCCGATTGATTTTCAATGAAATAGTGAGGTTTTAACGTCTTACCAACGTCGTGATAAAGTGCACCGACTTTCACCAAAAGGTCTTGTGCGCCAATCGCTTTTGCCGCCGCTTCTGCGAGGTTAGCGACTTGCAAAGAATGTTGCAAAGTGCCTGGCGCTTTCAATGACAATTCTTTCAACAAAGGATGGTCTAAATCTGATAATTCTGCAAGCGTAATATTGGACGTAAAACCAAACAAATTACCCAATAAAGGTATAAGCGGATAAGCCAAAAGGGTCAAAAAACCATTGAGCATCAACCAAATAAACACCGCCCAATGCATGTTTTGTAAATCGCTTTCTTCAATTAAAGAAAAGCCTAAATAGCCTAAAACGTAAACGGAAACGATGTAAAAAATGGATTGAAAAAAATTGCCCCAGAAACGTGTGTCAAATCGTGAAAAAGTTACGACCAGACCCGTCAACAGTTGCAAAAATATAAATTCATAACCGGGTGTGGTAATCAAACCCACGGTCAAAATAGTGACCACATGAGTAATAAATGCCAATTCCCGCCGATAAAAATTCTTGATCACAATTGGTGCAATGCAAAAAGGCACCATATAAATATGTAAAACATTACTTGATTTGATGGCATACATTAAATAGGTATAAAGTACAATCCAGCCCATAAGAAAGATGATCCATCGCAATTTATTGAAAACTGTTGTGGCATGATATCGTAGATAAAACAAAAAAAGTGTTAAAATCAGTGCAAATAACAAGCAGTATCCGATGAAAATGAGATAAAACTTACGACTTGATAGGTAATCAGATTCATATTGCTCACGGTAGGATAGGAGTTTTTGATGAACACTTTGCGTGATGATACCCCCTTTTGGCACTATCAATTCACCACTTTTTACCATGCCACGAGCTGTTGTTATTTTGTCGAGTTCTTGCTGTTTAAATGCTTGCGTTTTTTCGCCATTAAAAACTAAATTAGGAATTAACAATGGTTCGAGCAAAGGCAGCAAAAATTCAGGTTCACCCAAGTGACTAAACGGAAGCGAATCACTCAACCAATTGCGAGCATTTTCAGGTGTCAAAAGATTTTGGATGGTTTGTTTTTCAGATGTGTTACCCCTCAGTATATTTATGACAAATTCTTTATCCCGATTTTGCAAAAGGGTATCTTCTTTCAAAATCCCTTTACTCAATAATTTTTCTAACACACGATTGCCATAAGAAAGGTACCCCTCAGTATTGCGGACGACATCTGGAAATTGGATGCGGCTTCGGCTTAGTTGACTGTTGAAGTTTTCCTCAAATTGTTTTTTCTGTTGTTTTATAACATCTAAATCAATTTCATAATAAGGCGAAAACTCTCGCTCCATGTCTGCTTTTTCTTTTGCTAACTCATCGTTTGTTTTCAAAATGGCAAAATCAAAATTGGCAACTAAATCGTCATAAAGCCAAGTTTGCCCCATGCCAAAACGGTATTTGAACGCTGCATTGGTTGGAAACAAAGGCGTTAATGCCAATAAAGTCGCCACAGCCACGAGGTAACGAGCATAATTGGGAATGCGTTCAGCTATTTGAGGAAAGAGCTTTTTCATAAATCGCTTGATTTCGAGCAAAGATAAGTTTGTCGCGTATAGTTTTTATCGTTTTTATCGTTTTCTAATTTTCGTTGAAGTTTCTCAAAATAAATAGGCATTTAGTCCTGCTTTATTCAACAAATATCTTCAATATTACAAATCATTGTTTTGAAATTCAAAAAAATCCTTTATTTTCGTGTTTTAATTTAGATTGAATCTTAAATTTTAAATCAAAACCGTTCGCATCGCACTAAAAAACAAATTCGGACGGAACGCTATAATTATCCATTCTTAAATCCACTCATCATGAGGAAAACAGCATTTCTCTCGACTCTTGTTGTCTTATTGACACTCAGTCTTTCCAGTTTATCAGCACAATCCTATACTTACATACTTTACGATGCTAACAGTATGGATAGGTTAGATCACCAATTTTTGGGGACTAACAGTGCCGCACTCTACACTTCTTACCGTTTAAATAAGAATACAGGAGAGCAAATTTTTCTCGATATCGGCATCGAAAGCCCCGTCATTTTCAAACAAGAACCACCCAGCATGGTATCTTGGCAAAATACCAGCATTGACCAAAATTTTGTGATGGGTATCAACACGGGCAATAGAAAGGTATTTATTTGTAAAAAGTTAGACAGTGGTTGGGCAGTTCAAGCCATTGGCTCTGGCGTTTATATGTCAAATTTTGACAGAGTGCTTACTGTTATTACGTCTAACTACGATTTTAGAGCTGATTTAAAGCAGGCCTTGGGCAACAATTTGAGTATGAATATTAGGGGTTTATCTAATCCTTCCAATGTTTTTTATGTTGGTGAATTACAGGCCTGTACTACCATAGCTCAAACATTTAAAGTATTTCCGAGCGAAACCAATAGGTACGAAACTACTCTTACGGTTCTGCCGGGCTTAGGTATTATTCGTGAAAACGCGGAAGCTTGCCCGACTTACGAACTCGTAGCAATCAACGGTAGAGATGTTTGTTCCTACCTTGGGGGCAGCACTTCTCCAGCACCTATTCAACCAGAGCTGATACCTGAAACTTATTCGATTGTGAAACCTTATAATGTTCCATTTGAAACAGGCGGTGATGTTGCCGATGTATATGTGAGAAGTAAAACTGTTGTTGAAAATACCAATATTACCAAAAGTGATCATTTTGGTGAGACACGATTTGATGTTCCTTCAAGCTATAATACACCTACAAATGTACCACCAAGTTATAATACAGTTGTCCCTGTTCCGCAAACTATTATTCAAACAGAAAAACCAGTTCCAGCAAAAGTAGATTGCAGCGTTACAGCTTTGTCCGGCGAACACGTTGTTCAAAGTGGCGAAAATCTATACAGCATTTCAAGACGTTATGGATTGAGTGTCAATACTTTACGAGATTGGAATAATATGAGCAGCGATTTGTTATACCCTTGTGGTATATTGAAAATTTCAGCTCCTGTTGTTGAAACAGTTGAAAAACCAAGTATGGAAGTGGCTCGTACCAATGATGTTCCTATGAGCTACAATACGGTCGTTAAAGTCACACCTAAGAAGGTTGAAGCGGCTGTTATTACTAAGGTAATTGAGTGTGAAGTACCTTATACTGATGGAGAGCACGTTGTGTTACATGGTGAAAACCTTTATGCGATAGCTCGAAAATATAAAGTGACTTATGCTCAATTGAAGTCTTGGAATAAATTGTCAACGGATCTTATTAAGCCGTGTCAAAAACTATTAGTGGCAGCACCCAAATCGGCTGTTACTGCTAAGTCTGTTGACATTCCTAAACAGTATGATGTGGTTGTAAAACCTAAATCAACGACCAATCAAACGGCTACGACATCTACCGTTTATGTAAAAGAAGGGGCAGGTTTACATGTTGTTTTGAATGGTGAAACAGCTGCACAATTGGCAAATCAATATGGTATGACTGAAGCTGATTTCCGTAAAATCAACTATTTATCTGAAAATGAAGTCCTTGCAATCGGTCAAGTCGTGCGTACTGAAAACTGCAATTGCAATATCTCTGAAGGTGAAGACCACTCTTTGACTTTGAAATCAGAACCCGTTAGGAGTGATATTCCTTCAGGTTACAACTATGTCGGCTCAAAAACGACGACAAATGGTATCGTTGCTAAAGGAACAAATCGCAAATACCATGTCGTTCAATCCTCTGAAACGATTTATACAATTGCAAAAAATTACGGAAAATCAATGGATGAAATCCGTAGACTGAACAATCTTACAGAGAATGAAGTCATTATTCCGAATCAGCTTATTGTTTTAGAATAATTTTAGAAATTATTATTTGATAATAAAAAACGCCTAATCCGAGTCACAACTCGTTTTAGGCGTTTTTTACTGAGGGGGTAAAATCTTCATGTTTTACATCAAATAAGACATCAAAACTTCATCTAAAAATTCATTTTTACTTTTCAAATGGGTGTAACGGCGCAAAATGCCTTCTTTCTGAAAACCAACTTTTTCGTAAAGATGAATGGCTTTTTCATTTATCGTTGCAGCACTGAGTTCGATACGTAAAAAGCCTTTTTGTTGGCTCAAAGCCAATATTTCTTTCATCATTTGAACACCCAAACCCCGTCCTGAATTGTGCGTATCAATAGCCACACCGCCTAGATAAGCGATATGACTCGCCCGATACGTCAATGGCACAAGTTTAAACATCCCAATATTCCTACTTTCTTCTTCAAAAATATAGAGACTATCTTTTGACATTAAATCTTCGAAAACGCCTTGGAAATCTGCTTTTTCCATCATTTCATACAACAAATAAGGGTTGATGTCAGGATGGAAATACAAGGAATAAATGAAATCAAAGTCTTCTGAAACGGCAAGTCTGACCATAAATCAAGGGTTTTTACTTTTTAATTAAACAAAACGACGATGCCAACTCGTTTTCAAAGGTTTCAACCAAGCTGTTTTCAGTGCGCCAACTGTATTCACCAAATTATCAAATACCAAAGTATCGTCGGAAATAGACCCCTCAGTATAAAGTTGTGGAAACACCGTTGAAGGCACTGTTTTTACCGTCTCACCGTCTAAATAAGCAAAGTTCATGCGTTCAAACAATGGCACATTGTATTGATTTTCAATGTCTTTTATGAAATATACCGACGCATCAATCGAACAACCGCTGGCATCATTCAGCGATTCATCAACAGAAAGGACGATGAATTGATTGTAAAAAACTGCACCTGCTGCCAAAAGCGTTTTGCGATGTGCTGTCCATTCGCCAACAAAACCATTGATTTGACTGGTCAAAACAACCGTTTCTGTTTCCGTAAAGGAGCGTGTTGATTGATAAATCCAAACACGCGCGGTGTCGGGCATACCCCTCAGTATGAGGTCTTGTTTATGTTCAGTAGCTATCATTTTTTCTATTTTTATTTGAGTGCAAAATTACAATTCGTTTTGAAGAAGCAACAATTATGGAACACAATTAAAGAAATTAAGTTTGCTGTCGTATAATTTCAAATTATTTTAATACATAATAGTAGGGTAATGAAAAAGGATTGATATTTGCACCGTTTAATCAATTCTAAAACTAAAAATGATTTAATGAAAAATTTGTTGATTTCATTTGCCTTTACACTTTTCTCTCCTCTCCTAATGGCAGCTGACTCTGTAGACTCGCTTAAAAAGCCCAATTTAACCTATCATTCTGATTTTGAAAAAAATAAATTTGAAGCGTATATTGTTGGTAAACAATTTGATACGATTGGGTTTTTATTGGCAATTGATTCGTCAATGACCAAGACGGATGCGCATCAAGCTGTTAATGACTTATCTTCGTTCTACAAAACGATTGATACTGAGGGGGATAAAAAGAAGAAAAACTTGAAGAAATTTGTTGATTTTTTATTCACAAATATCCACGCACAGTTTTTAAAAAAGTACGAAGAAAACGTTGTTTTTAACCGTATTTTTCAAGATGGTGTCTATAATTGTATAACTGCATCCGCTTTATATGCGCTCGTTTTTGAGCATTATGGCATTCCGTATCGCATCAAAGAATTGCCGACACATATCTATATTGTCGTTGACCCCGAAGGGCTTTCGATTATGATAGAGACGACTGACCCGAAAGGCGGTTATTTTGCACCAAGCGATAAATTCAAAAAGAACTTTGTGAATGAATTGATTGAGTCCAAAGTTGTTACTCAAACTGAGGTGAATACTGAGGGGGGGCAAGCGATTTTTGAAAAACATTATTATGACAATCAAAACGCACATATTACGATGACGCAGCTTGTAGCCTTGTTGTATTACAATAAAGCATTGGCATTGAATGATGTAGAGAAGAACAAGGCGGCATTTTTTGAATTAGAAAAAGCCTATCATTTGTATCCATCTGATAGAATAAAATCTGTTTTATTACTTAATTTGAGTGCAGAACTCCGTAAGATTGATGACCATTACGATAATATTGAAAATGTAAAGTTTTATACCAAAATTTTTGATTATTTGGAAATTGCGACATTGAGAAAAGCCATTGCGACCGATTTTGAACACATGTCTAATGAGTTTTTGATAAATAATAGCAAACCAGACTATTATGAGCAGTTGTATAACATTTTAGAAACGGCTATTTCTGACTCTGCTACGCTTTCGGACATTCATTTTATTTATTATGCCAAAAAAGGGCAAGTCGCTTTTTTGAATGCAAAATATAAGCCGGCTGTTGATTTTACAGCTAAATGCTTGACTATCAACCCCAATAATGTTCCGATGAAGACCATTTTTGTGAACAGTATTATCCAAAGTTTTGGTCACAGGCGGGACTATGATAAAATCATAGATGAATTATATGTGTATGGCAATCAATACCCTTTTCTTTTTGAAAGTGATACCTATTCCAGAGCAATTGGACATACTTTGATGGGGATTTGTGCCAATAAGTGCTATAATGATGAGTATTCTGAAAGTTTGCCCTATTTTGAACGGTTTGAAAAATTGATGACGGAACATCCTGTTACTTATGACAGCGATATGGTTGGTGGTGCTTACGGCGAAGCATCTTCTTATTGCATTCGCAAATTGATTGACTATGAAAAGGCGCGTGATTGGCTGAATCGAGGTATGAAGTATGATCCCAATAGCCAAACCTTAAAACGTAAAATGAAAACGTTGGATGAAAATCCCGAACCTTCAAAATCCAAAGTTTCGACAGAGGAAATAAAAGTTTTCGAATTGAGTAATCCTAATTTTAAGGTTTTATCTAAGCCGCCACCGCCTAAAAAGAAGAAGGGTTGATGATTTTGCTATAAAAAAAGCATCATAAGTCATTGACTTATAATGCTTTGAATTGTTTTGTGGTCCCGACAGGAATCGAACCTGTATCAAAAGCTTCGGAAACTTCCATACTATCCGTTGTACTACGAGACCAATATTTCCCAATTCGAGTGCAAATGTAAACCGAAAAGTCAGAATATTTGCAAATCAAATTGATTTTTTATCAACGGTTGGCATAGTGACGACAATTTTACTGAGGGGGTAATTCCAGATTCCAGATTTTAAATTTCAATCATTTTCCAAAAACACGCCGCCAAAACCCTTTCCACCAAGGCGTTTTCTTCTTTTTCGTTGTTGTTGTTGTTGTTGTTGGAATGGGGGGGGGAGTGGGTTTCACAACCACCTCATTAGGCTTTTGATAGTTGAAACAATCTGAAGCCGTCACTGCATAAAGATTGGTATCGTTGCCTTTATTATCAAAAAAAATCAATTCATTTTTCAAATTTGGATCGCCTGGAATGATGGCAATGATGTTCTGACCGTTGGTAAAATCCACTTGTCCCCAAGGAAAACGGTAAATAATGTATTGGAAAGGTTGATGTCTGGATGCCAACATACTGGGTTTCCATTTCAGCAACACACGTCCGTTGGGTTCAGAAGTCATGGCTCGGATTTGAGGTGGCTCGCAAGCTAATAAACTGACATCTTTGATAACTTCTGGTGTTAAAGCTGTATAACGATAATAGTTGTTTTTTAAACTATCGCCTACGCCTAATCTGTTACTAATCAAAGATTTAGAACTAAAGTAAACAGAGCCTTGCACGTTTTGCACAGAGCGTGATAACTTAATTTGACGTGGAATCTCTGAAGGGTCGCTCCAGTTTTGCTCACGATTGGTGGCTTCACCAACACGATACGCCCCATGACCAACATAAACGGGTTTCCCTGCCGAATTTGCTGCCCACCAACGCACAATGCGCTCATGTTCAGCGATTTGGAAACCCATTGTCCAATAAACTTGTGGAACAACATAGTCAATCCAGCCTTCACGCAACCATTTGCGGACATCAGCATAGAGGTCGTCGTAACAAGTCAAACCCGCCCTTGTGTCCGAGCCTTCGGGGTCTTTGTAGCCGTTACGCCAAACACCAAAAGGGCTGATACCAAACTGCACACGTGGTTTTATCTGTTTTATCGCTTTTGATAAATTATATATCAATAAATCAACGTTGTTGCGTCGCCAGTCTTCGATATTTGTAAAAGGACCTTGATAAGCCTCATAAGTGGTATAGTCATTCAAAGCTTCTGAACCATTTTTATAGGGATAAAAATAGTCATCAAAATGGATGGCATCTATATCGTAATTTCTGACAATTTCAGAGACAACATCAACGATATGCGCCCGAACGATAGGCAAACCCGGGTTCATCAAATAGCGTTTATTGTAAAAAATGCACCAATCTGGATGCGAACGCAATACATGATTTTGAGGAAAATTCGCTATGTTGGGGTTATCCATGGAAGCCCGATACGGATTCATCCATGCGTGGAATTCCATACCTCGCTCATGAGCAGCTTGAATCATAAAAGCCAAAGGGTCGAAGCCATTATTGGGGGGAACACCTGCTTGACCAGTCAAAAAAACAGACCACGGTACTAAATTCGATCTATAAAAAGCATCTGCCATTGGTCTTATTTGGACATATAAGGCATTGATACCCATAGCTTTATGTTTGTCAATAAGTCGTATCCAATCCGCTTTCAAAGTATTATCATCAGTCGTATTTACTGAGGGATAGTCAATGTTCAAGACGGTTGCAATCCACACACCACGCATTTCTCGTAAAGGTGCGTATTGAGCATTCATCGAAATTGAGAAAAATGAGAAAAGTAAGAGGAGGCTGTAAAAGCGATTAGTAGGTGTCATGTTTCGGAAAAGTGAATAAGTTTATAATTTATGTGTTTCAATACTGTACGAAATTTAATTTTCAAACGCCAAAATACGGTAAATGTTTGTAAAAATGCCATTTCCCGTATCGACGCAAAATTTTGCGTCTATTTTGATATTATAAAATGATAAATGAGAAGCTAAACATGAAAATATAAAAATCGCGTCTTATTTTCGCCCCCTTGAAACAAGTTTTCTTCACATAAAAAATTGATTATCAATGTATAATTTTTTACTGATTACACACTCTTGGTTGCGTTGGGTTGTTTTGATTTTAGCTGTTTATGCTATTTATAAAAACTATGAAGGTTTCACATCAGGTCGAAAATGGCTGACTGCTGATAAAAAAGTGAACACCTTTTTTATGTCGTCACTGCATTTGCAATTACTCATCGGTTTGGTTTTATATTTTGGATTTAGCCCAAGCGTTCAATCATTTATGGCAGATGTGAAAGGTTCAATGAAGATATCAGAACTGCGTTTTTTTGGAATGGAACACTTCGTTGGTACGCTCATCGGCATCATTGTCGCACAAGTCGGCAGTATTAAAGCTAAAAAGCAAGTGAGCGATGCGGGTAAGTTTAGAACAGCATTCTTTTGGTTTTTGGCTGCCACAATCATCATTTTATTAATGATACCATTTGGAATATGGAACGCAGACCGTCCTTTATTCAGAATGTAATAAGTTATAAGTGAATAGAGGAAAGTGAAAAAATCGACTTCTTACTGAGGGGCGCTTTATCACTTTCCACTTTCCACTTTCCACTTATTAGATTGATAGACTTCAAAATAACGAGCCATGTACTTGCCAATAATATCAAATTCAAGATTGATAACAGAGCCTAAATGAATGTTTTGAAAAGTGGTATTTTCAAAAGTATAAGGAATAATCGCTACTGAAAACGTATCATTCGTAGGGGAAACGACGGTCAAACTCACGCCATTGATGCAAATTGAGCCTTTATCCACCAAAATATACTGAGGGGTCGGTTTGTACTGAAAAGTAAAAACCCATGAACCTTTACGGTCTTCGTAACCGACACAAACGCCTGTGGTATCCACATGCCCTTGAACGATATGACCGTCTAAACGTCCACCCGCAATCATCGCTCTTTCCAGATTGACTTTATCGCCAATATTCCAAGTGCCTAAATTGGTCTTCAATAAAGTTTCCTCAATCGCTGTAACTGTATGGCTATCAATGTCTTGTGCTGTAACAGTCAAACATACGCCATTGTGAGAAAGGCTTTGGTCAATTTTCAATTCTTTTGAAATAGACGATTCAATGGTGAAATGAACGTTTGTTCCTTCCTTTTCAATTTTCGTTATTGTTCCTAAACTTTCTATTATTCCTGTAAACATACTTTTTATAGTTTATAGATGATAATGGATAATGGATAATTTTTATCCATTATCCATTATCCATTATCCATTATCCATTATCCATTATCCATTATCCATTATCCATTATCCATTAATCAGACTTCTAAATCAATATTGTGTTGTTCATGCCACGGCAAACCATATTCGTTGAGTTTTGCCATAAAAGGGTCTGGGTTGAGTTGTTCAACATTCCAAACACCTGCGCCCGTCCATTCACCTGTCATCATCATCATTGCGCCAATCATCGCAGGAACGCCTGTTGTGTAGCTGACACCTTGCGTGCCTGTTTCCTCATAAGCGGCTTTGTGCGAACAGTTGTTATAGACATAATACGTCTTTTCTTGTCCGTCTTTGATGCCTTTGATGCGGCAACCGATGGAAGTCCAACCTGTATAATTTTCACCTAAATCACCTGGATTTGGCAAAACAGCTTTCAAAAACTCCAGTGGAACAATCATTTTGCCCTTAAAGTTGATGGGTTCGATACCCGCCATACCGATATTTTGAATAACACGTAAATGCGTCAAATATTCATCGCCAAAGGTCATCCAAAAACGCGCACGTTTGAGGGTTGGAAAGTTTTTGACCAAACTTTCCAATTCTTCGTGGTAAATAATGTAGGAATTTTTAGGTCCAATTTCAGGATAATTCAAGGGTTTCATAACAGAATGAGGCGGAATTTCAATCCACTGACCATTTTCGTAGTATTTTCCCATTTGAGTCACTTCTCGAATATTGATTTCAGGATTGAAATTGGTCGCAAACGCCTTGCCATGAGAACCTGCATTGGCATCTACAATATCGAGTTCATGAATTTCGTCAAAATGATGTTTGGCAGCATAAGAAGTATAAATATTCGTCACACCCGGGTCGAAACCACAGCCCAAAACAGCCATCAAACCCGCCGCTTTGAAACGGTCTTGATATGCCCATTGCCATGAATATTCAAACTTTGCAACATCTTTTGGCTCGTAATTCGCCGTATCGAGGTAATGAACACCTGCTTCCAAACAAGCGTCCATGATGGTTAAGTCTTGATAGGGTAAAGCTAAATTTAAGACCATTTTGGGTTTGAAACGACGAATCAGTTTGACCAAAGCGGGAACATCTTCTGCATCAATTTTAGCCGTTTTTATTTTTACACCATATTGGTTTTCAACGCCTTGTGCAATTTTATCACATTTCGATTTAGTCCGACTTGCAAGCATAATTTGAGAAAATACTGAGGGGTGTTGCGCGCATTTATGTACTACAACTTGTCCGACGCCACCTGCGCCAATAATGAGAATTTTAGACATATTTATTTAGATTTTTATTTCTTTCATAATGATTAAAAAACGCAAAATTAGGAAGCCATTTCAAATTCCATAGCCTTCATTTCATTAATACCGTCATAGTGTGTTAAATCATGGTTTGAAGGAACAACGCTGACATAGCCATTTTCCAAAGCCCAAATATCGTGGTCTTCGCCAGAGTCGAGCAGTTCATATTTGCCACTCATCCAGTAATACGGTTTGCCAGAAGGGTCTTTGCCTTCCACAAATGCTTCTGCCCAACGACCTTGTGCTTGACGACAAACTTTAATGCCTTTGATGTCTGCTAATGGCAATTTTGGGATATTAACATTGAGCAATTTTGTTTTTTCCATTGGATTAGCCAGCATGTATTCACATATTTGACGTGCAAAATACTTAGAAGGTTCAAAATCCGCATCCCATGAAAAATGTAATAAAGAAAAACCAATGGCAGGAATGCCTTCCAAAGAGGCTTCCATAGCCGCCGACATTGTGCCACTGTATATAATGTTCAAACTCGCATTTGAACCATGATTGATACCTGAAATGCAGAGGTCAATGTCACGACCTTTATTTTTAGCGACGACATGATGCGCCAATTTCACACAGTCCACAGGCGTACCAGAACATTCATAACTCTCGATATGTTCGCCAAAAGTTTTTGTTTTATGCAGTCGCAAAGGGTCGTGAATCGTAATCGCATGACCCATGCCCGATTGAGGTGAGTTGGGTGCAACAACAAGGACTTCGCCAAGTGTTGCTGCAACTTCAACCAATGCTTTGATGCCTGGGGCAGTAATACCGTCGTCATTGACGACTAAAATCAGAGGTCTTTTCATTGTTATTTATTTTAGAACCGCAAATTTACTGAGGGGGCTGTGGAAAGTCATAAATTTTAGATTATTTTTGTATAAAATTAATTTTATCAAGAAAATATCGGAATTATGGAAGCAACACTTCAAAAAGTACCGCTTAGTAATATTCAATTGGAATTATTAAAAATTCATACAATCAAAGCAGAAGATTTCGTAAAATTGCTCCAAAATTTATAAGTTTTGGAATACAAAGAAATTATTCAATCCATCCGCAAGAAACAGTATAAGCCTGTTTACTTCCTACATGGCGAAGAGCCTTATTTTATTGATGCGATTACAGAAGTCATTGAAAATGAGATACTTGACGACGCTGCGAAGTCATTCAACCAAGTCGTTTTGTATGGCAAAGACGTTGATTCGATGACTGTTGTGGACAATGCGCGGCGGTATCCGATGATGTCACCGATTCAAGTCGTCATTATCAAAGAGGCGCAAAATATGTCTTCATTGGCGCAGTTGCAAAAGTACATTGAGGCACCCCTCAGTAGTACGATACTTTTGATAGCACATAAACACAAGAAAATTGATGGGCGTTCAGCTTTCGCAAAATCCTTGACAAAGCATGCTGTTTTGTTTGAGTCCAAACCCTTGTACGAAAATCAAGTGCCTGATTTTATTCGCAACTGGTTGAAAGACAATAAGATGACGATTGCACCCGATGCTTTGGATTTGATGGTTGAATATCTGGGTATGGACTTAGGTAAAATCATCAATGAACTTGATAAGTTGAAATTGAATTTAAAAGTCAACGATGGAGGGCAAATAACAGTTGACCATATTGAAAAATACATCGGTATCAGCCGTGAATACAATGTCTTCGAATTGCAAAAAGCACTCGGTTCAAGGAATATTTTGCAAGCCAATAAAATCGCTCGTTACTTCCATGAAAATCCAAAAGATGCGCCTTTTGTCATGGTTATCGGCACTTTATACAACTATTTTTCAAAAATATATCAATTGTCTTTTTTGATGAATAAATCACCGAATGACCAAGTAAAGGCTTTGGGCTTGCGTTCAGAATGGTTTTTGAAGGATTATTCGGCTGCTTTACGGCAATATCCTCGTCCTAAATTGGAACAAGTGTTTGCATTGTTGAGAGAGTTTGACCTCAAAGCAAAAGGTGTCAATGCCGATGGTGTGGTGGAAGGTGAATTGTTAAAAGAGTTGATATATAAAATTTTGCACTAAAAGATTTGGTTTTTATCAACCATCTGAACTTTTATTTTGTTCTTTGCAGCAAAATAAAAATTATATGAAAGTTTTGCTATTTTTACTTCTGGTAACTCTGTTTATCAATACAGCTTGCAGAAAAAATGAAGTGACTTTTCCAAAAACTTCGTTATGTATAGAGTCGAAAATTGAAGCCATGCGAACTGCAAATATTGCTCACACAAGCATAACGCGTTATTCAAGAAACGGTGAATCTTTCTGGCTTTTTGACTCGGGCTCTGCATTTGATGCGCCGAAATATATGCTCAATGTTTCTTGTGATACCGTTTGTCAATGGTGTCGATGTTCAAATATTCCAGTTTGTCATTCAGATTTTGATTTAGGTGATTCGACAGCCGTTATCATCTGGAAATACTAAAAATAATGATGAATGATGAAATATGAATGATAAAAAAAGCGACTTTATTGTATCTC
>JAYSQG010000502.1:0-47414 GCA_043721685.1 Saprospiraceae bacterium | reverse complement strand
GTGAGGCTTTTTTTATTGTTCTACGTGGAACTTTTTAATCTCCAAAATCAAATTCAATCGTATCTCCTGCTTGAAACCGAGGGTTTGATTTAGGTGTTTCAGCACTATCATCTTCACTTTCATTAGATTCTGTATTCAATTCAACAGGTGCTTCTGGTTCATCTTTGACAACAACTTCCTTGACATCTAAGAGTTTTTGGTCGCTCAATTTATTACCCAAAGCTTTCCATCCTTTAATATCAATGAATTCTGCAAGACTTACTTCGCCCCCATCCATTTTTTTAGAACCAATTTTAATAGCATAATTGATACGTGGTTTAGGTTTTACAGATACGAAAAGCATTTGCGATTTCTTGTGGTCTGTCAAATAACTAAGCCTTTCGTTTATTTTTATGCCATCAACCTTAAAGCGTTTAACCATTGTCCAGCCTTTATTGCCATCAAAATGAACAGACGTTACAACTGTGTGTGGCTCTATTTTCCCAAGGTGCAATATGTCATTCAATTCAAAATGCTTCACCAAATCCACTTCACAAATCTCCAAAGAACCATCTTTGTAGAGAATAAGAATATTGTCACCCGTATCAAATTCGCCTATTAAACGTCCTCTTTCTGTATCATTCAGTTTGCCCGTAATGTCGTCGAACCAAATCTTTTTTGCACCTAAAGTTGACTTACCTACTGTCTTTTGCTTAACCTCACGAACAGGATATTTAGTTACAATATTACCTTGCGAACCACGCCCTTTGATAGACAATGTTTCAAAATCAAAGTCAAACCGTTTGATTTTTGCCGTAGAACTTTGTGTCAATTGAACCGACACAACTTCTGATTCACCGTTAGGATTTGCTGTGAAATACCACAATTTTGAATTCGGATTGCCTAGTGTTAAGTCATATTCATTGGCACGTGTTATAGCCGTGACGTTAAAACGTTTGGCATAACTTGTCCCTGATTTGCCATCCAAATAGATTAGATTGTAGGTTGTCCTATCATCACCTTTTCGCCAGACAGCTACGTGAATAATGTCTTTACCGACAAAGACTTTATCGGCAACTTTGACTACTTGAAACTTACCATCTTTTCTAAACGTAATGATTTCATCAATATCAGAACAGTCTGAGACAAATTCGACATCATCTCCTTTTTTCAAACCTGTACCAATAAAGCCGTCTTTGCGATTGGCATAAAGTTTAGCATTATTTGCGACAACTTCTGTTGCTTGAATGGTATCGAAAACACGAATCTCTGTTTGGCGTTCTTTACCCTTTCCGTATTTTTTCAACAACATTTCATAATACGCAATTGAGTATTCGGTTAAGTGTTCAAGGTCATGCTTGACTTGTGCCAATTCATCAAGCACATTTTTCAGCATTTCATCGGCAGCAAATGCATTGTATTTTGAGATGCGTTTGATGCGAATTTCCGTCAAACGCGTCACATCTTCTTCAGTTAACCCCCTCAGTAAAATGAGGCGTTTGTCATTGGGTAAAGCAACTTCTTTCGGTTCGAGTACATATTTTCTTAATTCTTGTGGGATTATTTTCAAGACATGTTCCCACGATTCGGCTTCTTCAATTTGATGATAAATGCGGTTTTCGATAAAGATTTTTTCTAAACTCGCAAAATGCCACTTCTCTTCTAATTCCCCTTTTTTAATTTCTAACTCTTGCTTCAATAGATTTTTTGTCAACTCTGTATCTAATCTCAGCATTTCGTTGACATCCATGAACAACGGTTTGTTGTCATAAATCACACAGGCGTTTGGTGAAATAGAAACTTCACAATCTGAAAAAGCATAAAGCGCATCCATCGTCACATCAGGCGAAACACCTGACTGTAATTCAATAACCACCTCGACATCTTTTGCGGTTTGGTCAACAACTTTTTTAATTTTGATTTTACCTTTATCAGCAGCTTTTAAAATTGAGTCAACCAAATCTCCTGTCGTTGTGCCATAAGGTATCTCTTTTATTAGAAGGCATTTTTTATCTTTTGAAATTTCAAGACGTGCGCGAACACGTACTTTTCCACCCCGTTTGCCAGCGTTGTAATTGGTCACATCAACCATACCACCCGTCTGAAAATCGGGTAAAATATTTGGCGTACGCCCCTTCAGTACATCAATACTTGCTTTGATGAGTTCGATAAAATTATGCGGTAAAATTTTTGTCGAAAGACCAACCGCAATACCGTCCACACCTTGCGCGAGCAACAAAGGAAATTTAATGGGCAATGTAACAGGCTCACGTTTCCGACCATCGTAAGACAATTGCCATTCTGTTGTTTGATTATTGAAAACAACATCGCGTGCGAAAGGGGTCAAACGTGCCTCAATATAACGTGGTGCAGCTGCCCCATCACCTGTGCGAATATCGCCCCAATTGCCTTGACAATCAATCACTAAATCTTTTTGTCCTAAATTCACAAGCGCGTCGCCAATAGATGCATCGCCATGTGGGTGATACTGCATCGTCTGCCCAATGATATTCGCTACTTTGTGATAACGCCCATCATCCATTTCTTTCATCGCATGAAGGATGCGTCGCTGCACAGGTTTTAAACCATCATGGATATGCGGCACTGCCCTTTCAAGGATAACATAACTCGCATAGTCGAGAAAATAATTTTGATACATATTGCCCAACGTAATGATGTGATCGCCATTTTCATCAAGACGACTACCATTATTGGGCGTATCGGTATTTCTTTTTGCCATAAAAATATCTTTACAAAATCAAAAATTCAAAATTATACTGAGGGGGTCTGTTTTCAACGAAAAATTGTGGACAATGTTGAAAACTCACAAAAGTAAGAGAATTTTTAAAATTTAAATAAACTTTTTATTTTAAACAAAAAGTTTATTTTTTAAATTCTAATTTTTCCCACTTTAAAAGTGCTTTTTTCAAAAAAAAACTTATTTTTGTAATGAAAGACTAAATAAACAAACCTGCTATGACCGAAAAAGAAATACGTCAACGTTTAGCTATTTTAAATCAGCAACTTGACATAATCAACCTTTATCCAGAAGATTTTTTAAAAATAGAAGGAGCAAAAGGTTTAGAAGAGCGAATTAATCGCATTCTTGACGAAAAAATCTATCTTACTAAACGTCTTAAAGAATTATAAAAATGACATACAACCACGAAGTTTTTTTAAAAAAATATTGGGCGACAAAATCATTGTCTAAGCAAAAAGAAATGATGAAAGCCTATATGCTTAGTTTACCCATTAGCGAGTTGGATAATTTCATGTTTGGCAATATTGAAAAAATCAAATTCGGTATTGAGTCGCTTGCTGCTGAAAAGCAATTAGATGCAAACATGAAAAATCAATTTGCAGAGCAATTAGACAGCATCGAAAATAAAATAAGATATTTTAAACAACCCCTCAAAGCAATGTAACCCCAGCAGTATTTTTCATAAAAAAAGCCTCGTGTGATGTTACACGAGGCTTTTTTTATGAAAACAAAACCACTAATCCTTCTTCTTATCTGCCGCACTGCTATAAAGCTCTTTTTCAGTTACTTTCTGAATTTTAGTTCCAGATTTCAATTTCCGTGCAATTAAATTAAAAGGTGCTGCCACAACTTCTTCATCACCTTTCAAACCTGAAATGATTTGGATGTGCTGATTGTCTTGAATGGCTGTTTTGACATCAACCATTTTAACAGTATCGCCTGAAACAATGAAAACAACTTCTCTTACAGCTTGGGCAACAGATTTTTTCTCTTTGGGCTGTGTACCTTCTGTCTCTGCGGCTGCTTTGGCTTTTTTGAGGTCTGCATCTTCGTCTCGTGTCGTCACGGCTTGGATAGGTAGACTGATAGCATCAGCAACCGATTTCGTATGAATGTCAACAGATGCAGACATCCCTGGACGGAACGGTGGGCGACCATTGCGCATCAAATCCGAATAGCTTGAAGGGTCAATGCGAACTTTGACAACAAAATTAGTTACCTGGTCTGTCGTCAGATTTACAGCACCCGAAGCTGTAAACGCGTTACTTGCTGTGTTAGCGACTTCAGAAACACGTCCTTTGAACTTGCGTCCTGAAAACGCATCTACTTCAATATCCACTTCATTGCCAACAGCCAAACGCAAAATATCGTTTTCACTGACATCAATTTGAACTTCCATCGCAGAAAGATTAGCGATACGCATGATTTCAGTACCTGACATTTGGGCTGTACCCACAACACGTTCACCCTTTTCGATGGTCAATTTTGATACCACGCCGTCAACAGGCGCGTAAATCGAAGTCCGATTCAGGTTGGTTTGCAATTCTTTAAGCGATGCTTCTGAACTTCTGACATTGTACTGCGCTGCTTCTGCTGTTTTCTGAGAAGAAGCAATATCATTCAACGCGGCTTTAATCTGTGCTTCTGTCGCTCTAATCGTCGCTTCTTGTTGACGCAACTGCGATTGAGCTGTTTCAAAATCTGCATCTGAAATCACACCCTCTTTGTGCAATTGCTCATTGCGTTTGAACGACTGTTGCGTTTGCTTCAACTGAGCCTGTAATTGTTCTTTTTGAGCAATAATTTGTTGTTGGCGAGCGCGAACACTTTCAATATTCGACAAAGCATTGGCATATTGAGCGCGAGAAGCGTTGACGCTTGCCTCGCCACGTGTCAATTGGTCGCGATAGATACGCGCATCAACACGGCAAAGCAATTGACCTGCACGAACAGAATCACCCTCTTTGACTGGTAACTCAACGATTTCACCCGAAACGTCAGAACTTACTTTGATTTCTTTTTCTGGAAAAATACGTCCACTTGCCGAAACGGTTTCTTGTATGGTGCGGGTTGCCACTTTTTCAGCATACACTTTTTCTCCTACTTTTTTGTTTTTGCTTACGAAAACGGCAACAATCAGTAGAGCGACTACAATGCCGACTAAAATCCAGATGAGTTTGTTATTTTTCTTTTTATTTTGAACAGCCATTGTTTTTGTTTTGCTTTTATATTTTTTAGATAAAAATTCAGATAAGATTCCGTAAAATACTGAGGGGTCTCTTAATTTCTAAAATCAACTCCCTTTCTTAATCAGTGATTTATTTTAAAGTTAATTTTTTTCCTTCATAAAACTCGACGATTTTCAACCGAAAGAGATAATCGTATTTAGCAACCACCACATCACGTTCGGCTGTATCGAGTTGCAAAGTCGCCTGAGCAAACTCAAAACCGTTGGCTGCACCGATTTGAAAACGTTTGTCCGTTGCATCGAAAGCCGCTTTTTGAGCATCCAGCGTTTTTTGAGTCGCTTCATATTGCTTACGTGCTGCACGAGCCGACGCAATGGCATTTTGAACATCGGATTTGAGCTGCTGCTTCGTTCTGTCAAGCGTAATTACTTGATTATCAACAGATAACTGTTGTCTTTCTATGGTTGTCCGACGTTGATAGCCGTCCCAAATCGGTACTTGTAAATTAAAACCGACCGCTTGACCAAAGTTATCACCGATTTGATTGAAGTAAGGCTTTTTAGGCGCATCTGTCACAACCGTTTGATTGAATGTCAATGAAACAGGTGCGGTTTGTCCATTGATAGTAGCCGTACCTGTTTGGGTAAACGGCACTGTCGTCGTCATGGCTTTTGTAAAATCCTTAATCGTACTTGAAAAGTTTGAATTAATATTTCCGCTCATAGATAAACTGGGTAAAAGAGCCGCTTGTGCGATTTTCACACCGATTTCAGCACTTTTTATGCGTGATTCACCTGCCCGAATCTGCGGTTGATTGCCCAAGGCTTGGTTGTAAACCATTCTGAATGAATAATTATCAGGATTTACGTCTTTAGGAATGGTTACTGAGGGGGCTTCAATTTTCATATCCTTATCGGGTGCGAGTTCCAATAGATTTTTCAAATTCAAATAACTCAATTCGACGCTGTTCGATGCGGCAACGATTGTCTGTTCGTCGCGTGCCACTTGTGCCGCAAGGTCATAACGAGCATTTTGTGCAGCGGCACCTGCTTTGATTTGTTTCTCGATGCGATCCAATTGGCTCAAAGTTGTTTGCGCCCGTTTTTTGGCATTCGTCAGCTGTTCTTCGTTCAACAAAATTTGAAGATAAGCCTGTGCAACTTGCAGAGAAATATTTTGTGCAACTTGTTCCAAATCAGCTTGTGCCGCTTGAATATCCATCGAACTTTGCTTGATTTGGTTCTGAATCCGCCCACCATTGTACAACAAGACACCCGCAGACATATTGATGCCATTGTAGCGTGTACTGAGGTTTTCGAATTGATACGTCGCAGGGTTGACACTCCGACCGAAGTTAAAGCCTAAATTTGATGACGCATTAACAGTCGGATAAACCGCATATCGGTCTTGCTTATTAATTAATTGAGCATTTTTGACCGAAATTTGGCTCTGTTTTATCGTCCGATTGTTCTCCTGTGCTGTCGTTATGCACTTTTCAAGTGACCAAACTTCTTGTGCCGACACGCTGTATGACGACAATACAATTCCTAAAATAATGAGTTTTTGATACATCGCAAGTCTTGTTTTTTTAATGACCATTAAAACATGATGAGAAAAATCTATGTTTCAAAATTCACACCATATCCATAATCCATGAGACAATGTTAACCCCATAAACACTAAATGGCGTATTTATTTATATCAAAAAGGGATTTTGATAGATAAAAGGTAGGAATGCATAATTTTTTTATTGGTTGAAATATTTAGAGACGCAAAATTTTGCGTCTCTAAATATTTTCAAAAATCATCGGCTTGGTTCAAAACCTCCCATGTATGGTCATACAACAACTGCACTGTTGCCAAATATCTATAAGGTTGATTGCGTCCCCATTCATCGGGTGCAATGAGCGAAATGGTGTGAGAACCATCCTTTTTTTCATATAAATGATAAACGTGACCCATGACAGGACGGAAACCCAAAGTCGCTTGATAAATCACTTCTGAAATCTGCTGGCGGCGTTGCAACGATTGGGCTTGAGCCACGAGCGTTTCCATTTGCTCTTTCAGTTGGTGCATTTGGCGGTCTGTTTGCTCGTACATCGCCATCATCGCATTGCCTTTGATTCTGCCTTTGTCTTCTGGGCGAATGACGGCACTCCCTGCGGTATGGGCATAAGGCAGCAAGCCAGGGTTTTCGGCTACTTTATCCTTGTCAATGGGGTTAACGAATGGTTTTTCGTCTTCCTGTACAGTTTCTTTTTTTTCTTTATTTGTCATAAAAATAAAATTTTCTATTCTACTACAAAAATTGGGCTTGAAAGTTCAAATTTCTTAATTCAAATCTTGAAATTCTATCCAATATGCTTCAAAGCCTCTCTTTTACTGAGGGGGTGCATTTTCAGCCATAAATTGCTTGAAAAGTGTACGCCGCAAAGGGGCTTTGATGCCAAAAAGCACAAATTGGTCTTTCAAGTATTGCTGCGACCATTCTGCTGTCTTTTCATCGCCGTGGGCAGCAAGGAGGTTTCGGAGGTTTTTAACGTAGTTTGTCATTGTCTTAGTTTTTGAATTAGAAACATCAGCAAAATTGCTATTTTTGCGTCATTATCTTAGAAAAACGAATTAATTTTTCAAACGAATGACATCCTATAAAATATCAAAACCCAACCGCAACATCGTTGGAGAAATCACGCTCGACGGTTCAAAAAGTTTTTCAAACCGCGTTCTGATTATTCAGGCTTTATGCGAAACGGATTTTCCAATTCACAATCTTTCGACCTCTAACGATACGCAAACGCTTGTCAAATTGTTGGCTCAAACAGATAATGACACTTATGATTGTGGGGCGGCAGGAACGACTTTCCGCTTTTTGACGGCTTATTTTGCGTTGCAAGAAGGAACGCAAATCCTTACAGGTTCAGAACGCATGAAACAACGTCCGATTGGAAAACTTGTGAATGCGCTGCTGGCTTTGGGTTGTGATATTGAATACATGGAAAACGAAGGCTATCCACCTTTGAAAATAAATGCGCCTAATGCTCTGACAACCAATGGTTTAATTATTCCTGCCGATACGTCGAGCCAATATATTTCTGCTTTGTTGCTCGTTGCTCCAACATTGCCAATAGGTTTGAAATTGACCTTAGATGGTAAAATCGTTAGTTTGCCTTATATCAAAATGACATTGTCTTTGATGGAATATTTTGGTGTGGAACATGCATGGAAAGGCAATACGATTACAGTCAAAAAACAAGCCTATCAACCACGTGAAATAACGGTTGAAGCCGATTGGTCTGCTGCTTCATATTACTATGCAATGGCTGCTTTTGCCGATGAATTGGACTTGAAACTCAATGGTTTATTCAAAAATAGCTCACAAGGCGACTCTGTTGTAACTGAAATTGGCTTCCATTTTGGCGTGGACACTGTTTATACTGAGGGGGGTATTCATTTGAAAAAAACAGGTAATCCAAAGACAGAATTTTTTGAATGGAATTTTGTAAAATGCCCTGATATTGCTCAAACGTTGGCAGTTGTCTGTGCAGGTCGTAATGTGCAAGGTCTGTTTACGGGTTTGGAAACTTTGTTTATCAAAGAAACTGACCGTGTAGCCGCTTTGAAAAATGAATTGGCAAAGGTCGGTGTGTCGTTTGTGAAAATGCCCGCACGTTTTTCACAACGTTCTCAAAAACAATACTTTATGGTAGAAGGAAAATTAAATTTTGAATCAACGCCTACTTTCCCAACCTACGAAGACCACCGCATGGCAATGGCTTTTGCACCTTTGGCGATGTTCCACGAAATTGAAATTGAAGAACCCGCAGTTGTTGGCAAGTCTTATCCGCAGTTTTGGGAGGATTTGAAGAAATTAGGGTTTGAGGTGAAATAGTAATATGCTTTTTTTGTCATTCTGAACGCAGTGAAAGAATCTGCATAAACTATTGATTTACAGTTTTATACAGATTCTTTCACTACGTTCAGAATGACAAGAACTAAATCGTCAAATCTTCAAAACTCTTCACAAAACCCTCTGCATCAGCCTCTTGCATATAAGGTTTCCAATATTCAGGTATCAAAGAATCATGCAACAAACAGCCCCGTTTGAGATACGGAAACAACTCATCATACCGACTTGACACACTCATCGTTACACGACGATTGACCATAGAACGCCGAATTTGGTCGGCTCTTTCTAAGCCTGATGCACCTAAAAGTTCGATAAAAGCATGAACAGTTGCTTTTTGAAATTGAGCGACACGTACTTTTTTATTTTCTACAACCAAACCTTTGACCAATTCAGGGTCTTGCGTCGCTACGCCCGTTGGACATGTGTTGCGATTGCACTCCAAAGCCTGAATACAGCCCAAAGCCATCATCATGGCACGCGCCGAATAACACGCATCTGCGCCCAAAGCCATGGCTCTGAAAAGATGAAAACCGCTTGTAACCTTACCCGCAGAAAAGATTTTTATGTCTTTCCGTAGGTCAAAACCCGTCAATGCATCGTGTACAAAAGCCAAACCCTCTTTGAAAGGCATACCGACAAAATTGGAAAACTCCAATGGCGCAGCACCTGTACCGCCTTCGCCTCCATCAACGCTGATGAAATCGGGCTTAATACCTGTTTTTACCATCGCTTTACAAATACCTAAAAATTCACTTTTATGTCCAACACACAACTTAAAACCAATCGGTTTGCCGCCGGATAACTCCCTCAATTGACCAATAAAATGGCATAAACTCAAAGGCGTATTAAAAGATGAATGAAAAGGAGGCGACAGGACATCCGTAAATGGTTCCACGCCCCGAATCGCTGCAATTTCAGGGGTATTCTTTTTAGCTGGTAAAATGCCGCCATGACCAGGCTTTGCGCCTTGTGACAGCTTCAATTCTATCATTTTTACTGAGGGGTGCGCTGCAGTTTTTGCGAAATTTTCAGGAGAGAAAAAACCACCTTTTGTACGGCTGCCAAAATAACCCGTTCCGACTTGATAAATCAAATCACCACCTTCCGCAAGATGGTGCGGACTCAAACCGCCTTCTCCTGTGTTGTGTGCGAAGTTGCCGATTTTAGCACCTGCATTCAACGCTAAAACCGCATTGGTGCTTAGAGAGCCAAAAGACATAGCAGAAACGTTGAAAATGCTGGCAGAATAGGGCTGTTTGCAGTCAGGCCCACCGACCAACACACGTGGATCTTGATTCAAATCGCTGAAATCACGGGCAGCTATGGAGTGATTCATCCATTCATAACCCTCTTCATAAACATCGAGTTGTGTACCAAAAGGTGTGGTATCCACCTCTTTTTTCGCTCTTTGATAAACAATACTGCGCTCCGTTCGGTTGAATGGACGACCATCAATATCCGACTCTACAAAATATTGATAAATCTTAGGACGCAGCCATTCCATCCAATAACGTCCACGTCCGACAAGGGGAAATGTCCTCATAATGGCATGATGCGTTTGGTACATATCGTAGATGCCGAGTAAGACAAGTGGTCCAACAACAATAAACGCCCACCAGAAAGAGTGCCAAAAATAGCCAATTACAGCCGTGAGACCGACAGCGAGAACAGCAAAAACTTTAAAGTCATTTCTCATTTTGATAGAATTTGGTTATCAATTTTTTTTGTAAAATTGGTGTTTTTAAAACTCATTTTTGCTTTTTTATTAAAAAATAATCGTGATGTTTTCGTGATACAACTTTCGTATATTTGGATAAAAGCAAATTCTTAAAAATCTATTTCAATTCAAAAAATGAAAAAATTACAAATCGTTTTAATTGGTTTTCTATTGGTCAGTCTTACGTCTTGCCTGCGTGTTAAAGATGTTGACTCTTCATCAAAGCCCATAAGTCATGCATCTTTTGATAGTTTGCTTAGAAAACACGTCAATACTGAGGGGTGGGTGAATTATGAAGGTTTTATACAAGACAGCGTTTTGTTTAATTCGTATTTGAGTTTATTGTCAAAAGGCTATCCAAATGACAAAAACTGGAATAAAAACGAACAAAAAGCGTATTGGATAAATGCTTATAATGCGTTCACTATCAAGCTGATATGCGATCATTACCCGTTGGAAAGTATAAAAGATATTCAAAAAGGGATTCCTTTTGTGAGCGATACATGGGCAATTGATTTCATCAAAATTGAAGGAAAAATGTACAATTTGAACAATATCGAACATGGTATTTTACGTCCAAAATATAACGATCCGCGTATTCATGCAGCAATAAATTGTGCTTCGCAGTCGTGCCCCAAATTATTGAATGAGGCTTTTACTGCTGATAAACTCGATGCAGAGTTGGATATGGTGATGAAAGGCTTCATCAATGACAAAACGCGTAATAAAATCACATCCTCGAAAAAAGCAGAATTATCTAAAATTTTCTCATGGTTTTCAGGTGATTTCAAAAAAGACAACCCCTCAGTAATTGCTTTCATCAATAAGTTTTCAAATGTGAAAATAGATGAAAAAGCTGATATTAGCTATTTGGATTATGATTGGAAACTGAATAAACAATAATTTTGTTATTCATTATTATCTATTGATTATTGTCTATTGAGTTCTCAAATCATTGATTTTTAATCGCTTTATAAATTAAATTTAAATTCAATAAAAAGAAAAGACGATAAGATTCCGCTTGTGAATCTTATCGTCTTTGTTCTTATAACCTTATCGTCTCAAAGAATATTACTTCAATTTTGCCGCTGCATCGCTTGTATTTTGAACAAGCAAATCAACCGTAGCTTCGTTGAGTTTATTCGTGAAAGTCGCGTGGATATTGTCCCATGTAGCGATGATATTGGTGTAAAGGTCCTTACCTTTTGTTGTCACAGCGACATACGTGTATTTCCCTTCTTGTGTACGCGTAACGATGCTTCGTTTTTCCAATTTTTCAATCATACGTGTAATCGTTGACGGTGCGAGCAAAATCCTTTCGCTGATTTCAGTCGGTTGGACATTAGGTTTTTCATTGACAACCATAATCAAATAAGCATCGGAAGGGGTCAACCCTAAATCCATGAACGCAGTTTCGGCAATAGATGAAATTTGACGAGAAAAAGCGGTCGTCGTATAATACAGATTATCTGTGTAATAATTTTTCATGTCTGGATTATGAGTTTAATAAATAGGTTCTAGCTGAGTGCAAATGTATAGAAATATCGGATTCAAAGATATGTTAACGGGACATTTTACTTGTAGTTGCAATTTTTGTATGAAAAAATGAGCCAGCAACCCTTGATTACTCTTTTTTGACAATTCTCACTCTCACACGATTTTGATCATAGCCTTTTTTACCGAAACACATTTTTTTGTTTCGGTCTCATTTTTGCTTTTGTAATATTACATAATAAACTAATTTTTTAAAATTTAGAAAATTATCCTCTATTATTAGGGATGTGGATTCGTGTACAAACGTGGAAATAATTGTTCCACCCACAGGACTTGTGTGTAACTACATATGATATCAACACTGAATAGACAATTCTCTTGTTTTGGAAATCAATGAGTTATCAACTTGTACACATTTAATGGGGATAACGAGTGGTTGTAGTTGTTTTTTCTCCACACGCTTTGTAAATGTTTACGGAGTGTTAACTTTGTCCACCATGCTACGCACAACTATGTGGTTATACACGTTTTTGAAGGGCTTATACTGAGGGGTGTTGACGGATGTGTACAAACAGGGATATAATGCACATGGTTACACACAAGTTTCGTGTACAAACCATTTTTTTAAAGTGTTGATTGTTAGGTATTTATGAGGTCTTAAAAAAGAGGTGTGTATAAGTCTATATTTATGGTAAACTAATTTGTTTGAACTAAATATATATGTTTTTGTTTTGAGAAACTGTGGGTTAGTGTTAATTGCTTGATAATCAATACCTAACTTTTTTGTTTTACTTTTTAAAATTGGAAACAAAATCATGTGTGGACGTTTTTCATTCGTAACGGACAAGGCGAAAATCAAAAAAATCTTGCCAATGGTTAATATCGAAGGCGATTAAAGCCGTTTCGCATTACGAAAACCGATGAGGAATTAATGTTTTTCGCAGGTATCCACAGTGTGTGGAAAACCATGTTGACAACTTTTTCAATCATCACAACAGCTCCAAATGCGGAAATGGCAGAGATTCACACCCGTATGCCCGTCATTTTAAAGACAGCAGAAGAACGTGCGGCATGGCTTACCAATGAAACGCCCGAAGCGACGTTATTATATATGTGTCAAACGCCGCCTAATGGTTTGTTGGAGATGTACCGTGTTTCTGAAAAACTTAATTCGGTGAAATATGATGCGGCTGATTTGCATCGTGCTGTGCCAGAGGATTTGACGTTGTTCTAAAATCAGTGTCATCTGTGGTCAAAAAATATAAATCTGAAAATATATATGCGTGTAGTTATTCAACGAGTGAAAGAAGCATCTGTAACGATTGATGGGCTGATAAAATCTGAAATTACTGATGGGTTGCTTATTCTCGTCGGTGTCGAAGATGTGGACACGGCAGAAGACATCAAGTGGCTGGCAGCAAAGATTGTTAATTTACGGATTTTTGGTGATGACAATGGGCTGATGAACCGTTCTGTCGTGGATATTCAAGGTGAAATGCTGGTTGTAAGTCAGTTCACACTTCATGCTTCGACAAAAAAAGGGAATCGTCCATCTTTTTTACGGGCAGCAAAACCCGAATTTGCAGTGCCTATGTATGAACGATTTGTAGCAGAATTGGCGGAAATATCTGGATTAAATGTCTTAACAGGTGCATTTGGGGCAGATATGAAAGTCACTTTGCTAAATGATGGACCTGTGACGATTTTTATTGATTCGAAAAATAAAGAGTGATGAATAATGATGAATAATGATGAATAATGATGAATTTTGCACCAATACTGAGGGGGCGTATATTCATCATTCATACTTCATCATTTTCATTAAAACTTTGCGACAAGATTTTTATCTTCAATATTACATTTCATCCAAGATGGCATCGGATTGCCAGACTCTTTGAGAAGAGATACTTGATTGTTATCCAAGGCTTTAAATTTCCAAGAATGTTGTTGATTGACACCGATAGCGAGTACAAACTCAATTTCCCAGCCGCCGCCGATGCGTTTTGCACGGATGTCATTGCCACTAAATTTGGCTTGTCCTAAGTCAATTTGCATAACCCCAGGAATGTCGCGGAAACGTTCTGAGATTGCTGCCATATTCAGCGGCTCTTTTGAGCGTAGCGTAATGGCATCTTGCGTATCATTCCACTGTACATGACGTTCAATAGCGAGGTCGTACTGGTCGAGAAGTTTATTAAGCTCGCGGTTAGTGGTTTCTGTGATGCCTTTACTGAGGGGTCCTGCCCAATCCACATTTCGGCGATAAATGATAACGAGATGGTCAATTGATGGATTCGGAAACGTATGGACATTGCAGCGCGCAATAGATTTACCCGTTTCGTCTTGCGTATAGATATTGCATAAAGCGCGGTATAAACTCATCAAATTGTCGCGATTAATGCCTACAGGTAGATATCGGACATCGTCTTTTTCGGAATCGAGACGTAATGCAAGTCTAGCAGCATCGCGACGAAATTGGCGGTCAATTGAAGTTGGGACATCTCCTTTAGATAGGCTTTTGGTATTATTAACTTTTACTGAAGATTGTTGTGCTATTGTTGTTGTGGCACAGACAATGAGCCATAAAAAAGTAATTGTATAGTATTTCTTTAAAAGAGACATGCCTTGTTTTTTAATTGATTAGATATGCATTAACAGGCTAAAACAATGCCATTTATAGGCTGTTTTTTAATTTTTTTTTATTTATTTGTGACAATGATATTTTAATGATTATTAAACAAATATCAGTATAAATGATTGATAATCAATTAATATGAATTGAATTTATCTTTTTTAGAAGATATTTTCATACCTGTTTACGGTAGATGTTATTCTAAGTTTTTTAACAAATATTTTACATTTTAAATCTTCAAAAATGGATTTTATCAAACAACTGTTGCCAGATGAATTCGAGAGTTTGGCTATGTTTTTACTCGTTATTCTTATAACGATATTTGTCGAGTGGTTGAGCCGTCGTGCGCTGAACCGTTTTATTCGTATCAATAGTCAAGACATTAAAAGCGACCCGACGAATTATAAATTTTTAGCAAATGCTCTGCGTGGCATCATTTACACTGTGGGTGTTATTTTAGCAATTAAGGAATATCCACCGCTTAGTTCAGTAGCGAGTTCGTTGTTGGCTGGTGCAGGGATTTTTGCAGTGGCTATCGGTTTTGCTTCACAACAGGCATTTAGCAATATTATTTCAGGTATTTTTCTAGTCATTTTCAAGCCATTTAGAGTGAATGATAGGTTGAGAGTCAAGGAGATATACGTGGGTGTTGTTGAAGATATAACGATGCGGCACACGGTTATCAGAGATATAGAAAACAGACGTATTATCATTCCTAACTCTGTTATTGCAACAGAAGTTATTGTTAATTCAGATTATAACGATGGGAAAATTTGTAAATACATTGAGTTTGGCGTGGCGATGAATACAGATATTGACAAAGCCAAACACATCATTGCGGATGAAATAGAGCAACATCCAAAATACAAAGATGTGCGGAGCGAGGAGGATAAAAAAAATGGCAAACCTGCCGTAGATGTTAGGCTTATACGATTCACCGATTTTGCTATGATACTGAGGGGGTCTGTTTGGGCAGACAGCAATGGCATTGGTTTTGATGTCTATACGGATTTGCTTGAAAGTATTAAAAAACGGTTTGACAAAGAGGGTGTTGAAATCCCTTATCCGCGTTATACAATTGTGAATGAAAAGAAGGTAATTGATTGATAATTAATTATTTATGAATTAATGACGTATTGGATACCTTAAAGGTATCCGATACGTCAAGTTACTCCTAAACTGCCGTCAACAACTCCTTTGCATTTGCCAAAGCTGAATTTGACGGAGGGTTTTGGCTCAACATAACCGCAATTGCCTTGATGCGCTCGTCTTTACTGAGGGGGCGTATATCCGTCAAAGTACGGTCTTCTCTATGCGTTTTATAGACAAAGTAATGCTTTTCCGCTTTGGCAGCGACTTGTGGTGAGTGGGTGATGACAACGACTTGATGATGGGAAGCGAGTTGTTGCAAAATATTACCCATTTTCAAAGCCACATCGCCTGAAACGCCTGAGTCAATTTCATCAAAAATCAAAGTCGGTAAAGGGATTGCAGAAGCGACAAGCGATTT
Source organism: Saprospiraceae bacterium (assembly GCA_043721685.1). GTDB lineage: Bacteria > Bacteroidota > Bacteroidia > Chitinophagales > Saprospiraceae > JAAFJT01. The sequence goes on along the minus strand of JAYSQG010000502.1, from coordinate 31,225 downwards.
GGTACAGAGTGCCAAACGGCTCAATTCCCCGCCCGAAGCCACGTCTTTAATGGGCATCATGCGCGAACCTCTGTTGGCAGCAAATAAGAATTGAATATCATCGGCACCAGTTGGTGTAAGATCCTCTAAATCAAGAGTTTGTACTTTGAGACGAGCATTCTCCATGCTCAATTGGTGCAGCATAGCTTCTACTTTTTGCTCAAATTGCGGAATCACAAATTTGCGTTTTGCAGAAAGCTCATCAGCTAATTTTTTTAAAATCTCTGCTTGTTGCTCTATGTTTTGTTGCAAATTTTCAATTTCCTCTGATAAATCGCCGAAGGCATTGAGTTGGTTTTGCAAATCGTCTTGAATGGCTAAAAGTTGTTCAACAGTAGCCACACCATGTTTTTTTTCTAATTTATAGATGGTATCAAGCCGTGTTTGAATGTCAATAATGCGTTCAGGGTCGTATTCAGTTTGTTCAGCGATGGTTTCAAGTTCGCCGCCGATGTCTTCGAGTTCAAAAAGCAGACTTTCAAAACGTTCATAGAGCTTAGATACTGAGGGGGTGTATTTTTTGACTTGACTGATGCTGGAACTGATTGAGCGCATTTGACCGACGAGGGCGTTTTCATCTTCACTAATAGCTTGATAGGCTGCAGAAAGGTTGCGTTTAATGGTTTCTGAATTTTGCAAACGCTCTTGGTCAGTTTCAAGTATATCTTGTTCGCCTTCAATGAGTTCCGCTTTATTAAATTCGTCAATTTGAAAATTTAAAAAATCTATTTCTCTTGCAGAACGCTCATTTTTTTCAATCAATTGCGCCAGACGTTTTTTGTCACTTTGGAACAAACGATACTTTTCACGGTAAATACTGAGGGGGGCTTTGTTGTTCGCCAAAGCATCAATCATTTGCAGTTGAAACGTTGCGTCGTGAATGTCCAAAGTGTCAAACTGTTGGTGTAAATCCACTAATTTGCCTGAAAAAGCACGCAATTGGTTCAAATTGACAGGCGTATCGTTGATGAAAGAACGTGTTTTTCCCGATGGGGACAGTTCTCGACGAACAACGGTGTTTTGGTCGAAATCAATTTCATTTTCATCAAAAAAGCCTTGTAAATCGTAGGCAGAAATATCAAAATAGCCTTCGATGATACATTTTTCAGAAGCATTGTACAGTACCTTTGTATCGGCTCGATTGCCCAAAATCATACCCAATGCACCAAGTAAAATGGACTTACCTGCGCCCGTTTCACCTGTAATGATGGTCAAACCTTTTGCAAACCCCATGTCGAGTTTTTCAATTATGGCGTAGTTTTTTATTAACAGTCGTTGAATCATTTTTTATTGATGTCTAAATTCTAAAATTTAAAACTTTAAGAAGCCGCAAATTTAACCACGCTTAAATGGTTTTTGTTAATAATTTTAAAACAATTATCAATAATTGAAAATATTTTGTTTAAAAATAAACATTTTCAAGAGAATTGTATTCTTATGAAGATTAAATCGGATTCAATCTAAGTCATTTTGTAGCTTTGCGGCTCATTAACATAAACGATTATCAAACAGAATTTTATGAAAGTTACGGATTATTTTGAGGCAGCAGAAGGTAAAACGCTGATTTCCTTTGAGGTTTTACCCCCTATTAAAGGCGGTTCTATGCAGTCTATTTTCAATACGTTGGACCCTTTGATGGAGTTTAAGCCCCCGTTTATTGATGTCACTTACCACCGCGAGGAATTTATTTATCGCAAAAGACCGAGTGGTTATTATGAAAAAACGGCTATTCGCAAACGCCCGGGAACAGTCGGTATTTGTGCGTCTATCATGCACCGTTATGGCGTGGATGCTGTGCCACACTTGATTTGCGGTGGTTTTTCTAAGGAAGAAACGGAAAATGCCTTGATTGACCTCAATTTTTTGGACATCAATAATGTCCTTGCATTGCGGGGTGATGCTGCCAAATTTGAGTCGCATTTTGCACCACACCCTGATGGTCATGCTTATGCTTTAGACCTCGTGAAGCAAATGAGTGATATGAATAATGGTAAATACCTTGATCCAGACATTTCAAAGGGTACAAAAACCAATTTTTGTATTGGCATCGCAGGTTATCCTGAAAAACATTTTGAGTCTCCCAATTTGGCAACGGATTTGGATTTTGCGAAACAAAAAGTAGAAGCAGGAGCGAATTATATTGTCACGCAAATGTTTTTTGATAATTCTAAATATTTTGAATACGTGAAAGCCTGTCGGGAAGCAGGCATCACTGTTCCAATAGTGCCAGGTTTGAAACCGATTACCAGAAAATCGCAATTGGTAGGGATTCCACGCTTGTTTTTCATCAATTTGCCTGATATTTTTGTGAATGCCGTTTTGTCTGCCAAAGACGATGATGCCGTTCGAGAGATTGGTATTGAATGGTGTATTGCACAGTCTAAAGAACTGAAAGCGGCGGGCGTACCGTGTTTACATTATTACACAATGGGTGATGTGAAGACGATAAAACGCATTGTTGAGGCGGTTTATTAGTAGGGAAATAGGTTAAATACTGAGGGGTATTGTGCAGACGCAGCAATACCCCTCAGTATTTTAAACCTAAAAATGGTAGAGTTATTTCAACAAAAAAGTGAAAAAAACAGCATTTTTTATTAAGAAGCTATTTGAAATGCTACTTTTGTGATTAACTGTCCATTTTATTTAATTGTAAATGGCTTTTTAAAAAACATATATTCATTGACGAATAGAACACTATAATTATAAAAGGAGATAATTCGACATGGCGAAATCCAAAAATAATATAATGGGCGATGACCCGCGCACCCCGAAACTGATGGGTGTGCTGCTTTTGTTTTTAGCAACGTACTTGTTTGTTGCCTGTTTTTCCTATATTTTTACTTGGCAAATTGACCAAGACAAAGTCAACCATTTTGAATTAGATTTGATCTTTCAAGACATTGAAGTCTCTAATTGGCTAGGTCGCTTGGGTGCGATTGTATCGCATTTTTTAGTATTTTGGTTGTTTGGTCTGCCTTCATTTTTCTTGATTTATGTCTTATTGCAATACGGTTTGGGCATCATCAACGACATTCCGTTGAGTCGGTTTGCAAGCCGTTTGCGCAATGCTTTGGCTTGGATGATTGGGTTATCCATACTGTTTGGTTTCATTTTTTATAAATCTAATTTTCCATGGGGCGGTAATTTTGGACGTTCAATAAGCGAATGGTTAATGAACTTTGTTGGAGCGATTGGTACTTTTTTACTCATTTTGCTCATCATTTCCTTCCTTATTATATGGTCTTACAATCCTGAATTGAAGGGTTTGACGCTTAAAAATTTCCTTGAACAACTCAAAACGGCTGTTTATGCGCTTTGGGATGACCGTTATAAGAACAAAACATTTGATGTACGTCAAACAGCCCGCCGTTTTACGGGTATGCCGAGCGAAAAAAAAGAAACACCCCCCTCAGTATCGCTCGCTCCTATAAAGGCTGGCGAGCGTTCGGTCATTGAAGAAGCCCTTGATGTGCCGCCTTCGGTCATGCCACCACAAGTTGAAACAGTAGAAGATGAAAACGGGGCATTTGATTTGACTTCAAAAAACACCTCAACACGCGCACCGAGTTTGAAAGCAGGTGAAACAGAGTTGGAAATAGAAACAGAACCGATTGTTGCATCGAACGAATTAGCCGATATATTGCCGCCGCCAACGCCGGTGAAACCTGTTCAAGGTGACTTGTTTAATGAAAAACCTTATGGTGACATCTCAACGCCTTATGATCCAACACTTGAATTGTCGGGTTATGAGTATCCAGTTTTGCCACTTTTGGACAGTTATGAAGACAATAAAGTAGAAATTGACCGTTCAGAACTGGAATCGAACAAAGACCAAATCATTGAGACGCTTTTGAATTACAAAATCGAAATCGTCAAAATACGGGCAACGATAGGACCAACGGTGACGCTTTATGAAATCGTTCCTGCGCCTGGTGTGCGTATTTCGAGGATTAAAAACCTTGAAGACGACATCGCTTTGAGTCTTGCGGCTTTGGGTATTCGTATCATCGCACCGATTCCGGGACGTGGTACGATTGGTATTGAAGTGCCGAATAAAAACAAGCAAATGGTTTCGTTGCGTGAAATGTTGTCGAGTGACCGTTTCCGCAAAAGTGATATGGATTTGCCGATTGCTTTGGGTAAGTCTATTTCAAACGAACCGATTGTGGTGGACTTGGCGAAAATGCCGCATTTGCTGATTGCGGGTGCGACGGGTCAAGGTAAATCTGTTGGTATCAATACGATTTTATGCTCTCTTTTGTATAAAAAACATCCGTCGCAACTCAAATTGGTCTTGATTGACCCTAAAAAAGTGGAGTTGTCGCCGTATGCTAAAATAGACAATCACTTCCTCGCCTACTTACCCGACCAGCTTGAACCGATTATTACGGACACCGCACAGGTCATCAAAACGCTTAATTCATTGGTGATTGAGATGGAGGGTCGCTACGATTTATTGAAAAAAGCACAAGCAAGGAATATTAAAGAATACAACGATAAATTCGTTGGACGGCGGTTGAATCCTGAAAAAGGGCATCGCTTTTTACCGTTCATCGTCTTAGTTATTGACGAATTTGCTGATTTGATTATGACTGCTGGCAAGGAAATTGAGTTGCCGATTGGTCGCCTCGCTCAGTTGGCGCGTGCCGTTGGTATTCACTTGATTATAGCGACGCAACGCCCCTCAGTAAACATCATTACAGGCGTTATCAAAGCCAACTTCCCTGCACGTGTTGCCTTCAAAGTGGCTTCAAAAGTGGACTCGCGTACCATTTTGGATACAAATGGTGCAGACCAGTTGATTGGACGTGGGGATATGTTGTTAACTGCAGGTTCGGATATCATCCGCTTGCAATGTGCTTTTGTGGATACGCCAGAGGTGGAACGTGTTATCAATTTTATTCATGAACAGCCTGGTTATCCGCAGCCTTATTTCTTACCAGAGTTTACAGGAAACGATGCAGCCCTTAGTGAAGTCGGTGCTGTTGACATTAATGACCTCGATGATATGCTTGAAGATGCGGCGCGTCTTGTGGTTCAAAATCAACATGGTTCAACGTCTATGATTCAACGTCGTTTGAAATTGGGTTACAATCGTGCCGGACGTATTATGGATCAATTGGAACATTTGGGCATAGTCGGACCGAACGAAGGCTCTAAACCACGTGAGGTTTTGTTCCATGATGAAGTGGAATTGCAACGCTTTTTGCAGGAATTGCGGGCGAAACGGTTTGGAAATTGACCCCCTCAGTATAAAAGGACAAGAGAGAAAAAATCAAAGGGCAAACGTTGTGTAACACGTTTGCCCTTTGATTTTTAGAATTTATGATAAAAAAAAGCTTAATATTTAATAACAAAATAAAACCGATACGATTTCGAAAAATCATATCGGTTTAAATAACTGCTTGTAAGTTGAATTAGTAACTAACACGATTAGATAAAAACTTGTGTTTATTTGTCGGATTTATTAATGCGACTGTAATCGAATGAGCAAATGTAAAATGTAATCCTCATTTTTATTGTTGGCTTAGGTTAAGAAATTTAGTGAACATGAAAATAGTTTAATATTTTCAATTAAGCTTTCTTCTTATACGTGATAAAGACTCAGGCACGACGCCTATATAGCTTGCAATATAATGAAGCGGAACACTTTTCATAATTGTTGGGTTGGCTTCTATAAATGCTAAATACCGTTTTTCAGGCGACTGTTTGACCTGGTTGACGCTTTTTTGCTCTAAATAACTGAAAACTGTCAATAGTTGACATTGGAAAAAGGAGGCCCATAGTATATTTGAATGCCTTAATTTTCGGAAATGGTCAAAACTAAAAGAGATGTGTTGCGCATCTTCTAAGACTTCTATAAAATAGTCAGAAGGCTTTTGTAGTAAGCCATTTGCGGAAAGACCTGCCCATCTTAGACCTTCGGGCGAATAGAAACAATAAGTCCAGTTTTTTGATTCTGTATCGTGAATACCGGCACGTAAAATACCGCTTTTCACAAAATAAATACTGTTAGCTTTCTCTTTTTCTGTAAAGTTGTGTTTAGCTAATAATTCTTTCATTTCTGTGGGTGGTTACGTTGTTTAGTAGATTGAGTACAAAACTAAAAAGATTTTTTTAAAAAAGAAATGTGCTTTCTATTTTAAATGAGCATTTTGAAGAATACAGAGCAAAAAGTAAGTAAATTGTTAGGAGGGTTTGATTACAGGCACCCTTTTTTTTGTAAAAAGAATTCAGGTTAGAACATTGTTCAGTTTATTATTTTGACTCTAAGATAATTTTAAGTAACATTTATCTTGATAAAAAATAGGTAGGAAAATTCAAATTCAATTCAAAATGATTAAAGCTTTTACGATATAAACATTATAACAACGGCGAACAAAATACCCCCCTCAGTAAAAAGATTGAAATAACTTCTATTATTAAAACAGGAAAAAGAAAACATTAGTTCACTAAATATTGATAATCAATTACTTATGTTGTTTTGTATTATTTATTATTTTCAACTGAAATCAAAATGAACTTAAAAAAGACTACCTTTTAATTGCACAATTCTTGTTTTTAACTAACATGTTACATTTCCAACCTATCGTCCCTTGTATAAAGGATACGAAGTTGTATATTCTTCATTGGTTAGCATTAATATCATATAGAATTAGATTATCCTTTACTTCTAACACGCCTTTTTGTTATAATAAGCTCGGAGTCAAAAATTTTTGTGCCAAAAAAAGACTGATTATCAATGAGTTATCGTTTTTAATTGAAAATATTTTTGGAAAATACTTGTCTATTCGATGTCGAAGTTCTACTTTTGCACCGCTTTTGAGATTTGCCCGATTGCAAGAGCGAAAAATAGCCGAATCAATAGTTCCGAATTGAGGACGCTGCATTGAAAATTAATAAGATTTATTAGAAAAATTTAATTCATACAACAATGTTGAAGTTAAGCTATAAAACGGATTCCATTCGTGCGCAAGACGCTCCGGCGATGCGTAAATGGTATATCGTGGACGCAGAAGGCGAAACGGTGGGTCGCATTTGCTCAAAAATCGCTGCGGTACTGAGGGGTAAACACAAGCCTACGTACACGCCGCACACGGACACTGGCGATTTCGTCATCGTCATCAATGCTGATAAAGTTCGCTTTACGGGCAAAAAGATGAATCAAAAAGTATATTTGAGCTACTCTCTTTATCCAGGTGGTCAAAAATCAGTGGTTGCTAAAGATGTATTGGTTAAAAAACCAACTTTCATCCTTGAAGAAGCCATTAAAGGTATGTTGCCTAAAACAAAATTAGGTCGTGCGATGTACAAAAAAGCGTTCATTTACGCAGGCACTGAACATCCACACGCCGCACAAAAGCCTGAGACGCTTTAATGAATGGTGAATGGTGAATGGTGAATGGTGAATGGTGAATGTTTTTAGGACAACTTATTTATTCATATTTAGTCATTTCGTTCATTTTTTAGATTTAAAAAATTATTGACAATTTCAATTTCTGATATAAAATGGAACAAATTAATGCCGTTGGTAGAAGAAAAGCCGCAGTCGCTCGTATTTATCTCCGCAAAGGTGAAGGTAAAATTACGGTGAACGGAAAGGATTACCGCGAATATTTCACGGCTTCCCACATTACGGGTATCCCGATGGAAGCCATGACGACAGTTGACGTTGCATCTTCTTATGATGTAGTTGTAAATGTGTTTGGTGGTGGTTATAAAGGACAAGCTGAGGCTATCCGTATGGGTATTGCTCGCGCTTTGGTTAAGTTGAACGAAGAATTCCGCAAGCCGCTTAAAGTTAAGAAAATGCTTATGCGTGACCCACGTGTCGTTGAACGTAAAAAATACGGTCGTCCAAAAGCACGCGCTCGTTTCCAATTCTCGAAACGTTAATTTTTCGAGTTTTGAGTTGTGGGTTTCGAGTTTTGAGTAACTCGAAATTCAAAACCCAAAACTCAAGACTCAATTTTATCTAAAAATCTTAACATCGTTATAAAAATAATGGAAAAGCTCACATATAAAGAGTTGCTTGAAGCAGGTGTACATTTTGGTCACCTCAAGCGCAAGTGGAATCCAAAAATGCAGCCGTACATCTTTACGGAACATAAAGGTATTCATATCATTGACCTTAATCGTACAACAGAAAGTTTAGAGCGTTCAGCAAATGCAATGCGTCAGATTGCCAAAAGCGGCCGCAAAATCATGTTTGTTGCTACTAAAAAACAAGCGCGTGACATCGTTCAGAAAGCAGCTTTGTCTGTCGGTATGCCTTTCGTTACAGAGCGTTGGTTGGGTGGTATGATGACGAACTTCTCTACAGTTCGTAAATCAGTGAAAAAAATGCAAACTATTGACTCGCGTTTGAACGACCCGACCAATACAAGCATCACTAAAAAAGAGCGTCAAATGATGGGTCGTGAGCGTGACCGTATCGAGAAAATCCTCGGTGGTATCGCTAACCTCAACCGTTTGCCTGCGGCTGTTTTCCTTGTTGACATCGGACACGAGCATTTGGCTTTACAAGAATCGAAAAAACTCGGTTTGCGTACTTTCGCGATGGTTGACACAAATTGTGACCCGAACACGGTTGATTTTGCGATTCCATCAAACGATGATGCGTCAAAATCAATCTCTGTTGTTACAAACTACTTGGTTGAAGCAATTCGTCAAGGTTTGGAAGACCGCAACAAAGCTTCTAACAAAGAAGGTTAAAATAATGATGAGATATAAATGATGAATGATGAGATATGAATGATAAATGATAAAGTACCCCCTCAGTATTTTCATCATTTATCATTCATCATTCATCATTTATACCTCATTATTCAACATTTATAATTCATAATTTATAATTGATATTACGATGGCTATCAGTATAGCAGATATAAAAAAACTACGCGACATGACAGGCGCGGGTATGGGTGATTGTAAACAAGCCCTTGAAAATTCTGGCGGTGACATCGAAGGCGCTATTGACTTCCTCCGCAAATTAGGTCAAAAACTTTCTGTTAAACGCGAAGACCGTGAAGCTAAAGAAGGTGTTTGTTTGGCATTGACATCGCAAAACCGTAACAACGGTATCGTTATGCGTTTGTCTTGTGAAACAGATTTCGTAGCGAAAAATGAAAAATTTATCGCTTTAGCTGAATCTTTTGCTCAAATCGCACTCAAAAACATGCCTGAAAGCCGTGAAGCATTTTTAGCTTTGCCTACGGGAGAAGGTATCACTGTTGGTGAAAAAGTAATTGAGCAAACAGGTATCGTTGGTGAAAAGTTAGAGATTTCTGACTATGCTTTCATCAAAACAGCAGCAGGACAAGGTCAAGTATTGCCCTATGTTCATGCTGGAAACCGCGCAGCCGTTATCGTTTCTTTGAACCAAGAAGGTCCAGACCTTATCGAAGCAGGTAAAAACGTTGCGATGCAAGTGGCAGCGATGAAACCAGTTGCGGTCAACGAAACAGGCGTTTCTGCTGATACCGTTGCTCGTGAAATCGAAATCGGTAAAGAACAAGCGCGTACAGAAGGTAAGCCTGAAGCAATGATTGAAAAAATCGCACAAGGTAAATTGGCACGTTTCTACAAAGATTTCACATTGTTGAAGCAAGACTATGTTAAAGACGGTTCAAAAAACGTTGGCGCATATCTCGAAAGCATTTCAAAAGGCTTAACAGTTACTGAATTCAAGCATGTGAAGTTAGGTTAATATTTTTATTGATAAAAAAAGCGAGTTCCGAAACGAATTCGCTTTTTTTACGCCTAATTTTACCCACTTCAAAAGGAATCCTTCGGATCAGTATTTTAGGTAAAAAACAGGTTTTATCATACTCAAACTTTTAACCAGTCAAAAATGTCCAATCTTAAATACAAACGCATTTTACTAAAACTCAGCGGCGAATCGCTCATGGGTGACCAAAAATATGGCATCACTGCCGATATGCTTCAACACTATGCTTTGCAGGTCAAAGAAGTCTGCGAGTTAGGTGTTGAAGTAGCTATTGTCATTGGTGGCGGCAATATCTTTCGCGGTATTCAAGCCGAAAAGTCAGGTATAGAACGGGCTCAAGGCGACTATATGGGCATGATGGCAACCATTATCAACGGTATGGCTTTGCAAAGTGGCTTAGAAAGTGTCGGTTTGTTCACTCGTTTGATGTCAGCTATCAAGGTTGAAGAAGTTGCCGAAACCTATATCCGCCGCCGTGCGATTAGGCATTTAGAGAAAAAACGTATTGTTATTTTTGCAGGTGGTACAGGCAATCCGTTTTTTACAACGGACTCTGCGGCAGCTTTACGTGCCAGTGAAATCAATGCCGATGTCATTTTGAAAGGGACACGTGTTGATGGCATTTACACTGCCGACCCTGAACGTGACCCGACAGCGACTCGTTATGATACCATCACATTTCAAGAGGCTTTAGATAAGCATCTAAAAGTCATGGATACGACAGCTTTTACGCTTTGTCAAGAGAACGATATGCCTATTATCGTTTTTGACATCAATAAGAAAGATAATTTACTCAATTTGGTGAAAGGCGAACACGTTGGTACGCTCGTACAAGGTTGATTTCTAATAGTTTATATAAAAAAAAGCGTTGCGATACCCCCCTCAGTATTGCAACGCTTTTTTTATGAAAATTAACATTTACTTCGCTCCAAACAGCTCATTCCATGCCTTTTCATACTTATCTCCTGCTATCCATTTTGGCGCAACAGACCTATTGGCAATAAGCCTTGCGGCATAAACATAAGCTTGACAATATTTATGCAAATATGGAAAACTAACGGTCTCCGGATTGTCAGCCGTTTGGTGATAATATTTCATTATCTCACCGCCAAAAGCCTTCATACCAGGTGCAAAATTAGGTGCAGGGATGCCTTTTGCTGCAAAACTCACATTGTCAGAACGGTCAAAAAGGTTTTGTTCAGGTGCTGGGTCATCAATGATTTTCAAGCCAAAAGCCGTTGCAGATGTTTCTAATTCTGTTTTCGCATCAGTTCTGCTAAAACCAATTGTTGTCAGCATGGTCGTATCGTCATAACCTGCGCCATCACAATTAAGATTAAAAACACATTTTTTTAGTGGTACAAGTGGGTTTTCTACGTAATATTTACTCCCTAAAAGCCCTATTTCCTCACCAGTGTAACCGATAAACAAAATTGAACGTTTTGTACGCACTTGACTAAATGCTTTTGCAGCCAATAACATAGCCGTTACACCAAACGCATTGTCACGCGCTCCGTTTGAAATAGAATCCGTTTTATTTGTGTGATTGATGCCAATATGGTCAAAATGTGCAGACAACACGATGTATTCATTTTTAAGCTTCGGGTCAGTCCCTTCAATAATGCCTGCAACATTGTAAGAAGTGATGTTAGTCGTAATCTTATCCCCTGTTTTAATGCTTAATTTTTGCAATTTTTCCTTAGCAAAAAGACCACCTTTCGCAGCATTTATCCATAAATGCGGTATTTGAGCTTCTTTTTCATCGCCTTTCTTCATGTCTAATTGTAAACGTTCAGATGCAAAAAAACGCAGCAGGTTTTTCCAAGGAATTTGACCTGTGAATATTTCAACGACACCTACGGCACCATGCTCTTCAGCGATGAGGGCTTTTTTGTCAGAGGCTTGAATTGCTTCAAACGGCTTTGTTGTGGTCGGTGTTCCGAGTTGAATAACGACGATTTTACCCTTCACATCTAGGTCTTTGTAATCATCATAACCTTTGTCGTCAGCCCAACCGTAATTGGCGAAAACGACAGGGACATTGCTTAAATCAGCACCTTTGCCGCTTACAACAACGAAATCATCTATAATTTTAAGCGTTTCATCGCCAACTGAAACAGACCCCTCAGTAACAGGCTTCGTATTTTTGAAAGGAACAGGCTGTAGATATGAATTGTCATCAACGGCTGATTTTAAACCGTTGAGTCGAAACTGCTCAGCAATGTAGCGCGAAGCCACTAAATTGCCTTGTTCGCCTGTTTTGCGCCCTAAAAGTTCATCAGAAGCGAGGAAACGGAGATGTACTTCTGTCTGAATAGCGGGAATTGTTGATTCAGGTAATTTGTCTAACTTTTGGCTAAAAGCATAAGTCGTTAAGAATAAAAAAGAGAGAAAGATTGATTTTTTCATGTAGCAGTTATTAATGGTTTAGATATTTTCTGCAAACTTAAATAAACCCTATGATTTTCTGCTTACGAATAGAAAAATAGAAAAAAACAACATTCATTCATTTGAATGATATGAACAAACCTTTATAAAAAAAGCGTTGCCATACCCCTCAGTATAGCAACGCCTTTTTTGTAAAAATTGAATATTAAAAGTTCGATAAAGTTAACGATTCGGACCAAGAGCTCGCTTAGTGGTTGCCACATTGATTTTAGATTCGACCTCATCAAGCGATTTGCGAATGACAAGGGTTTCATCTTCTTTGCCCATCTTAACGACAAGTTTATATGTGCCTTCGCGGTGTGCAGAAAGGTCGACGGTAACATTGTTCAAACCCTCTGTCATTTTTTGTGTGCCTTGCCATACTGATTTTCCACTTGCATCCAATAATTGCAATTTGGCATCACCGCCAGCCATGGCATCAATCATACAAGCAAAAAGGCGTGAAGTTGTTTCGCTGGTCATTTGAACAACAATCAAATTATTATCTAATTTTTTGTTGACCACCAAGACTTCGCTGTAACTATACGTGCCGTCAAAGTCAACTTGTTTGAGACGGTAAAATATTTTTTTACCAGTTGCTTGAACGTCGAGATAGTTGTATGCCTTTTTTTCACTGGTCGTTCCGTTGCCTTTGACGTTACCAATGTTTGAAAATGAAGAACCGTTGTCAGATTTTTCAAGGATAAATGTCTGGTTGTTGTCTTCTGCTGCTGTACGCCAAGTCAGCATCAATCCGACTCCAAACTCTTTAGATTCTAAACCTTGCTCAAATACACAGTCTGCATGTGCAAACGATAAGGTGAATGAAAAGGCGATTACTAATGTTTTTGAAAGGTTTTTCATCATTTAAATGGATTTGCAAGTACGTTAAGAATTGTGTTTTATGTCTATCTGTTAACTAATTGCTTCAAATGTACAAAGGTGCTGTTTTAATCTATGTGCAAAAGTTGAATTTTTGTGACGTTAAATGCTGTTAAGAATCGTTAAGGGAATTTTAAAGGAATGGACAGTTGAGAAAACAATGTTTAACTTGGCTTTTCATTTCATAGTTTAAAACGGCAAAAATAATGCCTTGTATTAAACTATTGATTATCAAAGTTTTAAAACAATTAAAAATTGACAAATGAAGAAATCAATCCACCTTTTTTGGGCTTTTACACTTATTGTGTTTATGTCTTCATGTAGCCATGAATTACGCCCTTTTACCTCAAATATCCTTCAAGAAGGGCGTTGAAGTGACAGTGAACTCGGCAAGATTCAGTTTTATTTGTCAGACGAAATTATTATTCGTCGCAACTTAACGGAGGGAGCCAATGAAATTTCGTCTGGCGGTGCAATCAAAATAGTTAAAGGAGAAAAGGTTGAAGAAGTCCGAATTCCTCGCGGAACACCAGGCGTTTTTCTGTTTAGAGCGAATGACGACCATTTTGCAATAGGATTTGACGCTTCCAATGATAAACGTTACTTGATGTTTGGTCCTAACCCTAAACGGCAAGGCTCTTATGTTCTTTTAGCATCAGAATGGAAAAGCAGGTTAGGTAAAGTTCGTTACGACAACCGCTTCTTTTTTACAGATAAGCCAAGTGCTATGGCTGCGCTTATGGTTGACTTGCGTAAAATCAGAAAAGTAGAAATTAATTCAAAAACTGAACGTGGTAGAAGGGTTGAATAAAGAAAATTCTATTTTGCAATAGAAGGCATAATAGTATATTCAGAAAAAGAGTAGTGGTTTATCTGTTACTCTTTTTTTATGCACGAAAATATTTAAGAATATAAACATAATTGGTGTTTTTCCGAAACATAGATACAAAAAGCAGTGATTTTGATAGCTTTTAAAGTATTAAAGGCTTGTTAAATAGTTTTTTACCATTGAAGAATCTATGTTATTTCACATTTTAAGTGTGTCATTTTTTTTTAAAAAAGAGGACTGTGTTGGCTTCTTCACAGAATATCTTTGGTTGTGATAAGGAAATTATCGTTTTTTAACCAAAATTTATTTACAATCAAAGCTATAAGCAATGAAAAAAATTAACACATTTCATTTTCCCAAGAGCCAGTCTTTTGACATTTTGTCAGCTTCACAAATGGCAGAAGTTAAGGGTGGAGGGTCGACTTACACGGATCTCTTAGCGAGTTTAGGTTTAACAGAGGCAGACATTGCCGCCGCCGCCGCTGCCGCCGCCGATGCGTTTGCCGCTGCTGTTGGTCCAATTAGTGCAACTTTGGATGACAAACGGAGAGACCGTCCAGGTGGAGGCATTTCGACACATTAATTACCCCCTCAGTATGTTGGGCATTTTGAATAAAAGCATCGATTGCTGCTTTGGAATGAAGTGACAAAACTGAGAAGTGGGCATTAAAAACTCTGACTTAAATTTATTTTTAACAACCTTGCAGCGCCGATACTCTTAAGCCTGCTACTTAAATTAATCTATTTCAATGATGAAAATTGCAAATATCCAACAAGACTTGACTGCTGTTGAACAGTTAACGACACAGGACTTACTCAATGTCAAAGGTGGTGGATACCGTGACGATAAACGCCGTATGCGCCCAGGTGGAGGTACGACGACAAGTAGCCCTTGTAAATCAGATAGAGAATAAACCATTTATAACAGTCAACTGGTCTTAATTAATATTTGACCAGTTGACTCTTAAATGATTACAACCTAGAGTTAATGCTATTATAATATTAGTCATTTACGCCATTATAATCTTACATGAATTTTTCTTAACCAGACAGATTGAAATGAAAAGAACGCTACATGACACCTCCCGATGCTTTTTTGGGCTTTTTTTTCTTTTTTGCAGCTTGATACTGAGGGGGGCAGAAACGACTGATTTGCCTTTTCAAAATTCGCCACTGCGTGACAGTATCACACAAGCGATGCAAAACAAGGGTGTTTTAGAAATATTAGGTTTTGCCAACCAATATTCATACAGCGACATGCCGAAAGCATTGCTGTATGCAGATATCGCATTAGGTATAGCTAAGAACAAGGGTAACAGAGAAGAAGTGTTTTCAGTACAACGTGATATTGGGTTCATATATGAAGATAATGCCATCCTAGATAAAGCGATAATCGCATACGAAGCAGCCGCAAGCACTGCATCTAACTTACACGATACTTTAAAAACAACCATTTATAATGACCTTGCTATAGCCAGTCGTAAAAATGGTAATTTCAAAGCTTCCTATAGTTATTATGAGAAAGTCCTTGATTTAGCCCAAAAAACAACACCAATTGACTATTTTATGCTCGCTGGAGCGTATCATGGATTAGGACATTTACACAGAGAGGTTGGAATTTATGATAAAGCCATTACTTATTATCTTAAATCGCTTGACATATCTACTCACCTGAATGAAACGGTTGACCTCATTGTTTCACATATTGATATTGCGGATACTTATGCTAAAGCTAAGGAATTAGATAAAGCAGTTGACCACATTGAAACGGCTTACCGTTTAGCTAACCAACAAAAGAAACAAAAACCAACAGATTTAGAAGCCAATGCGCAATTGGCAAGTGCAACCAATCGTTACGGCGAAATTTTAGGTTTTCGGCATCAATACGATATGGCTTTGGTAAAACACGAAGAAGCTTTAGCCATTTATAGGGGCATGAATTACAAAGCCTATATTGCTCGTACTTTAATGTTGATAGCAGATATTTATTTGCAACAAAATAAATATGAAGAATCAGAAGATGTCTTTAAGCAATGCCTTCAATATGAATCACAATTCATTAATGTTGATCAAGCTGAGTTACATTTCAAGATTGGCACGTTATATCGTGAGCAAAAACGATTATCAGATGCAGAAAAAGAATTTTTAAAAAGCTTGGAATTGGCAGATAAATATGACTATAAAGAAATAGTACAAAAAGCCAACTACCAGATGTTTTTGGTGCGTTTTGAACGAAATGACCGTCAAAGTGCTTTGAAATATCTTAATACAGCCAATGCACTCAACGACTCTATTTTTAGTATTGAAAAAGCCCGAAGTGTGGCAGGTTTGGAATTGAAATTTAACTCTGAAAAACGAGAGAATGAGCTAAATTCGCTCAAAGCGCGTGAAAATCGCTTATTTCTGATCTTGAGCATGGGCGTTTTTTTAATGATTGTGCTGTTTCTGGGCTACATTATTCAGCTTCGTGGTCGTAACTATAGCTCTTTGAAAATAAAAAATGAAGAAATTCAGAATCAATACAAACGGCTTGAAGAATCGAATGAAATTTTATCACAATTCGCTTATGTTGTTGCGCACGACTTGAAAGAGCCACTTCGGAGCATCGGTTCTTACATTGGTCTGATACAGATGAAACATGGTAAGGAATTGCCTGAATCTGCAAAAGGGTATATGGAATTTGTTAATTTAGGAGTTAAGAGGATGTATAGCCTGTTGACAGATTTACTAGATTTTTCGCAGGTTGTTTCACAGCAACCAGGGGCAGAAATCACTCGACCAGAAGAGGTTTTGGAAGATGTCAAAGCGAATTTGCGGAATGCGATTGAATCCAAAAGTGCGCGCATTGACTATCCTGAAAACTTACCCAGTATTTGTATGAATCGGCTTCATTTGCTTCAATTATTGCAAAATTTGATAAGTAATGCCTTGAAGTTTACGAATAAAATACCGCATATTTCTATTGATGGCAAAGAGGAAAATGGTCAAATTCTATTGACCGTTGAAGATAATGGCATCGGTATGAAAAAGGATTTTAGCAATAAAATATTTGTGCTGTTTCAACAACTCAATAAAAAAGGGCAGTTTGAAGGTACGGGAATAGGGTTAACCATCTGCAAAAACATTGTTGAAAAATACAATGGTCGGATTTGGTTTGATTCAGATGAAAACAGAGGGACTAAGTTTTATATCTCTATACCGGCACAAGCTGCTTAATGATTTTTATGGTCTGGCAGAATATAAAAAAACAAAAGCAGATGAGGATTACTCATCTGCTTTGTTTTTTAGTTCTGCAATCTTTG
Source organism: Saprospiraceae bacterium (assembly GCA_043721685.1). Classification (GTDB taxonomy): domain Bacteria; phylum Bacteroidota; class Bacteroidia; order Chitinophagales; family Saprospiraceae; genus JAAFJT01. Next base: position 14,016 of record JAYSQG010000502.1, on the reverse strand, counting down.
TTTTAGAGTTTAAACTCCATCTCGACAATGCATCCGTTATCTTGGAATCTACAACGGTCACTTAGTTGTCTCATTAGGAAAACGCCACGTCCGCCACATTCACGAACTTTTTCTGAACAAGTTGGATCAGGGAGGTTTGAATAATCAAAACCTTTACCTTCATCTCTTACCGTAATCGCAAGTTTGCCATTACGTGTCGCAGTTCGTACTTCTACGACCTTATTTTCATCTTGTCCATTGCCATGTATTATGGCGTTGTTTACGGCTTCCGTTAAACTGATAAGCACGTTGCCGTAGGTATCGGGGGCAAAACGAAGTTTATTAGCTAACGATTCAACAAAAGTCGATACTTTTTCGACATTACTTGGGTTTGAACTCAATTTGATTGACGATGTACTTGCTTCTCTCATGCGTTGACAGTGTTTGAAACCTTATGTAAAAGTGAAACAATCAATGTTTTAATGTTATTGTTTAACAAAATAAATATATATGTCCAGGTTTCGGTTTTTATTATAAAAAACAACGGTATAGAGGGATATATACGACATACCCTTCAGTAAAGTTACTTAACTTAGACGATAAAAATGGAAAATGTAACTGATTGATAATCAATTTTTTAATTTAAGTTAAATGTACAAAAAATACTTAATAATAAGGCAATAAATAGGATTGAAAAGTAGGATGTGATTTGTTGTCTCGAACTATGCTGCAAAGTTAAGGTTATCTTAATGAAATTGTCAAGTGCAGAATTCTTAAAAAACATAAAAACGTGTATTTATTACAATTAAACGTAAAATTTACTTCCATTAATATTGTTTTTTCGAGAAAAAACTTTTTTCATAACCTCGAATTTTGAAAATATCCGTATTTTGAGGAGTGTTAGATAAGTTTTCTGTTACTAAAAAATAAAAATCCGTCAAACTATTACCGATACAAAACAAAGTTTTATTTGCAATCAATATTAGAAATTACATTATTAACAATTAAAATAAAAAATAGGATATGGATTTGATGAGTCTTTTACAAAGTCAATTGACACCAGAAGTTATAAATCAATTAAGCCAACAAACTGGTGCTGCCCCTGAACAAACAGCGACGGCTGCACAAGGCGTTTTCTCTACATTATTAGGTGGGTTGGCAAAAAACGCCAGTAATGAAGGTGGTGCTTCAGGCATTCTTAGTGCATTAGACAGAGACCACGATGGGTCTATCTTAAACGATGTCATGGGGCTTGTTATGGGTGGCGTTCAAAGTCAAGGCGCTACAAATGGTACAGGTATTTTAGGCCATATCCTCGGAGGGCAACAACAAAATGCAGCTCAAATGCTCTCTCAAACGAGTGGTGTCAGCCAAAATGGTGTTATGGATATGATGATTAAATTAGCACCGATGGTAATGGGTGTTATTGGACAACAAAACCGTCAACAAGGTGGTATGAATGCCAGTGCTTTATCTGGCTTGTTGGGAAATGCTGTTCAGACTCAAAGTGAAAATCCATTGATGCAAATGGCAACTCGTTTTCTCGATAAAGATGGTGACGGTAGTGCAGTTGATGATATTATGGGTATGGTCGGCTCAAAACTGTTTGGGAGTATGTTAGGCGGAAAATAATTAGAAAAATGCCTTCATAATGCTAAAATAGGCAAAACTACTGAGGGGTATCTTTTCGTAAATAATGTGTCAGCTTGTGTATCAAGCTGACACATTATTTTTTTATTTATTTGACTGGCTGAAAAAAAAAATTCAACTTTGCTAAAATTTAGAAAGGTACTTAAAATATTGACAATCAATTAGTTGATTTAATTAATATGAATTTGAACTGGGGGAATGAATAGTTTAACAACTTTTTTTTTCATGAATTTAATTTTCCCAACATGAGCTTAAAACAACACATTTTGAACCTATGCTTTTTTTGTTTGACACTCTGTACAGCTACTGCAACACCTATTGACACGCTACCCACCTCTTTTAATGTTCATAAGAATACTCAGGTACAGGAAAGTTTTTATGGTTATTTGCGACTTGATATCGAGAATGACATGCTCATTGCGAGGCAAAAAACCGACCGCTACTTCACAAGTGGCCTGAAATTCGATTATTTCTTTTTGAAAAACCCCAACGAAAAACTGTGGTTTTCAAAAATCTTTCCTCGAATGAAAGGCAGTGACAATTTTTATGGACTTACAGCGGCTTCAAACATGTACACGCCCGCTAATATGTCCGAAACAATGTTACCCGGTGACCGTCCTTATGCAGGGTGGGCATACATTGGATTGACAAATGTCTCAAACGATGTCGCATCAGCTACAAGATTTTCCACAGAATATACGCTCGGTGCAATTGGTCCGATTGTTCAACAAGAAATGATTCAAGCCAAATGGCATGAAATCATCGGTCGTCCGATTCCAAAAGGGTGGAAAAATCAAATTGCTAATGATATTGCTATAACTCTTAGCTTTACAGGTGAAAAACGTATTTTTAAACCGGCTGAATACGTTGACATCATTGGCATTATAGAAACCAATGTTGGCACTGTCTCGAATTATATGGGCTTCGGTGGCATGATACGTGTAGGTTGGTTCGATGACTATTTTCACGACATCATGCAAATAAAAGGTAAAACAAACAAGTGGCAGGCTTATGTTTATATGCGCCCACTCGTGCGCATCGTTGCTGACAATGCCCTACTACAAGGCGGTATGTTTACTTTTTTTAAAAGCCCTTACACAATCCCACGTGATGATATCAGCCGTTATTATATGAATTCTGAATTTGGCTATAGTCTTACCTATCGCAATATGAATATTACATACAGTCAAAATATTCGCACACCTGAGTTTAAAGGCGCAAAAAACATGTTTTGGGGAGGAACGAGTTTTTCTTTTGGCTTTTAATCCATAAAATAGGCTAGTAATACCCCCCCTCAGTATATTTTATGTGTAATTCTATTCTACGAAAAAAAATAACTTTTCACATTGTTTAAAAAACAATGTGAAAAGTTATTTTTTTTTAAAAATCTAAAAAACAGATTATTATATATAATTTAATATGGAATATTGATTATAATACCCATATAGATGTTGTCACAACATTTTGAAAATCAGTCTATTAACTTTCGTTGGCATAGCCTTTGTTTGTAATCAGATAACAGAAAAAATTTCGTAAACACAACAGCATATTTAATTAGTAAGAAATCATCTCCCCCATGAGCTGTCGTGTGATCGTTATTTTTTGTGTCTCACTTTTACTTCTAACCAAATTTTAAACAATCATTTTTAATTAAAACTTCGACACCGACAGCTAAAACTATGAGAAAATCCATTGCATCTTTCGTATTGTTTGCCATGACAATCGCAAACCTATCTGCTGCACCGAACCCCATTCGCAGCCAACTTCGTGAGAGTTATATCGAGCAATATCGCTCTATCGCTGTCATGGAATCTATTCGAACAGGTATCCCTGCCAGTATCAAATTGGCACAAGCTATTTTAGAGTCTGGCAACGGGCAAAGCACTTTAGCTTTAACGTCCAACAACCATTTTGGTATCAAGTGGCGCACTGGGGATGGTGATTATGTAGAATTTTATGATGACGATAAAGATAAACAAGGCAGACTGAAACAGTCTAAGTTCATCAAATATAACTCACCAGAAGAGTCATTTAGACAACATTCTGAGTTCCTGATGACCCATTCAAACTATCGCGTTTTGTTTACTTATGACCGTTCTGACTATCGTTCTTGGGCATACGGTTTGAAAAAAGCAGGTTATGCGACCAATCCAAGGTATGCAGAATTGCTGATTCAGATTATTGAAGATAATCATCTTGACCGTTTTGATATTCCAACACAATTGTCTTTAGACGAGACCCCTCAGTATCCGAATCAAGTTGATAATCAACTTTCTGTAATGACAGCTGATGTTATGCCTGAAGTGGCAAGCCGCATTCCTTTCCCAACACCAAAAGTAAAAGTTAGAAAAAATTCATATGCTGAAGCTAAACCTGTACAACAAAAAGTACAAAGAAACCCAGAAGAGGCACAAGAAGAAGAGCATATTTTATTTGAAATAACACCTGAATTAGCATCTAAAAGCGTAAATAACATAAGGAATCCCGTTCCAAAACGGCAGAAGAAATAAGTCTCATGAACATTTTTAACAGAAGCGGGGCAATTCTATGAGTTGTACCCGCTTTCTCATTTTAGGGATTCTATCGGGCAATCCATACTGAGGGGTTCAGTTGTGTCCGTTCCAACCAAATTTCAAAATGTACTTCGGGTTGATTTGTAACGGTATTCGTAGCAGCACGCCCAATGCTTTGACGTGGCGTAACAGTATTGCCTTTTCGGATAGATACGTTTGACAGATTGGAATAAACCGTATAATAATTGCCATGTTGGATCAACACAACAGTTCCCAAACCTGCGATACTCGACACAACGGAAACCGTTCCGCCAAATACTGCCCTAACATCAGCCCCTTCTGCAGTGCGAATATCAATACCATTATTGACAGCCGTAACCTTGTCCAAGACCTTTTGTTTGCCAAAGTCGCGGACGATTGTACCCAAGGCGGGTGGCGGCAATTTGCCTTTATTTGACCTGAAATCGCTTGATAATGCTAAGTTTTCGTTCGATTCTGTTATGACTTCTAATTTTTTTGTTTCCTCAACCTCATTACGTGATGGACTAGATTTGCGCTCTTTGCTTTGGTCTTTTTTCAAGCGGTCAGCCTCTGCCCTTGCTATACGTCTGCGCTCTTCATTAGTTCGGCGGCGTGATTCAAGTTCTAAAGCAATTAGGTTTTCAATAGCCGCATTGAGTTTAGAAGATTGTTTTTGAGCTGATTTCAACTCCCCTGCCAACCGTTTCTCGTCACTTTTTAGCCCTTGAACGAGGACATCTTTTTCTTTCTTTTCTGTGCTAATGATTCTTTTTTGTTGCTCATTAACACCGAGTAAGTTCTCTTTTTCTTTTTTTTGTTGAATAAGGAAGTTATTTTTAGCTTCTAAGGCTTGTTGTGTTTCTATAATAAGTCTGGCTTGACGTTTTCTAAATTTGTCGTATTGTCGGAAATATTGCCATTTTTTATACGACTCCTCAAAGTTTGAGGCAGAAAGCATATAAATAAAACCATTATTTGGTAACTTCATTTTGTAAGCACGTCGCAACATCGCTCCGTACTCTATCCGCAGCCGTTCGCGGTCTTCATTAAGCGAAATAATGACCCCCTCAGTACGGTCTATGATTCTATCTGTTTCTGAAACTTGTTCGTGAAGGTTGTTGATGAGTGCTTCGCGGGTCTCAATTTGGGCTTGAAGAAGTTCCAATTGGATGAGTGCAGCAGATTTTTCTTTTTTGGTTTTGCCCAACTCTTGGCTTTTAGCTTCTATTTGTTGCAATAACTTTTGACGTTTTAATTCAAGTTCTGCTTGTTTGCTTTGGGCATTGAGTTGTTGAATAAAACAAAAAGGAAGTAAGAGGAACAATAAAACAGAAAGGCTTATGAAGCCTTTACAACTTCCTAAACCCATTTTAATCCACTCGTTGATAGTGGTTTGGAATCTCAAATTTGATATTTTTTGGCACATTGATTTCAAGACTTTCGGTATCTACTTCGAGGACAACAGATACTTTACCTGTTTGTGGACTCTCTACATCTATCGTGCGAAGGTAAGAGAAATTCTGTTGTTTGCCATTGGGAACACGCACATTGCCGTAGTTTTTATAACAAATTTTCAACAATCGGTTGGTTCCATGTTCTTCAAACAGCATTTCCTTCACTGTAAAATTGGTCGCATCGAGTTTATAAGTCGCTTTCCATCGGTCATCCTTACCCCTCAGTATTATGTCGCCAGCTATGGGTTTTTCAAGGGTCAATTGTTCTTTTTCTGTTAAATATACAGGATTTCCAAGCAGAATGTCTTGTAAAATAGAAAAATCCAATGGCACCCCAAACGTCTTTTCTATGTACGATAGGTTCTTAGCGATATAACTACTTTGCAAATAGTTGACAACAAACACAGAGTCGCGAGTCACTTGTATCCGTGCCACTGTGAAACCCAGCTTTCTAACATTCATCCAAATAACAGAATCACGTCGCCACCTCACTGTTGAAGAAACAGCAATATTCATCGGTTGCCCTTTGTAATCCACACCTGCATCGCCGTTCATACGTTCAAAATCAACGTTATTACCTTGCATGTTCATTAAAACGGTTGATATACTGAGGGGGGTATTCGCAGAAGTCGGTGTGGTCGTTATCGTCTTAGTAGATGATTTTTTAGCTGCTTTACAAGCAAATAAGGTCAAAAACCCTAAAAGGAAAATAAAATTTAAAGGCTTCATATTGTCATTTAACAGTGTGTCAAAAACTAATCGGCAATAAATATTCTAAAATATAATTTATAATTCGATGTGTTAAAGCTTGTGTTTGATATAAAAAGCTCAATATAATACATTAGCTTTGTTGCAAAATTAAAATAGAAACATAAATTCAATAAACCCAAATATTCCGCATTCCGCATTCCGCATTCCGCATTCCGCATTCCGCATTCCGCATTCCGCATTCCGCTCATTGAGCGGTGATGTTTAACGATTTATATTAATTCATTTAGTATAAAAAGCTACTGAATTGCTAAGACTTTACATCTAAGTAACATGAAATAAATAAAGTAGCCGTTTGAGCTTTTGTGTTCTTACTCTTATCACATAGTTACATAAGGGTTTTCACATAGATTCACATAGCTTTTTTTATTATTCTGTAAGAATCTATGTGAAAACCCTTATGTAACTATGTGATAAAAACGGCTATCTTGTTTATTCTACGTTCCTATGCAAAAAGTAGGTGACTGGATTTGTTTAATTTTCTAAAACGCTTCACTCATAAGAATTGTTGTTAGTTTTCAAATTGCTTGTATTGTATCTTTAATATCTAACACCAATTTCAATAAATCAAAGCCAACATTTTTAATCATGTTTAACATTAAAAACTCTTTACCCGCTGAAATCGAAATTACTTCGAAATATCGTTACGAATTAGCCCGTGAATACAGTATTTCGGAAAGACAGCTTTACGAATGGTTCAAAAATGAAAACCTTGTTTTCAAAAGAAGACGATTAAACCCGCAAGAAGTCATTATAGTTTACCAGACATTTGGGCTTCCAAAGCTCTATCTTAAACGCTGACTTCCGAACTTTGCCGATTACTTCCGACTATTGCCGATTGCAGAAATAAATGACTTTCTACTTTTGCACCATACGCCTTTCAATGCTTTTATCGTTTTCAAAAAACAATTTCTAAAACTTAAAACAATTCGAATCATGAAAAAAGTAGTATTAGCGTTAGTTTTCTCAGCAGTCGCTGTAATGGTAAGTTTTGCTTCAAATTTACCATTACAGCAATACATTTACTAATAAAAACGCTTTTAGCGTTCAACAATCCACCGCTTCACAGCTTGTTATTTCGAAAGAAAAAGATGTTTCTTGTCAAGCGCAGTGGTCTTATCAGGGTCAGAACTACCAAACAAATTGGTATGCTACTTGTGCAGAGGCTATTACGGTTTATAATTCATGGGCTGCTGACCACGGTCTTCCGCCTGCACATGAGCTATAAAATAGTTTTCTTTGGATAATCTTGAAAGGCGCATAATTTTAAAACTTAAATAAGCAGATATGAAAAAAGTGTTTTTTTTATTAATTCACCTAATAGTCTTTAATCAGGCTTTTTCACAAAGCAATCAAAACCTTGTCACTTATACATTTACGAAAAATCTGTTTCATATTCCAGTTATAATGGAAAGCTACCTTTGTTTTAACGATAAAGAATCCGTTTTTATCCATAGCAAAGGTAAAGAAGGTTTTATTATTAAAGATATAAATGGAAAACCCCCAGATGGTCCAGGCGATTTTGATGGCTATTATCAAGACAGTATCGGTGCGACTTTTTACAAAGACCGAAAAGGAGAGAAAATGGTCATGCGTGAGTTCTTCGAGAAAGTGGCATATATCGCAGAAGAACCCATTTTTCCGACTCAAAAATGGACAATAGAAAAAGAACAAAAAAAGATAGGTCGTTTTAATTGCCAAAAAGCAACGGCTAAATTTAGAGGACGGCAATATACGGCTTGGTTTACCCTGGAAATCCCTGTCAGTGACGGACCTTGGAAATTACAAGGCTTACCTGGACTCATTTTGGAAGCCTATGACGAAGCCAAAGAAATACAATTCATATTCAAGTCTATTGATATGCCTACTTTGTCACCGATTAAAATAGTACCACCGACAGTAGGCAAAAAAACAGATTTTGAAACCTATAAAATTGCTGATGAAATTGAACGTGAAGCGATGTTACGGCGTGTTAACTCTTCACCATCGGCAAGGGGGGGGGGCATTCAAATTGTTTCAAGCGTTAAAAACCCTATGGAATTTTATGACCGTTAAAATAGTAGGTATTCTAATGTGTATAATGTGCTTTATACCGTCTTTAGAAGCACAAATTGAGATTAAAGGATATGTCAAAGATTCATTGGGTAATCCTTTGTCCTTTGCGAATGTATTTTCACAAGAAAAAGATAACACACTCATTTTAGCCTTTGCGACAACTGACGACAATGGTTACTTTTTGTTAGAAACTTCTCGTCCTAAAACGCTTGTTATCAAAGCAACAATTTTGGGCTATAATGCACAAGAATTAGTGTTTGAAGAAAACGCTGTGCTGCCACAATTGATTGAATTTAAACTTTTTACACATGATTTAATATTGAAAGAAGCCGTCGTTATTGGCAATGGTCGTGTTATTGAAAAAAGCGATACGGTCACATTTAAAGCAGACGCTTATAGAGACAGCACTGAACGCAACTTAGAGGAATTATTAAAGAAAATACCTGGTATTGATGTTGATAAAAACGGAACAATTACAGTAAAAGGACAACCGATAAAAAAATACTTATCGAAGGCGACGATTTAACGGGGCATAACTACCAATTAATGTCTCAAAATTTAGCGGCTGATGTTGTTGATAAAATTCAAATTATAGACAAGTTCAACAACAATAAATTATTGAGGGGGCTGCGTAGAAGCGATGATAAAGTCATTAATATTACGCTCAAAGACAACCGCAAAAGTTTACTTTTTGGTCAAGTCAATCTGGGTTTAGGTAATGATGAACGCACAAATAATTCTATGAATTTATTTACGTTTATCAAAAAATTTAAAATGATAACTTTTGGAAGTTTTAATACAATTGGACAACAATCAACTGCCGATAGAATGTTAAGTGTTGTTTTAAACGAGGGTTCAGAGTTTCAAAAACTAAAAGCATTGGTGAGTGACCAAAATAATGCATTAATCAATATTGACCGCACCCCCTCAGTACAAATAGGCAGTCAGAACATTCGTTTTAATAAATCGGCTCTTTTATCAACACATTTTGTCACGCGTTTTCACGAAACAACTAAAATAACAGGGTCTGTTACATTGGCAAATGACAATAACTTTGTTTATACGGACAATGACTATCAATATCTTTTAAAAGATTCTATTTTTAAATTAAAAGAAACAAATGAATTTAACAGAAAACCTTTGGTCTTTGAAAGTCATTTAAATATTGAAGCAGATTTAGGTGAGAAAACATTGATTCAGAATAGTTCTACTTTTCGTAAATCAAGTTTAACAAATCAAGCAAATACAATTGCTAATCTTAATAAAATACAAAATACTCTAAATGATAACGGCATATACTTTAATAACTCTTTTGATTTAACACATCGCATCAATGAAAACAAAGCGATGTTGACAAACATTCAATTCATCTATGATAATAAAAATCAAGTTTTTGATATTAATCAAAACGATGCCCGAGAATTGCCTTTTAATAAAGTATTAACAGATAAAATAGAACAACTTTACAATAAACCATTAATTTTTATTTCCTTTAATTCACAATTGTTTACAGCACGGAATAAGAATCAAATATCTATTGGTTTAGGTGGCGTAAATAGAAGTGAAAAGTTTTCAACAGATTTAAATGTGTATCAAAACAATACAGCTATTGTTTTATCTGATACCTTTTCTAATGTGTTTAGCTTTAATCAACAAAATCTATATGGCTATTTGAATATGAAAACAGAAATTAAAGGATTTCAATTATTTGGTGATTTATCCAGCGGATTTTATCAAACGAAACAAATATATACCTCCTCAGTATTTAACTTAAAAAAAGGGTTCTATGCACTGCCAACAATGGGTTTTAGGAAAGAATTTGGTAAAAAAAGTTTATTTGGCACATATACTTTTAACTTTAACTTACCACAAGTAGCGGATTTAGCAACAGGGCTTATCGTTACGGATTATAGAAGTATGCAGCGAGGCAGTTCTGTAACGATTCCATCAAACAATCAAACAATTATCGCTAATTATGTATTTGGTAGTTATTCTGATAATTTCATGCTTCATACTAATTTAATAGCTACTCAATCAGCAAAAGGGTATAGAAGTGCATTACTGTTTGAAAAGGATTTTAATGTTTCAGAGAAAATAGAAAATACGTTTACCAATCAAAATATTTCATTGTCAATGGGAATAGATTATTATTCTCCAAGTATTTATACACGTTTTAAGATAAGACCTCATGTTTCTTATTCTTCTTATCAAAATTCATTAAATGGTTCAGATTTAAGAGAAACTAAAACATTTTCAAAATCCATTAATTTATCTGTTCGCTCTGCATATTTAAAAGGATTTAATTATCATTTAGGTAGTACATTATCTCAAAATGATGTTAATACTTATTTAGGTGAAAACAAATTATCTAATAATAATTTATCTATTGGCTCTTTTTTAGATGTTTATTTGCGCTTTTCACAACGTTTGAATATGAAACTTGAAAGTGAATATTTTTATACTTCAACAGCTAAATCACCCCCTCAGTATTATTCGTTTTTTAATACGGCTGTATATTATGACGTTGTAAAAAGTAAACTTTCACTCATTTTCACGGTAAGGAATATACTTAATACTCGCAATTTTGTCAATACTTATGTCAACGATTATTCGGTATATACCAACCAAGTTAAATTATTACCTCGTTTCTTTTTGATTGAAGGGAATTTTAAGTTTTAAATTGATAGCTATTTACAACTTCCTATGGCAATTCAATAAACGTTTTGTCTATTATTTTTTTATCTAAAACGGAGGACTTTGCACCCCGTTCTTTGGCTTTCTGCCAATATGTAACAGCTTTGCTTTTGTCGCCTGATTTGTACAAATAATCGCCAAAGCCTTCCAATACTGAGGGGTCAGATTCTTGGTCAATTTTCAGGGCGGTGTCTGCCAATTGTTTGGCTTTATCGCCAAAACCTTCACGTCCAACAAGGGCATTGGCATAACGTATCATAGTGATAGGAGATTGGCTGTTGAGCTTTAAAGCCTCTTCAAATGTTTTATCGGATTGTGTATAACGCTTTGATTTAGCGTACGTTACGCCTAATATAACAAGCGCATCTAACTTTAAAGGTGGCTTTTTAGCCGACATCAATATCGCTTGTTCGAGCGATGCAATGGCTGCGTCATATAGAGCCTTCTTTTCATTTGCCACACCATTGAAATAAAAAGCGGACGCTTGATTAGGGAATAAATCCGACGCTGTTTCGCTGGTTTTCACGAGGTCGTCGTATAGTCCCAATTCGTCTTCGGTGTACATCTTTTGCTCCCAAACGGCATAGACGGATTTATTGAGTTCTAAGCATTTTTTATACTTCGCCAATGCCTCATTGGGTCGCCCATTGTGGTACAACATATCGCCAAAAAGGGAATAAGACTTCGCTTCTGTTGGGTGCGTCGTTTCCAATATTTCAGCCAATTGTAACCCTGCTGCTGCCAATGCCTTGTCCTTGCCTTCGGCTATCTTTTGGGCATAAGGCAAAATGGTTTTTATCTTTTCATCAATATTGATGGCGGGTTTTTGAAATATATCTTTCAAAGAGTTCAAATAGTTGACTTCTGCACTGCCAGAGGCATTGGATACTGAGGGGGCTTGTTTTGTCGCTAATGCCATACGTGCCTTCGAGTCATCGGGGTCGTTTTTCAATATTCTTTGATAGAGGTTATGGGCGGTCGTTTTATCGCCTAATTTAAGATAATATTCAGCAGCTTGGTGTTGATATCCAATGACTTGTGGGTAAGCATCTGCCAGTTTTTTTAACTCCAAAGCAGCTTTTTTAGGGTCGTTCATGACTTCATAGGTCAACCGTTTTTTATCGGTAATGTCTTCATCTATGCCTGTTTTCTTTTCTAATTCTTCTAAAACCTTTATCGCTTTGGCTGGTTCACTGATGCGGACGTAGGCATGAGCTAAGCGAAAATACATCTCCTCTGACAAGCCCATCTCAAAACCATTCTTTTCAATCAAGCCCCGATAGACATCCACAGCGTCCTTGTCTTTTCCTATTTTCTCAAGGGTTTCTGCCAACTGTATCTGATACCACTTGTTTTTAGCGTCTAACGAAGCGGCTTTTTTAGCATAGTCAATGGCTTTCTGATTGTCACCCATATTGTCATATAGGCGACTCAATTGGAATGCACAACCGTCGCATTTGGGGTTTTTATCCAAAACCTCCAAGTAGAGTTTTGCGGCACCTTCTAATTTGCCAATTTGTTGTTGCACAACAGCTGCCATGTACTTGTCTTGCAACTGCACCTCGTCTTCTGAAATGCGGATTGCCTGTGCTTGATTGGTGATTTGAGCAGATACACTGCTAAAAGGCATGAGGAAAGATAAAGCACAAAACAAAACACTTTGCATGCCTGGTGTGCGCAAGCAAAGTGTACGGTGGTTTATATAGGTGACAGTAAGATTCATGTTCGTATTTTCTTAAAAATGACAAATTAGTTAATGGCGAATGGCGAATGGTGAATGATAAATGGTGAATTATGCACCACTATTCACCATTCACCATTAAATATTCACCATTACTTTAAGATGCAAATTTAGAATAATCGCTGATACTTAATTCAGATTTGCGTCCGATATACTCAACGTAATTGCCGACCATACTGTTGCTAAGAATAGAGTCAATAATTGTTGTTTCTTCCCCAATGACCGAATTATCAATCACACTGCCTGCAATCGTCGTATTGCGACCGATGGAAACATAAGGACCAACGACCGAATCTTTGATATTGACTCCATCTGCCAAAAAACAAGGTTGGATGATGACCGAATTTCGCGTTTTGGCAGAAGCGGCTACCATAGACTCGAGTTTCTTGATTTCGAGCATCCGTTTGTTGGCATGAACAACAGCTTCTTTGTTACCACAGTCTATCCATTCGTCAATGGTGGCTGTGCGGAACTTAGTATTGTTGTTTTTCATATTCTCCAAAACGCTTGTCAACTGATATTCACCCCTCAGTTTGATGTCATTTTTGATGAGATATTCAATTTCTTCACGCAGTTTTTCACCACTGTTGAAGTAATAAATGCCAACGATAGCGAGGTTGGAAACAAAGTTTTGCGGTTTTTCGACGAAGTCTGTGATGTGGTTGTTTTGATCCAATTTGACAACACCGAAAGCCGATGGGTCTTCTACTTTTTGAGTCCAAACGATACCATCTTCTTTAGGATTGAAAGTAAAATTGGCGCGAAACAGTGTGTCTGCAAATGCCACTATGACATTACCGGCCAAACTGGGTCCTGCACAACCTATCGCATGGGCGATGCCCAAAGGCATATCTTGTTTGTAAATCGTTCCTTTTGCGCCAATAGAATTGGCGACGGCAATGAGTTGACGCTCGACAGCTTCGCCAAATTCGCCTGTGATGAAAGCAACTTCTTCGATAGCCCCATTGAATGATTGAGCTAAATCTTCCACTAATCGTTGTACAATCGGCTTGCCTGCAACAGAGATGAGGGGTTTGGGAACGGTCAATGTGTGTGGGCGCAAACGCGACCCTCTACCTGCCATTGGGATGATGATTTTCATAATTGTGTATTGAGTTTTCGTCGTTTTTTATTGATAATA
>JAYSQG010000501.1:0-4982 GCA_043721685.1 Saprospiraceae bacterium | reverse complement strand
GTAATAATATGATAACGCTTCATTCACCTTTTCTTTCGATAAATCTTTTGGCAATTCAGCCGTTGCCTTCGCAATAAAACCGATGTGTAGATATGCGCCCATAATTTTTTGTTTTAAAACGTGAAAAATAATGGTACAAATTAACGAAAACTTCCAACAATAAACAAATATTTAACACTAAATGTTTTATAAAATAAACTATTCATCCCCTCATAAGCTATTTCAAAACCTAACCCTGCAATCCACGCACTGTTTTTCAAAGAAAAACAGCCTAATTTTATCACATTTAGATTCTTTCGCTGCGCTCAGAATGACAAAAACTGATTATTATTTTCCAAAACGGAAATGGCTGAATGAATCATAAAAAAACGGCTAAACTGTTGTATATCAACAATTTAGCCGTTTGTGTATTTACGAAAAACAGTTTAGTATCTTCCGCCACCGCCGCCACCACGACGGTCGCCGCCACCACCACCACCACGACGGTCGTCACGTCCACCGCCGCCACCGCGTCGGTCATCGCGACCACCACCGCCACCACGACGGTCACCGCCACCGCCACCACTGTTTTCAGTAGGGACATAAGGCGAACCGTCAGGGGAAGGAATGACTGCCTTGCGGCTCAAACGCAACTTACCTGTTTTTTTATCAATTTCGATGATGCGGAATTTAATTTCGTCACCTTCGTTAAATTCTGCTTCAACATTGTCAATGCGGCTCCATGACATCTCTGAAACGTGTAACAAGCCACTCTTGCCACCAGCGAAGTCAACAAAAACGCCATAAGGCATCACCGTTGCCACAACGCCTGTGAACTCCTCGCCCACTTGCGGTTCGTAAGCAATCGCGCGAACCATACCAGCTGCTTTGTCAATACTCGCTTTGTCAGAAGCAAAAATATTGACATATCCTTTGCCTTCTTTTTCTTCAATTGTGATTTGACAGCCTGTTGTGCGCTGCATTTCTTGAATGATTTTACCGCCGGGTCCGATTACGCCACCAATAAATTCTTTATCAATGATGATTTCGAGGACACGTGGCGCATGAGGTTTCATGTCGTCGGCAGGTTTAGCAATCGTTTTGTCCATCTCACCTAAGATGTGTAAACGACCTTCTTTGGCTTGCATCAAGGCTTTTTCAAGCAATTCGTAAGGCAAACCGTCAATTTTGATGTCCATTTGACAACCGCAAATGCCATTGACCGTACCTGTCAATTTGAAGTCCATATCGCCCAAAGCGTCTTCATCGCCTAAGATGTCACTCAAAATAACAAAAGGAGACCCCTCAGTAACCGTGCCGCCATCCGTCACCATACCCATTGCAATACCTGCAACGTGACGTGGAATACCGATACCCGCATCCATCAATGCCAAAGAACCCGCGCAAACAGTCGCCATTGAAGACGAACCATTTGATTCCAAAATATCGGAAACGATACGCATAGTATAAGGCGATTCTGGCAAAATCTGACGAATCGAACGCGCTGCCAAATTCGCATGACCGACTTCACGACGACCCGGACCACGTTGCGGCTTCACTTCACCGACTGAATAACCGGGGAAATTGTAGTGCAAAATGAACTTATCATCATAAGAATCGAGTGCATTGTCCACCATAGCAGCGTCCATTTTTGTACCCAAAGTCAATGATGTTAAGGCTTGCGTTTCGCCACGGTTGAAGATAGCCGAACCGTGAGTTGAAGGCAAATAATCTACCTCGCACCAAATCGGGCGCACTTCGTCGAAGCGGCGACCATCTAAACGTACCCCCTCAGTCAACATGACCGAACGAACCGTTTCTTTCTTCAATTTGTCGAAATATTCAGAAATCAATTTCTTGTTTGTCGCCATGTATTCCTCGTCGTGAGCCGCAGTCAAAGTCGCTTTGATTTCTTCTTTGATGACTTCAAAAGCTTTTTTACGCTCTGCTTTGCCGAAGGCTGCACGTGCCACAACTTTAATTTTTTCAGCCGCAACTGCTTTGATTTCAGCTTTCAAATCCTCTAAAACGACGATTTCTTTCAGTGCCATTTTCGGTTTGTTCACCAAAGCAGCCAAACGTTCTTGGGCTTCGATTTGCAACTTGATGGCTGCGTGACCGACTTTAATCGCTTCAACGAGTTGATGCTCTTGACATTCGTGCGCTTCGCCTTCAACCATCGTTACGTCGCTTTTTGTTGCGCCAACGATGACATTCAATTCAGCACGTTCCAATTCTGTATTTGTTGGATTCACTTTGTATTCGCCACCGATGAGGGCAACGCGTGCCTCTGAAATCAAGTGCGAAATCGGCACATCTGACACCGCAATCGCCGCAGATGCTGCCAAAGCAACAAAAGCATCAGGCGAAATGTCTTTGTCACCTGAAATGAGGTTGACAATGATTTGCGTTTCGTTGCGATAGCCGTCAGGAAACAACGGGCGTAAAGCACGGTCAACGAGACGTGAAATAAGGATTTCAGAATCTGTCAAACGCGATTCACGGCGGAAAAAGTTGCCGGGAATACGTCCCGCAGCAGCAAATTTCTCTTGATAATCCACCGAAAGGGGGAAAAAATCTTGGTCAGGTTTGGCTTCTGCTGCCGCCGTAACGACTGCCAAAAGCATTGTATTGCCACAACGGAGTACGACAGAACCGTTTGCTTGGGTGGCTAATTTACCAGTTTCGAGAACAACCTCACGCCCATCGGGTAGGTTGAATTTAGTCGTCGTAGGAGTTTGCTTTCCCATTCTAATTAGGTTAAAACAAGTTTGTATTTTGACATACCAATAGCCGAAATAGTTTGAAAAGCTATTTTTACGTCAAAATGATTGTTAATATTTAGGAAAATGCCCCCCTCAGTATTGTTGATGATTTCTCGGTTTAGATAGTCAAAATGTCTTTATTTTTGAGGCTTAAACTGTTGGTATTTAATGTTTTGTAAACATCTTGAACCTTGAAATCATCTAATTTCCGAAAGGGAAATTGGAGGTTAGAATTAGTAGGAAAAGTTTCGTGTTGTGCTTGTTTTGAATACGGGTTAATCAAAACGTCCTTCAACAATATCCACTTTTTTTGACCGCTCACCAACCCTTTGTTGGCGTTTCTAATTTGCCGCTCCCGTCAAACTATTTTCTTATTATCATTTTTACAAACGCAAAGTTAGAATAAGTGTTTCGTGAACCAAACTTTTGGGGATAAAAAATACAGACGAGCGAATAAAATAGGGTGAAAGGAGCAAATATACTGAGGGGGTATTTTGAGAGCTTAAACTAAAATGCTCAAATAACTAAAAATAAGGAGTTGAGTAATTCATACGTACAAGGTATTAAATCATTCAACATTTAATATCAATCCAATGGTAGGTATATTGAAACCACCATAATAGATTTTCTTATCTTTATTTAACCAAATATAGCTTGCAGCACCTACTTTTAGCCAAAGTGAACGATATATTTTTAAAGTAGCACCAAGTCCTAAATGAGTAAACAGCATTTTTTCTTTTTTAAAAGGTAGTTCATCTGGAACTCTAACATCATTAAGACAAAAACAATAATTGCCCAAATTGAGCCCTATATCTCCGTAAAAACGTATTTTTTTATTTAGACTATAATTATAACGCCCTATAACTCCAGCTATATAAAATTTATCAATTAGAACTTTATCATACTTAGTCCAAATATAGTTGTACTGCAAGCCTAATTGCCAACGAGAAGATAAATTAGTTAGAAGACTAATATTGTATGTGAATTCTAAATGCAGTTTTGGTATGCCACTCATATTGTTATAGTCATTTGGCAGAACCGATAGATATGATTCAATACCTAATGATTTGAATGGTTTTTCTGGAAAATAATTTGTTTCTTGAGATTGAACAAAACTATAAAAAGAAATTATCAATAATAAGGATAGTTTTATTCGTTTTGATGCTTGCATATAATTCATCGCTTATTTTTAAGTTTAAGATAGTATTGAAAAGTAACACGACCATAAGGTTTTATAGACAATCGTTCACCTTCTGCGTAGTTCATATAATTTTTATAGAATTTCAGATAATCAACACCATAGCTTAAACCTATACTGAATACTTTTTTTAGTCGAATATCTAAACCTAAATGTAGATTAAAATTATTCATACTCTTATATATTTTTTGTGGCAACAAATCTGTACGTTGTATATAATAACCATTAAAAAATATTTGTTGCCATTCGGTATATATTGTTAGCCATTCTTTCCATCTGGTATTACTACGTTTATTGAATGTATATTTAAGAAAATAGCCACCACCAAATGTTGGTTCTGCATTACCTAATGTACTGTTATAAAAAGAATAACTACCCATAAACCCAGCAGAAATATTATTATTAAAGTTGAAGCCCAATTTTGGATATAAATTTATATTTACCCAATTCAATTTCCTATAATAAGGCGGCACTATTTCAGTATAATTTATGATATGACCTCCTGAATTGAATCCAAAATAAATAGAATTAGATATGTCTTGACATTTAACAGAATAGCCAATAAATGAAAATATCGTTATTATTAATAGTTGTTTTTTCATGAATAACAATTGAAATACTGGAATTGTTTGAAATATTTAGACTCAATATTAATTCGCAAAATTATAAGAAAATAGAAAAAATTAAGTTTTCAATTTTCAAACAATCCCAAGTATTAGTTTTTAAAAACTACCCCAACTTGATGCCCTATTGTTCATATATGAAAGTGTAGGATGATAACAAAGGTCAATAGTATTGTTAGCCCATGACCAAATACTTCCCATTCTTGTTCTAAAAAATGTCTTATCAAAAAGGTCTGAACGTCCACCTATAAACCCAAGAACATAAAACGAGGAAATATTATCATTAAATCCAAACATGCCTAACCATGGATTACTTCTTATAGGCCAAGATGACCCCAGACCATAACATTCTTTATATACAACATTTGTTAATGACCGAGGTTGTACATCTTGTACTTCAAAAGGCAAATTATGTTG
>JAYSQG010000500.1:0-5952 GCA_043721685.1 Saprospiraceae bacterium | reverse complement strand
ATTATCAAGCGTTACAGGTCGTGCAGCTGTGAGATACAACTGCAATTCATTCCGAAGCTTGTTTAAGGCGATATCAATCATTCTGATTTTTTAGTTCATGTTATGAAAAGCAATGTTAGGCATACTTCGATGAGGAGTACGCAAAGGTATTGCTCATGATGTCGCAGCATCAAGAGGAAAACTGAGTAATAAAAATAACGCTAATTAATAGGTACGTTAGAGTCAATAGATACTCTGTAATATGAAGGTCTTCAATGGTTTACTATGTAATTTTATCTTCAATGGTTCAGACAGTGTTGCTTAGTATTCGGTTCGATAGTTTCAAGATGTAAATTAATTTCATTTAGTCAATAACATTATATTGTCATATGATTTCAGAAGCAAATTTAACGGTTTTTTATTAGAAGTCAAGGTTTAATTAGATTTTTTTTATAAATATTTTTTTTAAAATACTGAAACAAATATTTGGCAGAGCTATGCCCTCTAAAAAATATTCTATTTCAATTGACGCAAATACATTTGTATTGTATTGTGCAAACCATAGTATAAAGCATCCGAAATTAAGGCATGACCAATAGACACTTCTTCTAATCCAACGACCATTTGTTTGTAATATTTCAAGTTTTCTAAATTCAAATCATGTCCAGCATTGATACCTAAACCCAACTCGACTGCTCTTTTTGCTGCTTTCACGTGGGCTTCTACAGCTCTCTTTTTATCTTTTGAAAAATCCTTAGCATACAAGCCTGTATAAAACTCAATGCGGTCTGCACCCACTTCCGCAGCACCTTCCACCATACGCACATCAGCGTCCACAAACAACGAACTGCGGATATTTGCCCCCCTCAGTATATCGAGCGTTTTTTTCAAAAAATCGGCATCTTTCCACGTATTCCAACCGTGGTCAGAGGTCAATTGCGTCGGGTCGTCGGGAACGAGCGTCGCTTGTGCAGGTTGATTGTCAAGCACCAATTTCATCCAATAATCATCAGGATTACCTTCAATATTAAATTCTGTGGTCACGATTTTTTTTAAATCATAGACATCCGCAAAACGTATATGTCGTTCATCGGGACGCGGGTGAACGGTGATGCCTTCTGCGCCAAAAGCCTCACAATCTTTTGCCATTTGGAGCAAATCGGGTAAGTTGCCGCCTCTTGAATTGCGCAATACGGCGATTTTATTGATGTTGACACTTAAACGAGTCTGCTGCATGAATCACTGATTTTAGAGTTTTTTTGTCATTCTGAACGCAGTAAAAGAATCTGAAAATCAATACTTTAGGTTCTTTCACTGCATTCAGAATGACAAAAAAAAACGATAGTAAATAATTGTCCTTGATTTGAACGCGGCAAAGATTGGAAGAATTTTGGGGTTTTCAAAGTTAATAGTGTTTGAACTAATTCATTCTATTGAAAATTTAATCGGCAACGTATAAGCTACTCTCACAGGTTTTCCATTCTGTTTAGCACCTTTCCACATGCCGACTGACATGAGTTTTACGACACGTAAAGCCTCCTCATTAAAAATATTTATCCCTCTTTTTATATGAATATCGGACAAACTACCATCAATATTGACGACAAACCCAACAAAAACAGTCCCTTCGCCACACACGTCTTTGGGCCAATTGAGATTTTCTCTTAAAAATTGAAACATTGCTATTTGTCCACCAATAAATTCTGGCTGTTGCTCAACAATCACTCCCATGAAATCCTCTTTTGCTTGATGTTGAACTAAATGAGAAACCTCAATTGGTTCTAATTTTTCCACTTTACATCCCGTCATCGCCAAACTAAAAGCCGCAAAAGCTGCTGCCTTCGCAAAATTTACTGTCTTAATGGGCTGTTTTACTGAGGGGGTCATTTGCTTCTTTGTAAAACGCCCACACAATTGTCCATCGTGTTTTTGTACAATATCGTCATACTCTTTTTGCGATTTATTCGTAAAATCATAAACCGTTTTTTGGCAAACGCCACAAAAGCGTCCATTGCCACAAATCGTCATATTGTCCCAATTTTGAGGACAAACGAAGGAGAGTTCGATGTTTTTGATGTCTTTATTCTGTTTCATGCTCGATAAGTTTTCATTTATAGATGTATGTCAAAAGCCTTTTGGTGTGTATTAAAAAGCAAACATGAGTCATCCCGAATTTTCTAACATTTAATTTAGATGGTAAAACGCACCAATTCCGAAGGAATTAAACATGAATAACCGTAGATGAAATCTACGGCAATGACACGAAAGCGTATCTCACAACCCTGAAAGGGTTGAATATGTCGTTATTTCGTCCATCAATAGTCACCTCTTTCAGAGTTGACGACCAACTTGGCTTTTGTTTCCGTAGATTTCATCTACGGTTATTCATGTTTAATTCCTTTGGAATTGTGATAATTGACGCTTTTTAACTGATAATTTATTTTGTTAGAAAATTCGGGATGACTCATGTTTTTTACTGAGGGGTGCATTTTTCACTTTTCGTTTTTCACTTTTCACTTAAACATCCTTCATCGAAAGCGTCACCCGTTTCCGCGCCGCATCTACCTCCATCACCTTCACCTCAACCTCCTGCCGCAATTTCACCACTTCATTCGGATTTTTGATAAAACGATTTGACATTTGAGAAATATGCACCAAACCGTCTTGTTTTACGCCAATGTCCACGAATGCGCCAAAGGCTGTAATATTCGTCACGATGCCCGGCAGCACCATACCGACGGTCAAATCTTCGATTTTATGGACATTGCCAAAACTGAACGATTTGGCTTCGCCACGTGGGTCAAGTCCGGGCTTGTCGAGTTCCTTCAAAATGTCTGTCAAAGTAGGCAAACCAACTTTAGGAGTGACGTATTTTTCCAATTTGATTTGTTGCCTCAACGACTTGTTTTGTATCAAATCAGCGATTTTTACGCCCAAATCCTTTGCCATACTTTCCACAATCGGATAACTTTCAGGGTGAACGGCTGAATTGTCCAATGGATTGCTCGACTCACGTATGCGAAGGAAACCTGCACATTGTTCAAAGGCTTTGTCGCCCAAACGCGGTACTTTTTTGAGTTGATTACGGGTTTTAAATGCGCCGTTTTCAGCCCTAAAATTGACAATATTTTGCGCCAAACTGGGTCCTAAACCCGATACATACGTTAATAAATGTTTACTCGCTGTATTGAGATTGACACCGACCAAATTCACACAACTTTCCACCGTTCTATCCAAACTTTCTTTCAAAGCCGATTGATTGACATCGTGTTGATATTGCCCAACACCAATAGATTTTGGATCAATTTTCACCAATTCCGCCAAGGGGTCCATCAAGCGACGACCTATTGACACTGAACCACGCACCGTTAAATCCAAATCTGGAAATTCCTCACGTGCGACATCAGAAGCGGAATAAATTGATGCGCCTGCTTCGCTGACGCTAAATATACTGAGGGGGGTCGGAAAGTTGATAGATTGACATAAAGATTCAGTTTCACGTCCACCCGTACCATTGCCAATTGCGATGGATTCGATTTGGTATTTTTGTACAAGTCTTTTGATTTTATCAACGGCATCTGCTTCATTATGTAAGTAAATCGTCGCATTTTCCTTCAAATTACCACTTTCATCAAGGCAAACAATTTTACAACCTGTCCTAAATCCAGGGTCAATACCCATGACTCGACGTTGCCCAAGCGGTGCTTGCAGGAGCAATTGACGCAGGTTTTCAATAAAGACGGCAATGGCTTCGGCATCGGCTTTGTCCTTTGAAAGGTTTCTAAATTCCGTCTCAATGCTCGGTGATAACAGGCGTTCATAGGCATCTGTAATCGCTTTTTGCACTTGATCAGCTGCTTCGTTATGAGCAGTTAAAAACAAATTTTCTAATCTCTGAACGACAAACTCCTCATCTGCTGGCGCAATACCGACCCTTAAAAAGCCCTCGTCTTCTCCCCTACGCATCGCCAAAAGCCTGTGTGAAGGCGATTTACTGAGGGGTTCAGAAAAATCAAAATAATCCTTATATTTTGCGGCTTCTGCTTCTTTTGATTTCACCAATTTTGAACGCATAACGGCTTCTCGACTGAAAATATTACGCACCGTTGCCCTTGCTTTTTCATCTTCATTGACCATTTCAGCGATGATGTCTCTTGCACCTGCCAACGCATCTTCAATCGTTTCTACTTGATCATTGAGGAATTTAGCCGCCAAAGTCTCTACATCACGTACTTTTTGAGCAAAAATATCCAAAGCCAACGGCTCTAAACCTTTTTCACGCGCCATTGATGCCCGCGTTTTGCGCTTCTGTTTGTAAGGCAAATACATGTCTTCCAAGTCCGTCAAACTGTACGTCGCTACGATGCGTTTGCGCAAATCGTCGGTCAATTTGCCTTGTTCTTCTATGCTTTTTAAAATCGCTTCACGCCGTTTTTCAAGCTCTTGCAACTTCTGATATTGCGTTTTGATGTCGCCCACTTGCACCTCATCAAGTGAGCCAGTCACCTCTTTTCGATAGCGAGAAATGAACGGAATCGTTGCCCCTTCGTCGAGCAATTGCGCCGTGTTTTCAACTTGTTGTGTTCTGATGCCAAGTGCGTTGGCAATGATTTGGATGTGTTTCGGATTCATGTACGGTTAATATTTATATTTTTGTTTGCTTACCTAAGTCGTCGTTAAAACCCACAATTTAGAGTAAAGAGGCGCAAAATTAGTTGAAAAACACATTTTTCAAAGAAATGTCAATTCTTCTCCGTTTTTTTGCCCGTGAAATCTAACTCAACTCGTTCAATTCTATTTTTATAAAATAAACTAACAATGCGTAACACCATTTTTACACTACTCCTAATCGCTTCTTTTTTCCTTTTTTCAAACTGCAAATCTGAATCTGCTAAAACGACAGCTAAGACAACAGAAATACAATTATCAGGCATCAATAAAGTTCAATTTTTGGACAGCGTAGCAGCTTCTAATGCCATTATACGGGATGATTTAGAGCATTTTTTTGATAAAATAACGGCTGTTGATGCAGCAATCCAAATGAAAAAGGCTTATCCAACGACTGTTCCAAAAGATGAAGTGGTTTCAGAATATAAAGGTTTTTTGCAACGCGATGTATCCAATTTCACAAAAGAAGAATCTGAATTTATCGTCAAAACGATGAATGATGCCTTCCAATTATGCCAAAACGTCTCTGACAAATTCTTCCCAGATGAGATTTTACTTATCAAATCGCATGGCAAAGCCTACGGCGAAGACACCTATTATACACGTGAAAATTGCATCATCATTCCAAAACAAGCCTTGGCAAAACGGAATTATGATGAATTTTTAAAAGTAATGCTGCACGAAATAAGCCATATTGTCACTCGCACACGCCCAACCTTAAAAGCCCAATTATACGCTTTAATTGGCTTTAAAAAAATGGCTAATCCCTTGATTATCAACGACTCATTGAGCCAACGATTATTAACAAATCCAGATGGTGTCGAACAAAATTGGGCAACAACATTGACCGCAACAGGCAATAAAAGCATTTTTGCTATCCCTTTATTGTATGCTAAAAACGATATGTGGTTGCCAGAAGTCCCCAATTTTTTTGATAATATGGGCTGGAACTATTTTGAAATCGAACCATCCGCTGATGCCAAATCGCTCGTCGTTATGACACGAGGAGATAAACAACAAAGTACCCTCGAGACAGAGGGTATTAACGAAATGTTTCAACAAAAATACAACACGCAATACATCATTCATCCCGACGAAATCATTGCTGATAACTTTTCCATTTTGATGCTTTCTGAAAAAAAACCAGATATTTTAACCTTATACACTGAGGGGGGGCGAACCTTGATTCAGAAAATGCGGAAGGTGTTGGCGGAGTGATTTTTTATCATTAAATTCGCACATAAATTTTGTTTTATATTCATCATCACATCATTCTAACTTAACGTAAACCAAGATGAGAAAACG
>JAYSQG010000499.1:0-15037 GCA_043721685.1 Saprospiraceae bacterium | reverse complement strand
ACAACGGATTTTGAACAGTCGAATGTGGAATATGTGGACTTTTGGGTACTCGACCCTTTCCTTAAAAACCCGAATCCGAATGACAATCCCGGTACGATGTATATTCACTTAGGCGATGTTTCAGAAGATATTTTGAAAGATGGACGCAAGGCTTATGAAAACGGTTTGCCTTCGCCTGAAAATCCCGATTTTAAGATCGACAAATCGCCATGGGGTATTGTGCCACGTACAGAAATTCCCTTGCCGAACTCATTTTCAGCTTCTGATGCGGCACGTGAAGCACAGGATGTGGGTCTCGATGGTATGAAAGACGATCAAGAAAAGACTTTTTATGCCGATTGGTTATCGAAATTCAGCCCGATTCCAGATAAAATTGCGAAAGACCCTGCCAACGATAACTTCACATATTATAACGATGAAGGGGCTTACCCAAAGGGAACGCCTGTATTAGAAAGGTATAAAAGGTTCAATGGTTTGCAAGGCAATTCGGCTTCAAATGCAGGGGCACAAATCCAATCTGCTACGAATTTGCCCGATGCAGAGGACATCAACCGAGACAACTCTTTTGAGGAAAATGAAGCGTATTTCTCTTATAAAATACCGATTTCAAGAGCCGCTTTCAATCCTTTGACCAATAAATATTACATCGAAAATACACCAGACCCGAATGGTAGTGGACGTATTTGGCATCACTTCCGTGTGCCGATTGATGCTTTTGATTCAAAACATGGTGCGATAAATGACTTCCGTTCTATCCGTTTTATGCGTATTGTTGTCAAGGATTTTGTGCAGCCTGTTTGCCTTCGTTTTGCAAAATTAGACCTTATTCGCAACCAATGGCGGCGTTATAAGAGACCCCTCAGTATAGACGGTGTTGACATCTTAAACCGTGCTGACAACAGTGCGATGGAGCTTGTTTCTGTCAATTTGGAAGAAAATTCAAAGAAAACGCCTTTCAATTATGTCATTCCGCCTTGTATTCAGCGTGAAGTCATTCCAAATGCGTTTGCGGCTAATGCTCGTCAAAACGAACAAGCTTTGGGTATTCGTATGCTCAATTTGTTGCCAAACGTACCCCGTGCAGCCTTCAAATTGTTCAGCTCAGATATGCGTATTTATAATCGGCTAAAAATGTTTGTTCACGCAGAACAAGCAGATGGTCGGACGGTTTTAAATGATAAAATGAGTATTTTCATGCGTATTGGTTCTGACTTTGAGCGCAACTACTACGAATATGAGATTCCACTCAAAATGTCGGACGAATCAACATTACCCGCTTCAAATACGACAGATTCGTATAAAGAGGCTGTTTGGTTGAAAGACAATAAATTTGACTTTCCCCTCAGTCTATTGACACAAGTTAAGACCGAACGGAATACCAAAAATGCGGATTTAGGCAAAATATATTCAATCGTTAGTTCTGAAAATGCGGCTCACCGTGTCAAGGTGATTGGTAATCCAGATATTGGTTCTGTCAAAGGCATCATGGTTGGTGTTTACAACAAAGACCGTGTGGCACACGACCTTGAATTGTGGATAAACGAGTTGCGTATGACGGGTCTTAATGAAAATGCAGGCGGTGCAGCAATTGCTCGTTTGGATTTTAAAATGGCAGATTTTGGCAATTTGAGCCTTTCTGGAAACTATCTCGGTGTCGGTTATGGTGCCATTGACCAACGAGTGACGCAACGCAGCCGTGAGCAAGTCATTGAGGCTGGCTTGAATGGTAACTTTGAATTGGGTAAGTTTTTTAATTCTAAACTTGGACTACATATACCTTTCAATGTCCAATATGCGAACAATACCAGAACGCCAGAGTATGACCCTTACGACTTGGATATTAAGTTAAAAGATAAATTGCAATCACAAATTGATGGTGATAAACGTGCTGAAATCAAAGCCGCAGCACAAACCGTTCAAATCATCAAAGGTTATTCGTTCAACAACGTTCGCAAAGACCGTACAGGTACGAGTGAACGCAAACCTGCTCCTTGGGATATTGAGAATTTTGCGGTTTCGTATGCCAATACAACCGTTGACCTTCACGACCCGCTTGTAGAAAGTGATGCCAAAGAGAATAAAAAAGGTAGTTTGGATTACAACTACTCACGTGAACCGCTTTACCTCACGCCGTTCAAACGATTGGTTAAAAATCCAAATGTTGAGAAATATACGAAATTGATCACAGAGATTAATTTCAATCCAATTCCTAACAATTTCGGTTTCAATACCATTCTCGACCGTCAATTGAACATTACAAAATACCGTTTTTCAGGCGACGATGATGCCTACAACACGTTTTATATACGTCGTTTTAGTTGGGATAGAAACTACAATTTGCAATGGGATTTGACCCGTTCTTTGAAGTTGAATTTTGATGCCAAAAACTTTTCAATTGTTGACGAATTACCTGACTACGACCAACTCGGTCAACAGGTTGACCCTGACGCACAACGCAAGTTTTTGTCTGATAATCTTAAAAACTTCGGGCGTACCAAGCGTTATGACCATAATATCAACGTCAACTACACTGTTCCGACGCGAAATATTCCTTATTTGGATTGGGTGCAGTTGCGCGGCACATTCACCTCGTCGTATGGTTGGGAAGCTGCGGCATTGGGTTTTGAAGGTATTGGCAATAATATCAACAACAAACAAGCGCGGCAGGTGAATGCAGATATGAATTTTACGCAGTTGTACAATCAATTCAAGTATTTACGTAAAATTCAAGAACCGTTGTTCAAACCTAAAACAGATAAGAAGAAAACGCGTACAAAACCTGGTCTTGGAGACCCCTCAGTAAAATTGCCTTCTGACATGGCTTCTGACAGCACAAAAGGTAAAAAGAAGAAAAAGGAAATAAAAGATTGGGAGCCAACTGGTGTTGAAAAAATCGTCATTCGTCCGCTTTTACTGCTACGTAATGCTCGTTTGAACTATACTGAACAATACAACTCGTTTGTGCCTGGCTTTACCCCACAAGCCCGCCTGTTTGGTATGTCCGATTTGTCTCGTCCAGGTTGGGATTATGTATTAGGCTATCGCCAATCAGATGATAATTGGCTCGACGATGCGGGTGCGAGAAGTTGGATTTCAAGGGATATTCGACAAGTACGACCGACTTTGAACAATTATTCACAGCAAATTGATGCGCGTATAACGGTTGAACCGTTTACCGATTTCCGTGTGGATATTGATTTGAATAAAAATTACATTAAAAATCAATCACAGGAGTATCGGGATACAACAGGCGCTTTTGGTCAGCTTGTTCATGCCAATCGTTTTGATGAAGGCTCTTACAATATTTCGTATTTTACGTTGAATACGTTTTTTAGCAATATTGATGACGTTTTTCAAACATTCAGCCAAAACCGCGAAGTCATGTCGCAGATTCTTGGCAACGGCAACCCTGTTCATCCAGGGTTTCCAACGTATCGTGAAGGCTTTGGACCGACGAATCAAGACGTGGTCGTTCCCGCTTTCATTGCGGCTTATACTGGACGTGATGTTCGGACAACAAACCGCAATTTGTTCAATGAACGCCCCTCAGTAAACTGGCGTTTGTCGTACAATGGTTTGGCAAAATTGCCTGGTTTGAAAAATATGTTTAATAATATCAGCATCACACACGGCTATAAATCGTCTTTAACGGTCAATTCATATCGTACTTCACAGTTTTATGATATTGCGCAGCCGCAAAAATCTCGTATCGGTTCGCCTTACGAGTATTATTCGCAGTACGATATTCCTGTTGTGGCTATTTCAGAGCAGTTTTCACCGCTATTGGGTATAGATATGAGTTTCAAATCAGGTGCAAATTTTGGGGTACAATACCGTAAGAGCCGCAATTTGGCTTTGAGTTTATCGGATACACGTTTACAAGAGACGAAAACATCTGAAATTCAAATCAAATTCGGACACCGCATCAAAAATGTCTATATCAAAATGCTCGACATTAATTTTGATGGCAATTCGAAGAAAAAGCCTGTCAAAAAGAAAGCTGACGACTTGACCGCACCTTCGACAGACCCAACCGCAGACCCAAAAGCGAAGAAGAAAAAAGAACCAAAACCTAAAAGAGGCAACGATTTGGTCTTGAATTTCGACCTTTCTTTCCGCGATGACATTACTGAAAATCATCTTTTGGGTCAAGGAACGGACGTACCTTCACGTGGTTCTCAAACATTTAGATTATCGCCTTCGGCAACTTATACGATAAACAAACGCCTCGATTTGCGTTTTTATGTGGACTACAACCGCATCATACCTTATACCACAGCCGCATTCCCTTCGACAACGGCAACAGGTGGTTTTGTTGTGACGTTTAAGTTGAATTAAGGGTTTTAAGGTTAAATAATGAAGCCCAAAGTTGAGTGTGTACTTGACTTTGGGCTTTCTTTTTTTATTACTCAACCACAAAGACACCGAGGCACGAAGCTATTTTTGTTTATAGAATCATAAAAAAAACATCTTCGTGCCTTCGAGTCTTTGTGGTAAATTAAAAGAAACTAAATAGCCGCTTTTCTTGTTTTCATTAAAGAGAGCCTTGAAAACGCCTCAAATGATATGTTAAAATTGTAAAACGAGTTTAAATACATAAATTTTAACACTTTTAACACAATACTTCTAAGAATTAAAATAGTCTTAACTACATATCTTGTCAAAATACCGTAATTTTATGGTGTGATTAAAAAACGATTATGTACAAGTCTTCCTTATACTTTTAAAACTTTGTGTCTGATGAAAAAATGGATATTTTTAGCAACAATGATGACGCTGATGTCGCTCTCCGTCAAAGCTCAATTTGACGACGTATATTACGACCCAGCGAAAGATAGCCGCCCGACGGCAACCACGACACGCAGCCAAACGCCGCAACCTCGTTACGAGGACAACACTGCGCAATCGGACAGCGACAATGAATATTATAATAATGGTAGCACTGGTGGCGACTATTATGAATATGATGAAGACTACGACGATTATAAATACTCAACGCGTATTCGCCGTTTTCACCGCCCATATAGCGGTTTCAATTATTACAGTGATGCTTATGTAGATTATGGTTATTATGACCCTAACTACTACAACCGCTTCAATAGAGGTGTGACAATTATCGTTGGTAACGGCTATTGGAATCGTTGGAATAGCAACAACCGTTGGAACAACTGGTCTTGGTTTAATAACTATTGGGACGATTGGCGTTATTCAAGCTACGGTTTCTGCAATCCGAACTACTATGCCAGTTCTTTCTATCCGGCTTGGGGCTATTCGCCTTTTGGAATGGGTGGTTTTTATGACCCTTATGGTTTTAATGGCGGTTGGGGTTTCAATAACTTCAATAATTTCAATCGCTTTGATATCTATCAGAACCCTTACCAAACAGGGCGTACGAATGTAAATACAGTCAGTAACAGATATTATGCCCCTCGTAATAGTGGCGGAGCAATACGTGAGGTCACAGGTCCAAGCGGTCAAGCCACAACAGGCAGGCGTGGCGATGTTGGCAATGGCAATATTAATCCAACAAGGAATAACACACCAGCTCGTGCAGATATCAAAAAAGAAGCAATCAGTGATAGAGATATTTCGCCCATAAATGGTGGCGGCATAACGCCTACAAAACGTTATGATCCTATTTCATCTGACGGACGTACTGAGGGGGTCACTGACCGACCAACACGGACAACAGAACGCCCGACACCAAGCTACGACCGTCCACAACGGACAGATGTGCCTAATAATGACCGCCCAACGCGCACAACAGAGCGCCCAGCACCGAACTACGACCGTCCACAAAGGACAGATGTACCCAATAATGACCGCCCAACGCAGACTTATGACCGTCCTGCACCGAATTACGACCGTCCGCAACGTACAGAAGCACCAAGTAATGACCGCCCAACGCGGACTTACGAGCGTCCTACACCGAATTACGACCGTCCACAAAGGGCAGAAACGCCACGCAGCGAACCAACACGTTCAACGCCACGTTATGAGTCTCCACGTCAAGAGTCTCCACGTTATGAAGCACCGCGCCAAGAGTCACGCAGCTACTCGCCTCCTGCAAGCAATAACAGTCCTGCACCGGCGGCTGCACCTTCTCGAAGCGAAAATAATAGTGGTGGCAGTACGAGTACGCCACGTAGAGGTAATTAATTGTATTTCAATTAGTTAAACAGGAAGATATTAGGCGGGTGTCACTCTGCTCCCGCCTTTTTTATGCCAAAAATTAAGTTATCTCTCTCCGTTAACCCTTTCCGAAGGAATCCTTTGGATCAGTATTTTTACTTTTTTAATCTTAAAATTTAGACCGTTATGAAAAAAGCTATCTTAATATTCGTTTCTATTTTATCCTTACACAGCCTAAAAGCCCAAGTCGCTTCCGACGCATTGCGTTATTCCTATATCCCTCAGTATGGCGGCACAGCTCGAGCCATTGGTGTCGGTGGCTCGATGGGAGCCATTGGTGGTGACTTTTCGACACTATCAACCAATCCCGCAGGTTTGGCAACTTATCGGAGTGGTGAGTTTATCTTTTCGCCTTCGTTTCATGGTGCAAAAACGACTTCGGTCTTAGAAAATGGAGGAAAAGATGCAGCCGCACAACGTTTTTCAAAGTTTTCATTAGATAATCTAGGTCTTGTTTTCAGCAACGACGGCAATCCTTCATCGAAATGGAAAACACGGAATTTTGCCATTGGCTTCAATAAACTTCAAGATTTCAGCAGCAACCTATTTTATGAAGGTACAACAACTGGCTCAATCACTGCCCGTTTCCGCGACCAAGCCAATATTGAAGGGCTTGATGCTTTTGAAAGCAAATTAGCAGACTCGACGGGTGCTATTTATACCAAAACGGTCAATGGTGTCCGCAAATACACCACGGATTTCGATTTAAACCCCGCCGCAGGTGTTTATAAAAGCCAAGTGATTGAAACGAGAGGTGGCATCAACGAAATGGTTATTTCTTATGCAGGAAATTATGATGAAAAGCTGCAAATTGGTGGCACCATCGGCATCCCTTTTCTCCGTTTCACAGAAACAAAAATCTATAATGAAGACGATACCCGCAAAGAAGTACCGTTTTTTGAAAAACTACAATTTGACCAAAGCTTAACTACAACAGGCGTTGGCATCAATGCCAAAATAGGGGCTATTGTGCGCCCAACACAATCCATTCGTTTGGGTTTTGCCGTTCATACACCCACGAGGTATCAGATGAGTGATAGTTACAACAATAAACTTTATTACGTTTATACAGACAGTTTGCGTTACAGTTCAGAAGCCGCATCTCCAGATGGAGAGTTTAAATATAAACTCGCAACACCTTGGCGTTTCATCGGTAGCGCAGGTTTTATCATTGGAAAATCGGGCTTTTTAAGTGCCGATGTGGAATGGGCAGATTACAGCAAATCAAATTTTATTCTTGAAAAAGAGTATGTTGTAAATCAAAACGATGTCAATACGCAAATCACAAGCCGTTATAAAAATGCTTTAAACATCCGTTTTGGCGGTGAATATGTGTATGATATCTTCCGTTTCCGTGCAGGTGCAGGTCTAAATGGTTCGCCACGCCAAGACAAAGATTTTTGGAATACGACTTTAAATGCAGGTGTAGGGCTTCGTGGCCGCCACTTTTTCATGGATTTTGCTTGGCAACAACGGACTCAAAAGGAGAACTATACGCCATATAAAGTTCTTGTAGCACAAGCCAATTTGGAACAAAAAGTCACCAATGCCTACACTTACAACGATTATGTATTGACTTTCGGCATTAAATTTTGATCCCCTCAGTAAAAATAGTCTTTTTTTTATTAAAAAAATATTAAGTTTGTCACCCTTTGTCTGATACGCAACGTAGAAGACAAAGGGTTTAATTTTTTTAGCTAACAAAAATAAAATCAAAAGTTTATGGGAATTGAAATGCAAAACGGCACAACCAACAAACGCCGTAAAGAATGGACTAAAATGAAAGGCGAAAACGCTTGGACAATGTTTAAAGTAATGGCTGAATTTGTTGATGGTTTTGAAAAACTGAACACGATAGGTCCTTGTGTCGCCATATTTGGTTCGGCACGTACAAAACCTGACCACCCACATTATAAAAAAGCAATAGATATTGCACGTCGGTTCACCGAAGAAGGGTATGGCGTCATAACAGGTGGTGGCCCCGGTGTCATGGAAGCGGGTAATAAAGGTGCTAAAATATCTGGTGGTACTTCAGTTGGATTAAATATTGAATTACCTTTTGAGCAACACCACAACCCTTATATTGACGACGACAAGAGTTTAGATCACCGCTATTTTTTCGTTCGTAAAGTCATGTTTGTCAAATATGCACAAGCTTTTGTCGTCCTTCCGGGCGGTTTCGGAACGATGGATGAATTGTTTGAGGTCTTAACATTGATTCAAACAGGTAAAATCACCCGTGTGCCGATTGTTTTAGTAGGTATAAGTTTTTGGAATGGACTACGTGGTTGGATTAATGATATCATGCTCGAACAAGAAGGCAATATCAATCTAAAAGACTTAGACCTTTTTCTGATAACCGATGACATCGAAGAAACGGTGCAATACGTCAACGATTTTTATTCTGCCGAAAGTTCGAATAATAAATTAGCACCTAATTATGAGTTATAAATTGTTGAATTGCTGTATGGTTGTAGAGAAAAATAACAAGACAACCTTCCGCCCATGTCAAAGCCTCTTCTAAATTGGTATTGTTTGTCACACAAAAATTAGCGGCTTGCACCCACGATTGCCATTGGAAACCAACGTCATTTCGCAACTCTTTACGGAACGAAGCCACCTGCGTTTTGACCAAATCTACTTCGATTTTGAAAGGAATTTTAAGCTTTTCCCACGTCAGAGCGACTGTTGCACCATTGTCTGTTTGATTGAGAAATGAATAGGTCAACCACTCAACCGATTCCGTTGCTTTTTCTGTTTTAACCACAACACGCAAGGCATCTTCCTCTGGTTTGTAGAAAAAGCTACCCCAACTTGTCGCATTTTTTGAAAAAATAAGCGTTGCATCCCCCCCCTCAGTAAGGGCGATAAAAAAGGCATATTTTCCTGCGGCAAGGTCTTTCCCTTCGATTTTGACATCTGTCGAAAACTCAAAAGTCGTGTTTTCATTTGCACCTGCTCGCCAAGGTGCAGCTTTTGAGGTGCCAAACCCTAAATCGTTGTAGCCATAAGGCACAAGCCCGCCCCAAACTTTACCTTCCCGTCCTTTCACACCCGGACGGTCGTAGTTGATGGAGACTTTTGTAATGCCGATGATTTCACTAACAGCTGCTTTTCGATTACCGCCATTAGGCGCAACAGTCAGCGTTTGAGCCGTTAACAGCAGAATTGAGAAGGTGAGTAAAGCAATAACAAGCGTTGTTTTGACATTCCTTTTCATACAAATTGCATTTAAAATTGTGAAAAAAATAATTTTCGTACCAAAAAGAAAAGAGTGCAACGAAATACTATCCGTTGCACCCCCTCAGTATAGCGAGCTAAATATTTTTATTTTTTTGTCAAAAAAGAATAAAATTCAACCTATTTAAGTAGAAAAACTTACATAATCAACGATTTAAATTCATGAAAAATATTGAAACTGGTAATCAACGATACTCTTTAGATTATACACTACTTGTTGAGAATATCCTTTTGTTGAGGAATCGTAAAATGAAAAGAGGTACCACAATCTTCTTGGCTTGATCGGTTTTTATGATACCAAATGTCTCCGCCGTGTAAGCGAACAACTTTCCGACATATCGCCAAGCCCATACCAGAACCAGGGCGTTCTCGATTATTGATACGTTGGAATGGTAAAAACGCTTTCTCATGATATAGTTCATCTAAACCCACACCATTATCTTTTACTGAAATTTGCCAAAAACCGTCAATTTCCCTTAATTGGGCGTCAATACTTATTTTTGGCGCATATTCAGAACGATATTTAATGGCATTTTCAATGAGATTTTGAAATAACTGAACCATACTTGACCGATGAACCCACAGTGTTGGCAATTCGCTACATACAATATCCGCTTCATTTTCGATGATAACATCGCGGATATTGTGTCTCACCAATTCTATAAGACGATTAAAATTTACTTTTACTAAATCTTTATCACGGTCAACACGGCTATAAACAAGCAAATCGCTGATGATACTGTTCATCATTTGTGCATTGTTGACGATAAAATCAATAAATTCATCGGCATCATCATCCAATTTACCTTGATAACGGCGTTTGAGCAATTGGGCATAACTGCCGATGTTGCGCAATGGGCTTTTTAAGTCATGTGAAGCGATATAAGCAAAAAGCTCGAGTTCGCTGTATGACAGTTGCAAAGCATGCAAGTTTTTTGATAATTTCTCTGATTGCTCCTCAAGTAGTATTTTTTGTTGAATCAGTTGCTCATTTGCTTGAGTTGCATAGTCTTTTTGTGTTTGAAGTTCCACGACAGTTTCTTTTAGTATGTTAATAGTAATAGATTTGTCTTTTAAGATTCGACGATGTAAAAAATCCATTCGTGCATAGTCTTTCTCGACTTTTCTCAATGGAAGAAGCATGTTTTCCTTATCTTCTTCAGATAAGGCTGAAGAAGATAATTGTTCATAAATTACCTTAAAATACTCTTCCATAATTCATTAAATTTACTTTGTTTGATGTTTGAGCGTTTTTTGTAGGTTATATCAACAAAGTTAAAAAAAAATACTTGCTACTTGTAACCATAGCGTTATGAAGTGAGCAATAAATTATAGCAATGATGATTACTCATTTTAACTACCGACTTATCAGAAAGGATGTTTGGTTTATTTCGAAATTTTCATATTGTAAATAAATTCAATAGTCCTATTTATTTTTCTTTGATAATGACTAAACTACACGTTTCGTTGTGGAATTCACAAACCCCATTTTTGACATTGCCAATTTCACCATAGCTCAAAAAACCAATCATTGGTTTTTGCCAATTATCGTAAACACCTTTTATTTCGTCTTCAATAAAAGGACCCAAAGCAGCATGTCTTCCTTTGCATGAAAATAAAAGTAGGCCATCTGCATCTGGCATTTTTTGTGAAAATTCAACAAATTCAGCGACGGTGCTTTCAATGACTTCAAGTCCTGGAGAAATTGAGAAACGGAATTGGTCACCTTCTTTGATACTGCCAACAAGAGTCAAGGTGCGCTTTTCTTCGTCGCCTAAAATCGGTGAACGTAAAACCGAGTAGTCGTCAGACCGCTTTATTTGGAAAGGATATTGGGCTGAAATGGTACTGATGGGTTTGTCTTTCACATTGGCATTTTCGTATTCCCCGAAAAAACGTATGAAAAAATCGAGAGCGGGAACATCGTTAATGGTGTGAATGACGTTGCCTTCTGCCTTAGTGACGGTATGATAGGTACCCAATGCCTTCCAACCGCTCGTGGCAAGTCCTTGTATGTCAACTTTATCGGCATTAAAGACAATAGCACCCATACCGTTATTGGTTGCTTCTTTTTGGTTAAATACAAAAGTGTTTTGTATGTGCAAATCATCTCCGGCTAAACCTCCGAATATCGGAATGTTGTTATTTGAGAAATTCGTTAGACCTGCAACAATTTGCTCACCGTCATTCAAAACACCACCAGAACAAGTGATGATGGCTGGGTTCTGAAAAGCGGAATCTGCAAAATTTCGGATTGTTTGCCCTGTTTCAATTACCCCCTCAGTATTGTTAACAAAAATAGGTTTGAAGTTTTCTCGCTTCATATCCATAAGCATGACAGAAATAGACGACTCGTGTAAGGTATCGTTCATAATCTCTCCTGCTGTCGTGCAGCCGAGTAAATTCACACCGAAACGGTCGAAAATGCAGCCAATTTCTTTGAAATCTTGGATAGGCGAACAGAAAACGAACCCTAGAGTGGGACGAAAGCCGTTCTTAAACATGTCAATTAATTTACTTTCAAGTACAATAGTGTCAGAAGAGAAAAATGATTCAACTTTCATGTGTGTAAATTTTAATTATAAATTGAAGATTCGTTCTGATTAGAACACAATAAAGCTAGTAATTCACTTTATTATTGTGTCAATGTTTAAAAAATATGTGACACCGAAAATATAAAAAATATACCCTTGTTCATTATATGAATGGTATAGAAAACAAAATTAAATTTTCTAAATCTCAAATTGAATTTTTAATGAAATGAATTTTGATAACAATTCATTTCTTTCAGCGAATGTGTAATTTTGTTGCTTAACATGTTGTTTACTTATTCTTTTTAAACTAAATAAGCATGACTTATACCTTAAAAGTCTTACAAATCACCTTTGTTCTATTATTTATTGGACAGATTCCCACTTTTTCGCAAACTTCAAAATTTACGTTCCAAAGACCTAAAATGGGGTCTCCTTTTGTGATAACCGTTTTTGCTGATGATTCACTTATTCTTCTACCTATCATCGAAAAAGCCTATTTACGCGTAGATACATTGAATCAGATTTTTAGTGATTACCTCGATAGTAGTGAAATAAATACGGTTTGTCATAATCCTTATATTTGGCAGCCTATTTCCGATGATCTGTATCATGTATTGAAAATTTCTGAAAAAGCGAATAAAATGAGTGTTGGTGCTTTTGATGTAACTGTTGGGCATATCGTTAAAATTTGGCGCAAGGCACGCAAAACCAAACAGATGCCCGATGACGCAGTTTTACAAGCCGCTTTGCAAAAAACAGGCTTTAAAAACATTCAAATTGATGAAAATTCACCTCGAATGAGGCTCAATACTGAGGGGGTGCTTTTGGATTTTGGCGGTATTGTCAAAGGATTTGCCGCTCAAGAAGTGGTGAATATTTTGACAAAAAATGGCTTCCCGTACTGCCTTGTTGATGCAGGCGGAGACCTTGTTGCAGGTAAAAAACCTAAGATAGGGCAGTCTGAATCAGATGGTTGGAAAATTGGTATTAGCCTACCCGATTCAGATAGAAAAATGATGCCCCATTTATTATCTATTGAAAATCAAGCAGTTGCAACTTCAGGCGATATGTATCAATATTTTGAACACAATGGCAAACGGTATTCGCATATCGTCAATCCTAAAACAGGTTTGGGGTTGACGCATCAACGGAATGTTACGGTTATCGCACCAGATGGTGCAACAGCAGATTGGTTGGCAACGGCTTGTAGCATTTTGTCCATTCGCAAAGCAAAACGGTTGATTAAAAAACACCCAAACACGGCTTTATTAATTTTAGAGCTTAAAAAAGGAAAGATAAAGTCAGTGCAAAGCAGCCAGTTTAAAAAATATTTTTCCATAAATTGAGGCTTCTTATGAAAATTACCTTTCTCATTATTTTATTAAAAAATCAAAAAAAGCCTATTTTTTATGAAAAAACTACTATTTATTGCCTTTTTTCCAATTTTTGCTTTGGCTCAAACTGATACTAAACCTTACGAGCAAACGGTGGCAGGTACTAATATGGCCTTAAAAATGACGCCCATACCTGAAGGCAGTTTTTTGATGGGAAGCTCCGAAACCGAGAAAGGACGTGACGCAGACGAAAGCACGCCACGTAAAATCAATATTTCTGCTTTTTATATGTCTGTCTATGAAATCACGTATGACCAATACGATTTTTTTCGAGATGAAGAAAAAGACAGCGACCCTAAGCCTGATGGCATCACACGTCCAAGTCCGCCTTATATAGACTTGACCTTAGGCATGGGTAAACAAGGTGGTTTTCCTGCCAACAGCATGTCTCAATACGGCGCACTGATGTTCTGTAAATGGTTCTATCAAAAAACAGGTATTTTCTACCGCTTGCCCACTGAAGCAGAATGGGAATATGCTTGTCGAGCCAATGCGACAACGATATATCCGTATGGCGACGATGCGCGAAAATTGAAGGAGTACGCTTGGTTTTCGCAAAATAGTAAAGATAAATACCACAAAGTAGGCGAATTGAAACCCAACGCTTGGGGTTTATACGATATGTTGGGCAATGTGATGGAATGGACTTTGGACGAATATCGCACCGATTATGCCCAAATCACCACGGACACAGACACCTCAGTATCTCCCACCAATAGGCATCCGAGAACCCTTAAAGGCGGTTGTTTCAGTGACAAATCAACTGACCTGCGCCCTGCCAATCGTATAAAATCTGACCCTATTTGGAATCG
The DNA here is from genome assembly GCA_043721685.1 of Saprospiraceae bacterium. Classification (GTDB taxonomy): domain Bacteria; phylum Bacteroidota; class Bacteroidia; order Chitinophagales; family Saprospiraceae; genus JAAFJT01. The sequence continues at coordinate 865 of JAYSQG010000499.1, read as the reverse complement.
TCGCGACCCGCAAATCCCTAAAAGTAAGTGGTGGAATGCCGATGCGCCGTTTATCGGTTTTAGAATTGTTCGCCCAATGGAACAGCCAACAAAGGAAGAAGTTGAAGCATTTTTCACAAAACATCTTAGTGAATGGTGAAATATGAAATATGAATGATAAATGATGAATAATGAAAAAAGCGACTTTCATCATTCATCATTCATCATTAATTACGACGTTTTGCCTAAAAAAATAATATTGGCTTCGACATCAACAGAACGAGGTGTGATTTCGCGGAAAAAAAGTTTGATACGGATATTGAATCTTTTACCGTCTAAGATGAATTTCTGAATATTATTGCCATCGGGCACTAGGTCGAGACGGTCGCCTGAACTGAGGGGGACATCGTAGCGATAAAAAATAGGAATTTCAGGCACAGTTGGACGGTCGGGGTCAAAAATAACGACTTCAACATGGTCAACATTGGCAAAAGTATTGCCACCGCCTTGAAAAATCGTTCTAATATTCATCGAACGCGGCACAACACCATTGAGTTGGCTCGCTGTCAGATTGTTGATTTGGAAAAAAACAGCTGTATCAGAAGGGATATTTATGAGTACAAAGTTGTGCGAAGGACCCGCTGCCAAGCCAACAGGTATCTCAAATTGTCGCCGATAGGTCATGTCAATACCCGTCTCGGTTTTGCGACAAGCCGATAAAAACGGTAGAAAAAGGAGAAATGGAAGGTATTTTTTTATCATTTTAACTTAACTTGAAAACAAAGAGGCTTATTATATTTCCCTTTTATTTTTTTATTCTTTGAAAATTTTTTTGGGAACGCCATACGTGTCGGATACCTCAGAGGTATCCGACACGTATTTATAG
>JAYSQG010000498.1:0-19549 GCA_043721685.1 Saprospiraceae bacterium | reverse complement strand
AGGTTGGATTTGTCCAACTCACTAAAGCGGCATTGGTTTGTGGGGTTGCTAAAAGGTTGCTGACATTAGAAACGGTAGGCGTTGGTTGGCAGTCCGTACAATTCAAAACGACATTTCCTTGATGTGGATAGACGTTGATGGAAACAATATTGCCTGTTCGTACTGAGGGGATAAGCGTCCCGTTTTGTGTCACATTATAATTGCCCGAAATACCATTGAGATTGATATTCAATGTTATAGGTGTGGTTAATACTGAGGGGTCTATTGTTTTAACCGCATTGAAACTGACAGCTATTGTACCTGTTGAAGCGGTGTAAGAAACAATGGGCTGGAAAGCATCGCGTTGCATTTTGTAGGTGATGGCTTCTGTTGTTGTTGCGGACCAAATATTGCCATTATTCATTTGGGTTTTTACATAATCCAAATGTCCTGTATAATTAATTACGGTCATTGCTGCCCATGAGCCATCAGCCACTCCATGAAATTCACGAATAGCGTAACCACCTGATGCTACCGCTTGGTCAACTGCTTGGTTAAGTGATGAAATAGGTGTACTGGGACTATAAACAAAATAATTCAAGTGCATAAAATCAGTAAAAGAACTTGAGTTTACCGCCTCTTGTGCACCTGCCCGTGTGCCGAGATAACCTAAACCTGTCAAATAGTTAAGAATACCATCCGAAGATGCATCGTAAGGATGGATAAAAAAACGGGGTTTAATACCCGTATTTGCTTCGATAATTTGAGAAGATGTACCCAGTTCTGTGGCATATTGAGCTGAACCATAAGTCGAAAGACCTGAACATTGACCCGCTGTGCCACCACAAAGATGGTTGTGTGAGTGGTTGACACACTCATGCCCATGTGAAATCATGGTGCGGGCATTCGCCCATTCTTGAGGACCACAATAAATAGGATTGGTGATTGCCCCAAAGCATAACTTAATGCCTCGTGTCGTCGCAATGGGGTCGGCATATTGAAAAATGCCTGTGACATAATTACTATAATCATCATGTATGATGGAATAGGCTGCTTTTTTATTGTCTTTCCAATTGGAAAAACTCGCTGTAGGTGTCTGACTACTGAGGGGGGAGGTGAGGTAGAGACAGATAAACAGGACTGAAAAAGTTTGTAAGTAAAGGCGTTTGTTCATTACGTTTGTTATATTATTTTTAAAAAATATAAGTTTGTTTTATGTCATCAGAATCTTAAAATTCAAGCTAAATTTAAGGATAAATGATGTTAAAAAGCAATTTTTTGTTTTTTTCATACAATCTTATACAGATTTTTAATCTGTATAAGATTGAAATCGTATTTAAGCCGCCATTTCTTCTTTACGTTTCAAGCGAACGGGCTGCAAGTTGGGTGAAACTGCGGGCTGTTGTCTTGGTATTATTGGCGCAGGTTTTGGTATTTCAACAGGTAACTGACCCATGCTCCCTGTACGTTTCAGCACGCCCCAACCTTGCATTTCACCTTTTATGGCTTTCACAAAAGATTTGAATAAAACAGAATACATCAATGGACGATAGACGAACCGTTGGGGTATGACCATCCAAAGGTTTTTTAACGATAGATTTTCGTAACGCAAGGCAACACCTGCACAAAGTAAGTCAAAGAACAAAAAGATGCCATACAAAATAAAAGCATGATATTGTTCCCAAATTGATGCATCACCGACGGCAACAGGTTCAACTGTTAGCCAATGGAAAATAGCACCAATCAATATTATGTCTGCGATGGGTGCGAAAATGGGTACTAGAAATTGATATATCAGAATATTCGGAAACGCCACCCAACCGAGGGCTTTGTATTTGTTTCTAAAAAGGACTTCACGGTTTTTCCAAAATGCTTGAAGTACACCAAAAGTCCAACGAAAACGTTGTTTTAAAAACTGTTTGATAGTTTCTGGCGATTCAGTAATGGCAATAGAATCGTTATTTTGGGCAACGCGATAGCCTTTTTTAAGTATTTTTATGGTTAAATCGCAGTCTTCAGCAAGTGTATCAGTTTCATAATTGCCAATAATTGTTTTTTTACTTCTGAAACTACACAGTGGACCGAAATCATTTTCAGGGATGTTTTCAATTTTTTCGCCCATAACTGCTACACGTCTGAATGCCCCAATAGCACCGGGAACGACAGTGATGCAATTGAGGTACGCGAATGCCATGCGGTCAAAATTTTGAGCCGTTGTGTATTCGATGCTTTGCCATTTTGTTAACCAATTTACTTGATTGCCAACACGGACATTCCCTGCAACGGCACCTACTGTGGGGTCGAGGAAAGGTTTAGCAATCTCACGCAAAGCATTAGGGTCGAGTTGTGTATCGGCATCAATGCAGACCACAAAATCGTAACGACTTCTGAGCAAACCAAAATTGAGGGCAGAGGCTTTACCACCATTCGGTTTTGTTAACACTTGAACACGCGGATGCCCTGAAAAGGCTTCCTTGACTCTTTTGAAAGTCTCATCTTTTGAGCCATCATCTACGAAAACAACTTCATATTCATCATAATTTTGTTGTAAAAGACTCATAACGGTTGAAATCGCATTCATCTCTTCATTGTACGCAGGTACGATTATACTGAGGGGGGGGGCAAAATCAGGATAAGGTTGTGCCAGTTGTTTGCGGCGTTGTAAAAACGCAAAAAACAAAATAAATGCAGAGCGAAATATAGACAAACCAATAGCTGAAACAAAAATCCAATACAAGGAATCTTGAAAAGAGTTGATGCAATCGTTGATGAAACGGTTGACGTTGACCAAAAACAGTTGGTCTGCTCTGACAACAGGCATCAAATCCGCTTTTGGCTTGCCAATTAGATCAGCAATGGTTGTAAATGTGAAGCCTTTTTGCCTAAAATGGTGGATAACTTCAGGCAATGCAGCGACGGTTGCTTCACGATTGCCACCTGCGTCGTGTAGGAGTATAATGTGACCAAAATCCTTTTCTAAACCCAATTCTATGGCTTTAATAATGGTTTCTGTTGTCACACCTGTTGCCAAATCCCAGTCTCGAGGGTCAATACTTTCGTTGACTGTTAGGTAATTGTGTTTTCTGGCTAAAATGAATGGTGCTAATTGGTCTTTAGTTTCGGGTTCTTGGTAGGGGTTATAAGGTGGTCTGAACAATATTGTTGAATGACCAGTCAAGCCTTCGATGGTTCGACGGGTTCTAATCAACTCTAATTCGGCTGACCAAAACATCATATCATTTAGGTTTTCATGGTTATATGTATGATTACCAATCTCATGCCCTTCTGCAAAGATGCGCCGGACTAAGCCATGATTAGCTTCCGCATTACTGCCGATGAGGAAAAAAGTGGCGGGTGCTTTCTCCTTTTTAAGAATATCGAGAATACGTGCTGTGTATTTATCACTCGGTCCATCGTCAAAAGTGAGTACTAATTTTTTATCAGCCACTTTTCCAAAACGTTGAACGACATAAGAGGTCGGTAATTTATCGTAATATTCTTTAGTGATAAGATGATAGTTATTGTCATATTCAAATCGAATAGCCCCCTCAGTAGGTTCAGTCAAAATATCGGTAACTTCACCTGCGCCTACATAGTCCACGTCTTCGGCAACAAGTGCTGTTTTTAAGTCTTTTATATCAAAACTGCCATTTTGAAGTCCTTGATGACTTAAATCTTTATTGAAAAATTGCCATACACGAGGGTCTTCTGCCCCCAAACGCCAAAGAGCTACGCCGCGCCAACCGAAATTAGTCGCTGCCCTAATTTGGTTGAAATTGGTAACAGCATCTACAAAAAACACCTTATGTGGTGTTTTTTCATCATCATTATATGTGAATTCGAGATTATAAGTCGTTTGATTGAAAGTAATTTTAGAAGATGCTTCTTTGGCAATAGACAAAGCACCTCGATAAGTAAGTGATTGAGCATCAACACCTTTTTTTTCCCAATCGAGCCCATAGTCAGCAATGCAGAGGACAAATTTGTTTAGAGGTAAATTTTTTGAGACCGAATCCATAATACTTTCAACCCATTTTTGGTCGGCTATTGAGCCAGCTTTACCTGTTTGAAAGTGCTGATTGTAAGCCATCACAAACAGCAAGTCGGTAATAGGTTCAAGTCTCTCAGGTTTATAATGAGCATTTAATGGAACGATTGATTGAGACAATATTAACCCCTCAGTATTGAGTCGTTCGTAAAGTATAGCGATAAAGGCATAAAAACCCTCTGTCGATGTGTCAGGTAGTCCTTCAAAATCAAGATTGACACCTTTAAAACCATAATGTTTTAAGGTGTGTACAAGACTTTCGATAAAAATATCACGTTTGACTTTATTTTTGAAAAGACGTTCTGCATTATCAGAATGCCACTCGTCTTGCCAGAAATTTGACAACAATGGAACGACGGCTACAGAGGGGTTCTCCCGTAACAATTTAAATGCCCTTATATCAGGTTTGAAAACAACTGTATCGGCATCGCTCAAAAAGAACCATTCGGGCAACACCATATTGATTTTGTCAATATTATTGCGTAGTGTATAGTAGCTCTGTGGATCCCAATTGACAAAAAAGCCTGCTCGAATTTGTTGGGCTAATGGTACATTTGCTCCATTACTGAGGGGGGCAAAACAGGTTGGTTTGTCAGTTTGACAACAAGGTGTTAGCGCGTTTTCGTGCCAACTGAGACTGGAATCGAGAGCAATTTGAGCGAGTTGGCTCTGAAATTTTGAGTAGTTTTTAGGTAATTCAGGTTTGAAATTGTTGGTGTATATGATGATTAAACTCGATAAACCTAACAAAACGAGACCGATAAGACTGAAAGCTATCCACTTAACAGTGTACCAGCGTCGCGGAGTAGGTGTCGAGAACACTTGTCTTGCGTGAGTTGACATGAGTAATAAGTTTGTTCACAGTGAAAAAAAAAGTTTGTTTTCTGTTCGTATTTTGAGTCGTACTTATAAAATATATATTTTTTTTTGCTTAAAATAAGAAAAACAATAGAATGAAATTAAATATAGTTAAGTGATATGAATTAGTAAATTGAATGAAACAAGAAAGTTTATCTAAATACTAATGTACTATTAATCAATGTTTTATAGATTCACCATTCACCATTCACCATTCACCATTCACCATTCACCATTCACCATTCACCATTCACTTTGTGCTTTTTCTTTTGTTCTTTTCGCCATAAGATATATTTGAAATCTAAATTGAATAAAGAGGTTAATTTTCCTTCAACGGCACCGTCATATTCTCCAACATTCACGGGTAGCGATAAAATATAGCGAGCAGTTATATCATATTTTCCAACTTTTCTATATATTAAAGGTAATCCCAATTCATAATCAATGACACGGAGCATTTTACCTGCTTTATGATTTTGGTCAACGATGTCGTAACGGTCTGTTGTAGAGGTCATCCAAGTTAAATTTGGCTCGAAAATGAGTTTTCCACCCCAAAATGGTCGCCATTCTTTGTTTTTTGAAACCGTTATGGCAAATTGAGCGACATTTTCATTTGGGCTGATCATGTAGTAAAATTGTGGTGCAATAGAGAAGTATGTGGCATTGATACCCATATAAACAGACATAAAATGGTTGAATGCCCATTTCAATTCAGATTGACTTTTGCCATAATACAACCAACGGCTATAACTGACGGATGCGCCTACACGGTCACTCAATGTGGCGGAATAGCCGACAACAAGGTCTGTTTTAGGTAATTTAATATCGAATTTTTGCCAATGATAAGCGATGGCAGATAACCAAAAGCCGCTTTGGTGTTTGAGTGAGAGTTGGGTTGATAAGCCATAGCCTTTTACGCCATAGTCCCGACCAGAGTACATGACACGACTCATGTAGTTTCCTGATAGTTCTAATCGCGTCGCGTTCTGAACTTTATAGTCAGTAGAGTCTAATTTGAAGCGTTGGGTTTGAATTTTTCTAAGTGCCTCATCAGCCTGCATGGATTGCGCAACAACTTGCCCTAATAGACAACTGAACGCAATGACCAGTAAGTTTCGGATCATGGTTTTAGTCAATGTTTGTTCAAAATGTGTGTGTTTAATAAAATAGGAGATTGTAATGCCGAATTTTAAAGTGGGAGGACTTTACGGAAAAGATTGAAATTCAGCAATTTTCTCTCTGTATGCTTTTTAGTATTGTAAGTTTAATCAAAAAAATCTGTCTTTTGTTGGTGCAAAGTTACTCCAAAGTAACCTATTGGTCAAGGGTAATTTTGACATAATAAAAAACAGCTATTTAGGGATTACCAAATAGCTGTTTATTTATAACATGTAATTTATCAGAGAATTAAGCTTTTGCTTTTACCTTTTTTGCAGGTATTGGACCTCTCAATTCTTTGATGCGTGATTTTTTACCGATTGTATCCCGTAGGTAGAACAATTTAGCGCGACGTACTTTACCGCGTTTTGTCACTTCAATGCTGTCTATGCTCGGTGATGAAATCGGGAAAATACGCTCTACACCTACACCGTTCGAAATTTTGCGAACTGTGAAAGTCTTATTTGAACCGTGTCCTTTGATTTGAATCACGTCGCCGCGATAAGCCTGAATACGTACTTTATCTCCTTCAATGATTTTGTAGTTCACGACTACGTTATCACCTGACTTGAAGGCAGGAAAACCAGTTTTACGTGCTAACTGATCTTGTACAAAACTAATAGCATCCATTTTTAATATTTTTTCGATTTTTCTTAGAATTTTTTGCTTTTATAGCCCAACTTTTGATTTGGCACGCAAAGGTAGGTTTTAGTTTTAACTTATCAAAGATGTTTGCTAAAATTTGTTTAAAAATAGTTTTTAGTCGGTCAGTCATTGGTCATTTTGCCCTAAATGAATCAGGTATTAATTTTAAATCAAACGATAGTAGTCTATTATTCATGTCTATTTTGTTTTGCCTAAAACAACCAAACAATGTATTTTTTTTTTACTAAATTAAGAATATTATTTGTTAATGAAAAATAAATAAGATACATTTGTCGTCTAACAACAATAACTGAATTACTCAAAACAAACCCAAACCCTGTACCCAAACCAATGTTCAAACACGTACCCTATTTCCGCCAAAAAGATGCTATGGACTGCGGTCCGACTTCCCTAATGATGATTGCCGCCTATCATGGCAAGCGTTTTCCACAAACTTATCTACGTGACCTTTGCTTTTTGAGCCGAGAAGGGGTTTCTGCGGCAGGCATTACTGAGGGGGCAGAACGTGTCGGTTTTCAAGCCATGACCGTTAAAGTCTCCTACGCTGTGCCGAAGCCCGATGAAGGTTGTTTGCTCAATGCGGCTCTGCCGTGCGTGGCACATTGGAATCAAAACCATTTAACCTGTCTAAATTCATTTCTAAAACCTTAAAAGATGAGCATTTTTGAAAAACCAATTAAGCAAGAAGTAACAGAAAATAAAATTCCTTTAACAAAAGAACCTACCATAGAAGAACTTGATATTTGGTATGGTTTGACACCACGAGGTTTTAGAAAACGTCGCCAAACCCAAAAAGTATCTGTCAAAAATAGGATACTTACGGAAGGGGATTTAGGTGAAATTTTTTATAAATGTCGTCTCCCGCCTAAGCTCCCAACTGAGCTTCATGACTGGGCAGAATCGTTGAGTGCCGCTTGGTGCCGTTTAGTGCCATTTAATTCCGTTTAGTTCCTCTGTTTTTTAGTGTTGGTGCGATGTTATAACTACATCTTTGCTATATAAATGATGCGTCATTTGTAAGTTAATATTTACTTTTCTAACATCTAAATCAATTAAAAAATGAACCACTTTACTAAAACCTTTATCATGGCGTGCATGATACTTGCTACAACTGGGCAAATGTGTTTTGCTCAACTTATGTCAACCACTCAAGTACCACAAAAACTGGATACTTCGCAAAAAGAAATGTTAGACAAAATTTACAAACATCCCGATATGAAGGCAATCTGGTTTGTAAACATTAAAAGCCTTATTGAATTAGGCTTAAAAGACAAGCAAATTTCGTTTGGCTTTAAAGAAGCTGGTATTTCACAAGTAACTCTTGAAGTAAAACGTGCTGAATTTGACGTTAATGGAGACTATGTCTGGTATGGAGAGACTATATTTGAGTCTGAAAACGTTACACGAGTTTTATTAATCAAAAAAGGAAAGCACGTTTTTGGAACAATTGGTTATGATAAACGAAGTTTTCATCTGTACGGTATTGAAAAAGGTGTTACAGCATTAATGGAAATGACACCTTTAACAGAAAAAGGAACCTGTCAGACAGTGATTTCGCCGCGTCAAAAAGATAAAAACGAGAACGAATACGCGCCAGAAACTATCAATCCTTGCTCCGGATATGGTATAGGCGTTATTGTTTTTTTCACACCTGCAGCAGTAACGATTACGCCAGACTTAAACCAGTTCGCAATGACTTGTGTTCAACAATATAATTCTGCTATGTCAAATAGCAGTTCGTCTTTTAACTACAATATGAATCTAATATTGAAAAGTGCTGAAGTATTGAATGGTTTTGCTGAAACTTCTAATGGTACTTCTAATGCTATTAGTAACGATTTAAATCGATTTAATAATAATGCTATAGCTAATAATCGCTTAAGGGCAGTAGATGCAGACCTGAAAGTTTTGATAACCCATGCAAACTATGGAGGTACTCGGGGTATTGCTTTCCTTGATGCCGAATCATTTTTTAATAGCTCAATAGTTCAACAACGAGCTGCCTTTGGTTTTGGTGGCGGTCATACTTTTTCTCATGAAGTTGGGCATCAAATGGGGGCTGACCACAATGAAGATGCTGCAAACCGAGGTGGTCAAGCGCCATCTACGGCGATTCCTTATGCACATGCCCAAATTGTCGATGTAAATTACGGCTGGTTTGGCAGAAAGCATAAACGTTTAGGTACAATGATGGTTTCTCCTTTCATACCTGATGGAGATGATGTTGGTGATGGGTCACGAACATGGGAAAATGTTTTTAATTTTTCTACACCTGATAGAGAAGTTTGGGGGGGAACAATTGGCAATGCAAGTTGTTGTAACAATACAAGACGAATCCTTGAACGAGCAGATGCTGTTCGCAATATAACAACCGAAACTCAAATGACTGCGGGCATACTTGCGCCAGGCTACATAAACTGTTATTGTGACTTTTTTGCTGAACCAATCATCAACTGTGGTGTTGCACCTTTTACAACAAGATGGGAAATTTGGGTAAATGGCGGTACATTTACAACAGAATTTTTGTCTAACGATGAACGTTTTTATTTTTCGACAAATCCAGAAGATTATCCGTACGGCAGTACCGCAGAAATCAGACTGCAAATCACATCAAGCGATGGTCAAGTGGTCAATGTTTCTCATTTCATGCCCGTTTGGGCTACTAATTATCCGCAACAAGTGTCAAACGGAAATATAGTGTCAAACGGAAATATAGTTTCAGAACCTAAAACTGAACAAATAATATTGCCCAATCCAGTCGCTGACAGATTTATTTTCAACTATTCAGTAAAAGAACCATCGAAAAGCCAGTTTTTACTTTTTAATAATCAAGGAACAATAGTTATTAACAGAGAAGCGAATAATGAAAAAGGGACTTGCTCACAGGCTTTTGATGTTTCAAATATGCCATCTGGTAATTATTTACTGAAAGCAATAATTAACAAAGAAACAGTGATAAAAAAAATTACAATCACTCATTAAGTAAGTATGAAACAGCATGGGTCATTAGTGTATCGCAAATCACCCATGCTGATTTTTATTTAAAAATAAAAAATATGGAAATGAAAAAAACATTGTTTTTTTGTGCACTCATTACATCACTGTTTGCATTATCTTGTAAAAAGAAAAAGATACAAGAAGAAGATTTACCCAATTATACAATGGGCAGTATTACTGGTTTAAGGGTTGGTGATACGCTTTTGCCTAAGGTAAATATGAATTTGACAATAGTTGCAATCAGATCTAAAGTTAGCGGCTGCCCATATAATGACAATTATACATTAGATATCAATCACAAAGCCAAAACGAATGAGTATAATGAAGGAATTATCATCTCTAATATTTCACCTGAAAAAACAGGCGTACAAAAGGTTTTTTCACTTCAGCCTACTAATTGTGATACCTTGATTGATGCCGCAATGTATATTGGCGGTTCAGATTTTGTATTGTATCGTTACTATCCAGCAAAAAATGCCAATAATACGATTACCTTATCTGGCTACAATGCGACGACAAAAGAAGTGTCGGGGACTTTTGACATAACGTTTGCGAATTTTTGGGGTACACCAGAATCAAGGAAAATTTATCCTGACACCATTCGATTACATCAATGTGAATTTAAAGCAATTATTAACGAGTAATTCTTTTTGATACAAAACATAAAATGTTGATTATCAATTAAATATTCATGTTGTGAACATCTACTTTCGTTCAAACTAACCCAACGCTGACCTTTTACTGAGGGGTCGGCTTTTTGTTTATTGCGCCACCGCAAACAAATTGATCAAACGATGAGCCAAAACAGCAGTTCGCTCTTCGAACTGATACAAGGCATGCCCGAAATAAAACTGCAAGGCTCGGAACGCAAACGCCGTGACAAGTGGCGGATTATCCAAGCACACCTGTTTCGTATCAGCCTCAAATCGCTCAATTTGGCGCAAATACAAGACGGTGGTGCAGCTTTCATCAATCAAGCGAAAGACATTTTTATCACTTTTTTAGCCGCAAAAGCGGTGATTGACGGGCAGATGTCGCTCGGTATGATGCTGTCCACACAGTATATTGTCGGACAACTGAACGCCCCTTTGCAGCAATTCATCGCTTTCACACGCGCTGCACAAGATGCTAAAATCACTATGGAACGACTGGCTGAAATCCACGACCAACCTGACGAAGAGGCAATGGGCAAGAGGCAATTGGCAAAGGGCAATTGGCAAATAGCAATGGGCAACCAGCAATAATCAATACAAAAGGTGATATCCGCTTTGAAAACGTCTCGTTTCGTTATAACGGTATTGCGGATGATGTGTTGAAAAACATCAATCTCACCTTTCCACAGGGCAAAGTGACGGCTATCGTTGGCACAAGCGGCAGTGGCAAAACAACTTTGGTGAAGTTGATGCTCGGTTTTTATCAGCCGACAAAAGGGCGGCTGCGGATTGGCAATATTGATTTGCGGAGCATCACCCCCTCAGTATGGCGCAAGCATTGCGGGGCGGTGCTGCAAGATGGTTTTATATTCAGCGACACCATAGCCGATAATATTGGCGAAAGCGATGACCGTGTTGACCTCGCTAAATTGCTTGATGCCGTGCAAATCGCTAATATTCAGCAGTTTATAGAAGAATTGCCTTTGGCATACAATACCAAAATCGGTGCCAGTGGCAACGGCATCAGTCAAGGGCAACGGCAGCGCATACAGATAGCGCGAGCCATTTATAAAAACCCCGATTTTCTGTTTTTTGATGAAGCGACAAATGCGCTCGATGCCAATAATGAGCGCATCATTGTCGAAAACCTCGCTCAATTTTTTGAAAACAAAACTGTTATTGTCGTGGCACACCGATTGAGTACCGTTAAAAACGCCGACCAAATTGTGGTTTTGGAGCAGGGCGAAGTGGTGGAAATCGGTACACACAAGGAATTGGTGGCGCAGCGTGGGAAGTATTTCGAATTGGTGCGGAATCAGTTGGAATTAGGCACTTAATTTTTTTTGTCATTCTGACCGCAGGGAAAGAATCTGTATAAACTGTAAAAACAGATTCTTTCCCTGCGGTCAGAATGACAAAAGCGACAAAAAAAATAAAAACACATTTTCAAACAATCAAAATCTAAAACATTATGAAATTTTTCAAAGAAATGAACTTGCTGGAACGTTTAGACCAACTCATTCGGCTCAAAGCCACAGGAAAACCTTGTGAATTAGCAGAAAGATTGGGCATATCTGAAAGAGATGTCTATCGCATCATCGCTGAATTGCGGTCAATGGACATAAAAATAGCCTATTGCAAAAGCCGACGCAGTTATTATTACGAAAATGAGACATTTTTAAAGTTTCAAGCCAGCGTGATAGAAAACGGTAAAGAACGAAAAATAATAGGCGGTGAAAATAATTTTGATTTTTTTGAAAATAATTTTCACACTGCCAGATTTTGGCAGTGAGGGCTTTCATCTTTGTAGCAGGTTAACGAACAACGAAAGATAGAACTGTGCGCACAGTTTTGATTTTTTTGGGTTGGGAAGCTGAGGGGAAATGCTGAACACCCTGCTTTTTCTTGGTTTTTATGAGCGCGTTTCGCGCCATCACGCTCTGCGGAACTGAGGGGAGCGATTAAAAAGAGGATAGGCTTATGTTTTAAATTTTCAAGTTATGAAAAAATTAATTTTAGAAAAATTTAAGTCAAAAATGCTTGACAAAAGTATGTTTAAATCCATTACTGGAGGAGGGCAAGATGAGGAGGCTGAAGGAGGTGATACGGGATGTGGAACTGTTTGTACTACAAGCCATGATTGTGCCCTTCCTTTGAAGTGTATTACTTGTGTAACTGTACCAGGTAAAGGTTGCTCGTAATTAAAATATAGTAATTTCAAATTATTTTATAGTGATGAATGGAATAGGTATAATAGACAATGTTTCAAATAAATTATAGGTTAAAAATCAATGCTTGTAAAACGTTGATAATCAATGATTAATTTTAAAAAGCTTAAAGTCTAATAATTATGTAACGAATATAATTCTTATCTCTATTCTGTTCATCACTTAATTTGAGATTGTCTAATTATATCTCACTAAATTCATTTACAGATTCGGTAAATTTATAAATAATGAAAAAATATTTACTAATTGTTATTATTTTAATTAGCTGTAAAGGATTTGCACAAAAGTGCGAATTTGAGTTAAATGGAAAGATTGAGGGCATAGATAGCGGAACGATAGAAATTAGGCTTCCTAAAATGGATAGTTCATTTACTGCTTTGGAAAATAAAGTAAATATTGTAAATGGGCAATTTACATTTAAAGGTCATATATTATATCCTCAAATAACAGGACTTTTCATAAACTCTGATATTGAAACTGATTTGTTTTTTATAGATGCTGGAAAACAGTCAATAACGATACAAGGAGATACTAAGCGTTTAACATCAAATGCGCGAACACAAAAAGAATTTACTGAAAGATACTTAGTAACGATGGCTTCTATTGATAGTATGGATACTGATTGGCATCGTAAATATAATGCTATAACAATTAAATACAGTAAAATTATACCAACTAATTTAGAAGATAGTATGCAGTTAGTAAAAGTTTTTTTGCAAAATAACAAAGATTTAATTCTCATGAATTATATAAAACAGAACCCACAATCTTATATTGGTCTTTGGCATTTATTATTTTCTATTAGAAAAAATGGCTACTCTACTATTTATGATTCTTCCTATTTTTATATTAATAGTAAGTTACAAAACACATTATTAGGCAAGGAAATATATAGAAAAATAAAAAATGCCCAAAATGTTCTTGTAGGTTCTCACTTCCCATCGATTCCAATAACTGATTTAAATGGACAGAAAATACAGCTTGATGACAAAGCGTTAAAAGAATATACATTTATAGATTTTTGGTTTAGTAGCTGTGGGGCTTGTATTTTGCAGTTTCCAGAATTAAATAATATTTATTCGAAATGGCAAAACAAAGGCTTTGAAATAATAAGCATATCAACTGATTTAAGAAGGTTTGAGAATGATTGGCGAAAAGCTATTAAGAAATATAATCTATTGTGGACTCAATATTGGGACATTGACCATTTAGAATCTACCGAATTATCAATTAATTTTTTCCCCACTAATTTTTTATTAGATAAAAATGGTAAAATAATAGCTAAGAATATTAAACCAAAAGAGTTAGCAGCTTTTTTAGAATTGAATTTGAAATAATGTGTTTTCGTGATTATTAAATTTACTTACATAGAAATCTTTTTAACTAAATGTTTTACTAAAAACTATTTATTTTCACCAATTTTTCCAAAAGTGTTATGAAAAGTAGAATCAATTTGTTGAATATTATTAAAGATAATGAAGGTATTAGAATTATGAAAATCCTTTTAAAGGACTTAAATATAAATGCTCCAACTCATTTTATAAGAGAGAAAATAAATATACAGCCTTATAGAAATGCTTTTATAAATATAGTTAATGTTGTACCTGAATTTAATTTAGATTCACTCTTGATAAAACTTAATAGAGATGAATTTAATCAGGTAAATGATTTTAATTTTCCTTTTGTTGGATTATTATCCAATGAAGATAAAAGTTATTGTGCTATAATTTCTAAAATTGAAGATGGCAATGTCTCTTATAAAACAATATATGGAAAAATAACTGAAACATGGGATTTATTTGCCAAAAAATGGAGCGGAAACGCATTATTGTTATTCCCTGAGGAATCAGAAAAAAAAGAATATAATAGAAGTAAATTCACAATATTTGACCTTGATATCCTGAATATAGGTATCACTATTGTTTTTTTAACTTTATTTTTAAGTGGTTTTTCTTGGCTGTATTTCAAAAGTGATTCAATATTACTTCCATTATTATGGTTATTCAAAATTATCGGTATCTATTTATCTACTTTATTGATTCTACATGGATTTAATCAAGAATCTTCTCTTGTTTCTAAGTTTTGTAACACATATAGGTCTGATTGTAATCAAATCTTGAACAATAAAGACTCTAAGCTATTTAATATTATTGAATGGTCTTACTTGGGTTTTTTATACTTTTTTGGAACTGGAGTAGAAATGCTTATAGGAGCTAATGACTTAGTCAGTCTAGGTGCTATCATGTTTTTATTTAATATCGTTTGTGTATTATTTTCGTTTTACTCATTATGGTATCAAGCTATAAAAACAAAGCAATGGTGTTATTTTTGTTTAGCTACTCTGTTTATATTTTATATTGAGTTTTTTATCTTACTGCAATTTGACCAATATTATAATATTAGGCATGTTAATATTGTTTCGCTCTTTTCTACTACTATTAGTTTTATAATATCAATTTTTGTGCTTTACTATTTAATAATCTTCTTTGGACAAAAAAAGCATACAAAGAACAAAAAAAGGCACTAAATTTAATGAAATATGATTATGATGTATTTCATAAAATTTGGTCAGCCAGTCCTGCTTTTATCAATATACAGAAAATATTTACCCTCAATTTTAAGGCTGAAAACCAAACACAAAATACTATTACTATAGTGACAAACCCTTTTTGTGGACCTTGCTTTAAAACTCACAATCAATTAGAGCAATATTTTAACAGTGTGTATAAGAATTTGAATATCAAAATAATATTTGCAGTTTACCCTTCAATAGACTCTAAATCAGATAGATATATGGTAGCTAAAAGAATCGTAGCTCTCTATAAGTACAAAGGTGCAGAAACCGCTCATGATGCATTAAAAGATTGGTTTCGAGATTCAGGAAATTTTAATAGATTTAAAGAATGGAGCGACCGTCATTATATTGAAAATGAAGACGTAGATGATATTTTACTTGAATCAGAGAACTGGTGTAAAGAAAACAAGATAAAGAAGACACCGACGATAATATT
Organism: Saprospiraceae bacterium; assembly: GCA_043721685.1. GTDB lineage: Bacteria > Bacteroidota > Bacteroidia > Chitinophagales > Saprospiraceae > JAAFJT01. The sequence continues at coordinate 3,951 of JAYSQG010000498.1, read as the reverse complement.
GAATGATAAGGAGCTACCACATTTTTATGATTTATCGGACATTCGGTATTTTGTAGATTTGTAATAAATAAATAATTATTCGTACGATTAGATTGATTAAGAGGTTATTGATTGATGTTCAAAAAATCAATGACCTTCTTTTATTTAAAGCACTCAAAACCAAACCCTCATGCCCAAATACATCACCGACCCAAACGACATTCACCTCTCCGAGCGCGAAGAAACCCTTTATCTACTCGGTAATCCGCCCTCGTGGATGACACGGTATGGCATTATCGTGGTCACTGTCTTTTTCAGTATTTTGTTGACTTTAAGTTACCTCATCGAATACCCCGACATCGTCACCTGCCGTGTGGTCTTGACAACCGAAAACCCGCCTATTCGCCTCATGGCAGAAACAAGCAAACCTATCAGTACACTCGTGAAGTAGAAATCACTTTTTTTGCAGTAAAAACCGTAGATAATTCTAAAAATATTCGTGGTGGCGAAAATAATTATAACTTTATTTCGCCAAGCCAAAATTTTTGGCTTGACCCTTTTGACCTTTGCAACAGGTTAACAAATCAAGGAGAACAAAACAATGCTGGCAGTTTTGATTTTTGGAAGTTTGGAGGCTGAGGGGATATGCCGAACACCCTGCTTTTTCTTGGTTTTTTTACTGAGGGGGGCGATTGAAAAGAGGGTAGGTACAATGTTTAAATTTTAAATAAGATGGAAAAATTGAGTTTGAAAAAATTTATACCTTTAAGTTCTTCATTGGCAAAAAGAATTGTGGGAGGTAATACCAGAACAACCAATCAAGCGGGTGCAACGTGGGTTTTCGTGGGTAGCCAACAAACTCTTGTTGGTGGCAATGATGATCCTGAGTACGATTGGATAATGCACGAAGAATAAAAGAGAATTAGAATCAATTACTATGTATTCGAAAGTATGAGAATGCAGTATAAATTTATAACTGCATTCTCACATTTATTTACTTTAAATTTATTATTGATTAAAAATGAAACTTTTTTGGTCATTTACTTTTTTTATTTTATATACTCATATAATAACTGCTCAATTGTCGTTGCGCCAGTTGTCGCAACAATTATTGAATAAACTACCCCAAGAGAAAGTTTATTTGATGTTTAATAAGACAAACTATTACACTGGTGAGCCGATATTTTTTAATGCCTTTGCGGTGATGGCAGACAATCATAAAACTGACAGTTTGAGCGGCATTTTATACGTTGATATTTTGGACTCTCAAACCAATAGGGTGATGAGTCATAAAATACTTCCGCTTGTTGAAGGTTTAGCTCATGGTTCTATTGAAACAGATTCTTTAAAAGAAGATATTACGATAGTAGCTTATACCCGATGGATGCTCAACTTCTCCCCTCAATATTTTTATAACAGAACGATACCGATTCAACCTTTAACTACAAATATAGACAAAACTACGGAATCAATATCTGATAGCTTTAATGTTTCTTTTTTTCCCGAAGGTGGTAATATGGTGATTGGTTTGGCTTCGAGAATTGCAGTCAAATCCATTGATAAATATGGTAAAGGCATTAATATTGAAGGTACTATTTTTGATGAAACGGGAGCTACTATTGAGACATTCAATACATCAAAAGAGGGTTTTGGGAGCTTTATTTTTAAGCCAGTCTTACATGAAACGTATGTAGTAAAAGTATCAACAGAAAAGAGTGAAACAAGAATTTTTCAGTTGCCCCTACCTATACTCAATGGGTTTACACTTTTTGCTGATGTTTTAACAGAAGGGGATAAAGTTAGTTTGAATATCCAAACTAACTTACCCGATGCTCAAATGCCGAACTCTTTATTGTTGATAGCTCACACACGTGGTTTGATTAATTGGGGGACAAAACTTGATATTAAAGACAAATCTAACAAAACTTTTTTCATAGAATTTCCAAGAAATAAGCTCACTTACGATGGTATTGTTCATTTGACTCTTTTTAACGATGCTGGAATACCTTTATGTGAAAGGTTGTTTTTCAATGAGAATTTGAATCAAAGACTCAATGTTGTTATTAAAACCGATAAAGAAAAGTATGGTTTCCGAGAAAAAGTTATAGTTAACATAGTAACCAAAGATCGGTCAGGTTTAGCTGTCAAAGCGGATTTAAGCCTCGCTGTTATTGATGTGGATAAGGTTTTTCAAAATGTTTATGGTGAAAATATTTTGAGCTATATGCTCTTGCGTTCTGATTTAGGTAATGAGATTGAAAAACCTTATTTTGCATTTAAAGATACGAGTTTAGCGACACGCCAATATATGGACTTGCTGTTAATGACGGTAGGTTGGCGACGTTTTACGTGGCAAAAATTGTTAGATACAGTAAGTGTACCCCCTCAGTATTTTCCCGAAAATGGGTTGACATTAAAAGGCTACATTTTTGATAAAAAGAAACCCTTAATTAATCGAGATGTTTTGCTAACTCTGGTAGAAAACCATACTCAAAATCAACAATCTTTGTTAGTAATGACAGATTCTGTGGGTAATTTTTGGGTAGATAACCTCGACTTTGAAGATACGACAGTCTGCACTATTAATGTCTTAAATAATAAAAAAAATTATGATTTTAAAATTCTACAAAATAAATCTATACAAAACAGTTTTCATTTTCGAGGGTATTCAGAGCAAGGGTCTTTGCGAGTATTGAGTTATTTAGAACAGTCAATAGGTCTGGAATTAGCAAATATTAAACTGAATAACAATAAATCGATTGTTTTAGACACTTTTACTGTAAAGGATAAGCAATTGAAAAAACGAGATGCTCGTGCTTTTCAATATGATAAACCAAATGCCTCAGTCAGGATTGACCCAGCTTCCACGGCAAATTCACGTAATATTGTTGAGTATTTAAATGGGCGAGAAGGATTAAAAATGTTTGTAACAGCTCAAGGTAATGTTGTTATACAGCCTTTGCGAGGTAACATTAGCTTGTCAAATATAAGAGGTATGACTGCAGATAATACACCAACTGTATTAATTGATGGGCAACCCGCTACACCTCAAGATTTACTAACTATACCGCTTTCAGAAGTTGAAAAAGCTGATGTTATTCGGAGTGCAAATCCACTTTTTGGTATTAGAGGTGGAAATGGTATTATCAATATTTTGACAAAAACAGGTAAAGGTATTGGCAGTATTAGAAATAATATAAATAGTCGTGATGACAAATTTCCTCAAACTCAATTAAAAGGCTTTTCATTAGTAAAAGAATTTTATACAACTGACTATAGTAATTTTAAAGTTGAGCATGATAGATTAGACTACAGAAGTAGTATCTATTGGAATCATTCTATTAAGACAGATGAAAAAGGCATGGCAAGCCTCATCTTTTATAATCCTGATGATACTAAAAAAGTAAGAATTATTGTAGAAGGTTTGACAAAAGACGGTAAAATAGGCGTACAATTTTTTGAATATTCTATCTCAATTAAATAAATAAGAATGGTTTTAATTATTAGTAAAGATAATTTTGAATATACAACTGATGTGGTCATTGATTGGCTTCACTATTATGGTATTAAATTCATGCGCCTCAATGCAGAGCAAATTAATGGTAATTTTGACAGTGCAATTCATTTGTCTTCTGATAGAAAGGAAATGAAAATTTTCCCAGAATTTTTGAGTGCCGAATATCAAATAGGTTGGTTCAGACGATGGAGTATTCCTAAAAACAATGAATATCTTTCAAAGTATTTGGAACACAAACAATTTAACGATGTTTCAAGACATTTAGGTAAAGAATTAATGCATTATAGTAATGCTATTTTTGATAACATTAAATGTAAATTTTGGATAGATAAAATCCCTAAAATTCTAGCAATAAATAAATTGAGTTGTTTACACATTGCTAATTATTGTGGGCTTAGAATTCCAGAAACTTTAGTGACTTCGGATAAGACAGAATTGATGAAATTCTTATTAGA
>JAYSQG010000497.1:0-8727 GCA_043721685.1 Saprospiraceae bacterium | reverse complement strand
CCGCTGGCAATAGGTCTTAGTTAAATTAGCAACTAATGCCAAGCAAAACTACGGACGTGCTGGTGTCGGCTTCCAAGCCGACACCTACTATACGGCAGGTCTCCGACCTGCGAAGTTGATTGAAAGAGAGGCATAAAGCAAACAACTGCTGCCGTTTACGTGGGTCAGAGACCCACAAAATAGTAGGCTTCGGTTAAAAAACCGAAGCCAGCGCCGCCGTTCGTTGTTGTTGGTTTGTGGGGTGTTTTAAGGAAGACCGTTCGCCAGCGGTACAGAGCCAAATAAAGATTTACTGATAAACTTTTTGAATGAAGTCATCTTACCTGAACAACGCAAGATAACAGATTTGAGTTATAAAAAAAATGAGCATCTTGGCGAAACCGAGTTTGACCGAAAAGCAACCGCTCGGCACAGGTGTCAGACTGTGCAAAAAAGATTTTTCAGTTTTTAATAACCGACATTGCCCACAAGGCGTTTTAAGTGTAATAGACCCATTGGGTCGGTCTATTTTGCAGCGGTGGATATCAATCCGCCCACAAAACGACCATGTTAAATGCCATTTTATGTCATGTCGTGACAACATATTTATCTGCTAAGAGTCATCCTTTCTGCAAAATCTTAAAAAAAAGGGGCATAAAAAAATAGTACTATAAATATTGATTAACTTACGAGTTTTAATGACCTTTAGAAAAACATTCATCGAACTGTTACAAAAGTGATGTCCTATAAGCGCATCATTTCTATAGGGGATTTATGAAATACATATATTTCATAAACTAAATGCCCATAAAATGGAATCAACACTATTGACAAATAAACAAAACTTGCTTTCAAACAAAGCAGGTTTATCCTCTGATGTTATCAGTGGGCAAGAGGAAACCCATATTGAACCCGAAACGAAAGAAGAAGAAAGCCAAACACCTTCTATACCCCATAAAGATGCCCATCCTTTTACCGTGGTGGCTATTGGTGCTTCGGCGGGTGGATTAGAAGCCATTACGCAGCTGCTGCAAAACCTCTCTCCTACTACGGGTATGGCATTTATTTATGTCCAGCATCTCAGTCCCGACCATAAAAGTATGCTGACACCGATATTATCGAAGGTAACTTCGATGAAAGTGCAGGATATAGATGATATGGAAAAGATAGAACCCAATAATGTGTATATCATTCCTTACGATAAAGAGATAGAAGTCATAGACGGACACATCCAGTTATTGCCGCGTCCGAGTAACAAAAAATCTAATTTGTCCATTGATGTTCTTTTCTCTTCCTTAGCCGAAACGCATAAGGAAAATGTGATTGGTATTGTCCTATCAGGCAGTGCCCATGACGGAACACGCGGGTTGAGAGAAATAAAATTGGCAGGTGGCATGACGTTTGCACAAGACGACTCCGCAAAATTTACAAGTATGCCCCATTCAGCCATTGCCGAAGGTGTGGTGGATTTTGTTTTATCGCCCAAAGACATTGCAAAGGAGTTAATGTTATTGAGTAAGCACCCATTGATGAAGCAAGATGCCTTAAAACCCGCCTTCGAAGATGAGATTGAAAACAGCGACCCCGATTTAAAAAGCATTATTCAACTGATACATCAAGTAAAAAGCGTTGATTTTAGTCACTATAAAATGAATACCATCAAGCGGCGTATGCTCCGTCGGATGTTGATACATAAAATAAAAACAATAAAGGAATATGCTGAATTACTTGTAGCCGACAACAAAGAGACGGACTTGCTTTATCAAGATTTGCTCATCAATGTCACTGATTTTTTTAGAGATAGCGATGCTTTTCTCAATTTAAAGAACATTGTGCTGCCACGATTAATCAAAAGTAAAGCAGCCGGTGAAACGCTGCGTATTTGGGTTGCCGCTTGTGCCACAGGTGAAGAAGTGTATTCGATTGCTATGTTGTTGTTTGAATTACAAGAGAATAATGCTTTCAAAATGCCGTTTCAGATTTTTGCTTCTGACCTAAGCGTAGAAGCCATCAATGAAGCCCGCATAGGTGAATATTCGGTACAACAACTTAAAAATGTGTCTCCTAAACATCTTCAACAGTTTTTTACAAAATCTAAAGATAAATACCGGATTGTTAAAACCCTGCGCGATGTCTGCGTTTTTGCACAACACAATATTTTGAGCGACCCGCCTTTTTCGCGCATAGATTTTATCAGTTGCCGCAACATGCTTATTTATTTGGATACATCTGCACAGAAAAAAGTGATTTCCACTTTTCACTATGCCTTGAATGACAATGGTTGTTTGATGCTTGGTAAATCAGAAACCATTGGTTCGTCCACGCAACTTTTTACCCCCCTCAGTAAAAAGTATAAAATTTACGCTCGTAAGAAGATTTTAGGTGCTTTCAGAATGCCTGAACCCTCATCACGTCAAGCACACACGACGTTTTATGATAAAGAACGCATCACAACCCTTATTCCTAAAAAGACAATTGCTAACAGTACCAGTAATTTGGGCAATACATTTGATGCAATTTTGCTCAATGAATACGTACCTGCCAGTGTGATTATCAATCACGATTTGGAGATTCTGCAATTTAGAGGCGCAACTTCAACATATTTGCAGCAAGCATCGGGCAAAGCGAGTTTTAATATATTGAAAATGGCACACAGCGAAATGACTTTTGAATTGCGTAATGCCATTCATCATGCCATTAAAACAAAACAAACTGTCCGTAAAACGGGCATTGAAATGAACCGTGATAAAAGGACTAATGCTGTACAAATTGTTAATATAGAAGTTACGCCGCTTAAAATAGAAGGCGACGAACCTTTGCTAATCGTTGTTTTTACGGGACAACAAATGGAAATAATGGAAACCTTTGATGAGAGAGGAAAAAACAACGCCGTTGCAAAAGACCGCCGCATAAAGAAATTAGAAGAAGAATTGGCGGCGGCACGTTTTGATATGGGCACCATAGTTAATGACCAAGAGACGGCTAATGAAGAATTGCAAAGTGCCAATGAAGAAATTGTGTCAAGCAATGAAGAATTACAAAGTTTAAATGAAGAATTAGAGACATCAAAAGAAGAAATTGAATCCACGAATGAAGAACTCACAACCAGCAACCAGGAATTGCACGCCCGTATTCAACAAGTAGAAGAATTGCATAATTACAATGAAGCTATCGTGGCAACGATTCACGAACCCATGCTTATTTTAGATAAGAACATACGCATTAAATCGGTCAATAAATCATTTTGTAAAACATTTCAACTTACAGAAGAAGATGTTACAGGTGTATTACTGTATAAAGTAAGTAATAATCATTGGAATATTCCGCGTTTGCGTGAATTGCTTGAAGAGATAGTCTCCAATAATACGCCTTTTCACAATTTTGAAGTAGAACATATTTTTCCAGAGGTAGGTCACAAAATACTCTTACTCAATGCTCATCGTATCGTTCAGTTAAGCCATGATGAAGAACTCATTATTCTCACTATTGTGGATATTACTGAAGTGAGACGGTTAGCTATTGAGCTTCAATTGCAAGAGAAAAAAGCATTGGAAGAACGGCTTGAGATAGAGAAAAAAGCATTAAAGGTGATAGAAGACAGCAACAAACGCTACAATATGATGCTGATGTACTCTCCTTTTGCTTTTGCAATATTGAAAGGCGAACAAAAGGTTATTACCCTTGCCAATGACAGTATCAAAGAAATCTGGGGAAAAGGCAATGACATTGAAGGTAAAAAGTTGTTTGACGTTTTACCAGAGATTAAAGAAAATGAAGTGGCTACATTACTTGATACTGTTTACAGAACAGGCGTTCCTTTTCAAGGGTATGAAGTGCTTATTCCGTTGAACCGCAATGGTAAATTAGAAAATGTATATTTGAATTTTGTTTACCAGCCTTACCTCGAAACAGACGAAACCATTTCAGGTGTCACGATGATTGCTTATGAAATAACGCCGCATGTCCTTACAAAAAATGAATTAATAGAAGCAAAAAATCACGCCGAACTAAAAACAGAAATAGCTGAAAATGCCGTAAAAGCAAAACAACAATTTCTGTCGAATATGAGCCACGAAATCCGAACACCTATGAATGCGATTATTGGGTTTACGAATGTGGTTTTGAAAACAGAACTCAATAAAAAACAAAAAGAATACATCAATGCCATCAAAGTATCGGGCGATGCTTTGATGGTTTTAATCAATGACATACTCGATCTTGCCAAAGTAGATGCAGGTAAAATGACCTTTGAACAAAAGCCTTTTAACTTATCTGATGCTATTTCCACGATGCTTGAGTTGTTTAAAGTCAAAATCAAAGAAAAGAATTTAGTATTAGTCAAAGAATATGATGATACAATTCCGCCAATGGTCATCGGCGACCCTATGCGTTTGCGTCAAATCATTTTAAATCTGATGAGTAATGCTGTAAAATTTACTTCAAAAGGTGAAATAACCATACGTGTCCGCCTGTTGAACGAAAAAGCAGAAGAAACGAGCATCCAATTTGAACTTGAAGATACGGGTATTGGTATTCGCGCAGATAGACTGGGGCAGATTTTCAATAATTTTGAACAAGCAAGCAGAGAAACCAACCGTTCTTATGGCGGAACGGGTTTAGGACTCGCCATTGTGAAACAATTAGTTGAACTTCAAGGGGGGGCAATCAGCGTTAGTAGTGAACTGGGGAAAGGCTCAATCTTTTGTTTTGTTATGCAATTTCCTAAAACAATCTTAAAAGCCGAAATGACAACAAAGAGCATCAAAAAAGGTATGGTTCAAAAGGACGGATCCCATGAAGCGGGCGTAAATAATGTAAAAGTCTTGGTTGCCGAAGATATCGTACTGAATCAACTTTTGATAAAAATAATATTGTTAGACTTTGGTTTTAGTATTGATATCGTCAATAACGGAAAAATGGCTATTGAATACCTTCAAAAAAACACCTACGATATTGTTTTGATGGATTTACAAATGCCTGAAATGAATGGCTTTGAAGCCACCACATACATCCGGAATACCCTAAATTCTCAAATTCCAATCATCGCGCTCACAGCAGATGTAACAACAGCAGATGTTGAAAAATGTATTGCCATTGGTATGAACGATTATATTTCAAAACCCATTGACGAGAATTTATTGTACAGCAAAATGATTAAATATTTGAAACTGCCGATTGTAGAATAGTAGCCACAGTTAAGTTTAGGACAAACGTTACGAAGATTTGAACCTTCGTAACGTTGTTATTCATCGTAAATCAATAATTTAGACCCCTCAGTAATTTCCCGTTTATTTAAGTTTAGTCACTTACCTTTCGCTAAATCTTTTTGACATTGACTGCATTCAGTCCTTTACGACCGTCAACGACTTCAAATTGAACAGAATCCTCTTGACTCACTTTATCCACAAGACCCGATATATGTACAAAAATATCCGCTTGCGTTTCGTCGTCAACGATAAAGCCAAACCCTTTTGATTCGTTGAAATATTTAACTTTTCCTGTCTTCATAAGAACAATTTTAAAATAAATGGCAGGCAATATTGCCTAATTGTAAAAATACAATTTTATGAGGAATTTTAAAGGTCTTTGACACGTATTAAGCATCAAAGACCTCTAAAATTAAACATTTGACAACAAAATATATTCAAAAGGTTGTAAAGACAAGGACATATCGGCTGTAACGTTTTGCTCTTTTTTAGTAAACGTATTTGTGTATGTGCCAACTGCATCCGACCCCCTCAGTACACAAGCCACTTTTGAGTCTGATAAATTGAAAATACCAACAAAAGTGTCTCCGTCTTTCTCACGGATGAAAGTATAGACTTTATCATCGGCATCAGTTGCTAATTTGCGTAAGACACCACCGTTTTGACCATTCCATAAAGCCTTGTTTCTGTGTTTTAGGTCAATCAAAGTCTTAAAGAAATCGGCACGAGGAGTACCCGTCCAATCAATTTCATCTTTATTGAAGAACCATAAACGTTTGTCGAGGTTCGCTTCTTGACCGCTGTAAATCATACCCATGCCTTCGATAACAAATGTCAAAGCGGTATAACAATCAGCCCCATCTCCAAAAAGCTCTTTTTCAGTGCCATTCCAAGTATTTTCATCGTGGTTTTGCGTATAATTCAACTGCCATCCACGTGTGCCAAACTTTTCTTTCACTTTTTCAGTCCAATCATATAACGCAGAGGCAGGTAATGTGCCTTTCACTATTTTTTTCAAAACAATGGACGTTTCCCAACCATAATTGGTATTGAAACAGATATTGAAATGCTGCTCTCCCTTGACTTCATCTTCTGAAAGCATATAGACAGGACGAATTTTTTCGAGGCGAGGGCGCAACTCGTTCCAAAAAGAGTTGGGTACTTCGCCCGCAACGTCTTCACGGAAACCATCAATATCAAATTCGCGCATCCAGAACTCATGTGCTTGAATCACATTCTCACGCATTCTTTTATTTGAGTAATCCAATTGTGCGACATCGTCCCAACCCCAAGACTCACCGTTTTCTTCTTTAACGGGCGACATGATATTGCCATAAGTATCGCGTTTAAACCATTCGGGATGGCGCAACATCCAACGGGAATCCCAACCTGTGTGATTGGGTACAAAATCAAGAATGACTTTGATACCTAAATCATGGAGTTTTTTGACAACAAGCCTAAAATCCTCTGGTTTTCCATAACGTGGATTGACCGAAAAGAAGTCATAAACAGCGTAATGACTACCCAAAACCTCTGTTTCTGCTTCTATATGCGACTTTTGATTGGTTTCGCACAAGGGATAAATGGGCATAAACCAAACAATGTCAACGCCCAAAGAAGCGATGCGGTCTATGTGATCTGCAAAAGCGGTAAAAGTGCCTTCTGATGTGAACTGGCGGACATTTACTTGATAAATAACCGCATTTTTGGCCCAATCTGGTGTAGAAAGTGGTTTTTCCTCATAAATAGGCGCAATGGCTTCCGCTAATTTTTGCTCTTCCTCTTGATGCGTTAAATGCATATTCCTCGCAATCAGTGCAATAAGAGCGAGCGCGATAACAGTCGTTACAATAATGGTGGTTGTCATAAAGTAGAATCTAACTAATTATTAATATTTGATAAAAAGGTGCGCAAATTTCCAACGAATTAACCCGAATACAAAATTTTTTGAAGGGTTTGTTGAATTTAGCCCTTCAAAATTCCACATTCATTAATCTTTATTCAATATTCCTCGATTTATGCCCTCTAATTTTTCTAAAACTGTATTTTTGCACGTTTCTCGAAACGACATGCTAAAATTTATGGTTTCACTTGTTACTAACTAATTGATTATTAATGAAAAACACTTATTTTGACTTAGTGGATCAGACCTTCGATTTTCCACAGGATGAATTCACTTTGCAAGATAACTGCCTGCATTTTCACGGCATTGACTTGTACGCACTGATAAAAAAATACGGTACACCTTTAAAAATCACCTATCTCCCGAAGATTAGTCAACAGATTCAAGCAGCTAAAAAGTATTTCAATGATGCCATTGACGACCTCAATTACAACGGCGAATATTTTTATTGCTACTGCACCAAAAGCTCACATTTCCGCTTCGTTTTAGATGAAGTTTTGAAAAACAACGTGCAAATTGAAACGTCTTCGGCGTTTGATATTGACTTGATTATCAAACTTTTCAAGGATAAAAAGATTAATAAAGACAAAATCATCGTTTGCAACGGTTTCAAAAACGATGTGTATATCCGCAAAATAGCCTTTCTCATCAACAGTCTCGGTTTCACGAATGTCATTCCTGTCTGCGATAACCGCGATGAATTGGATGCCTTAGATGCGCACATCGTCAAGTCATTCAGTATTGGTATTCGCGTTGCAACGGAAGAAGAACCGAACTTTCAGTTTTACACCTCTCGTTTGGGTATTCGTCATTCTCGTATCGTCAATTTTGTGAAAGATAAAATATTGACAAATCCGAAATTCAAATTCAAAATGCTGCATTTCTTTGTGGATACGGGCATTAAAGACACGACTTATTATTGGTCTGAACTCCGTAAAGCCTTGAAATTGTATTGCAATTTGAAGCATTATTGTCCTGATTTGAATTCTATTAACATCGGAGGTGGTTTACCTATTGCCAATTCTTTGAATTTTGAATACGATTATGCCTACATGATTCGTGAAATTGTCGGCAATGTTAAAGCCTATTGTGATGATGAAAATGTGGCATCGCCTGATATTTATACAGAATTTGGTAAATACACTGTCGGTGAAAGTGGTGCAACGATTTTAGGTGTCATTGGACAAAAGCAACAAAACGATTCGGAGTTGTGGTATATGGTTGACAATTCATTGATTACAACGATTCCTGATGCGTGGGCGATTAATGAACGATATATCATGTTGCCGATTAATCATTGGAACAAAGAATACACGCGGGTCAATGTCGGCGGATTGAGTTGCGACAATGCCGATTATTATAACTCCGAGGCGCATCTTAATATGGTTTATTTGCCGAAGTTTTCTAAAAATGAAGACCCAGTCTGTGTTGGTTTTTTCCATACAGGTGCTTATCAAGATGCTTTAAGCGGTTATGGTGGCATTAAACACTGCCTTCTACCCTCTCCCAAACGTATTTTGGTTGATAAAGATGAAAATGGCAATTTTGTAGATTGGATGGAATCAGAAGAACAGGACTCGGAGTCCATGTTGAAATTGTTGGGGTATTGAAAAAAAAATTAGAAGAGGGCGACCGTAA
>JAYSQG010000496.1:0-3202 GCA_043721685.1 Saprospiraceae bacterium | reverse complement strand
GTATAGATAAACGTAAAGCCTTGGTTTTCAATTTTTTGTGAAGACACTTTCGTGCTGCCCAATACCGTATCTGCCATTTCACCCATTGCCAATCGCAGCGTAAATGCTGGCGCAGGTAGCAACAAATATCCACCTCCTTTCGCTTTGGCAATGGCTTGCGTAAACGCAAAATTCGTCATAGGATTTGGCGCGACAGCATTGTATATGCCACTCATATTATCCTGATCGAGAGCAAACTGAAACATACGACACAAGTCGTCGATGTGAATCCAAGAAAGATATTGCTCGCCATTGCCAAAATAAACGCCCGTCCGAACAAGAAAAGGCTTCAACATTTCGGGCAAAGCCCCCCCCTCAGTACTCAGCACAATTCCGATGCGTAAAGCGACTGTCCGAATGCCAGTTTTTCTAACTTCGTCAATAGCATTTTCCCAAGCTACGGTACTTTCAGCGAGAAAACCCTTTCCCGCCCCGTCTTTTTCTGTCATCAATGACGTGCCTCTGTCGGCATAAAAACCGATAGCGGATGCAGAAATATATGCCTTAATGGTATGTTTTTCTTTTTGTAAAAATTTGGCAATCAATGCGTTAGATGTAGTGCGGCTTTCAATGATAATTTTTTTACGGTCTGCTGTCCAGCGTTTATCCACAATGCCCGCACCTGCTAAGTTGATAACAGCGTCCACATTGTCAAACGCCTTTTTGTCATAAGTACCTTTGTCGGGTTGCCAAGCAAAAGTAGGAAACTTTGCATCGGGGTCAGCATGACGACTTAGGTGAGAAACGGTGTAGCCTTGACCCCTCAGTAAACGGCTCAAATGTGTACCCACTAAGCCTGTGCCACCTGCAATTAAGATGTTTTTCATAAACCTATTTTTGAGGATAAAACAACATAGCAGACTTATTGTTTAGAAAAAAGAAAACCTTACTAAAGTTGTAAAGCCTTAGTAAGGTTAAGTTTTAAATAAGATTTTTTCATTTTTAATAAATAGGCAGTGTACTAATCATCATAACGTTTGTACTTCTTTTTTTTCTGACCGGGCGCATGGTCTCGTCCATGTCCGTGATGATAGTCGTCGCGTTCATATCTTCTTGGCGGCGGTGGTGCCACATATTCCCACTGTCCAGGAATCCAAACGTCTCTTCGCGTATAGCTGTCATAGACCCAATGTCCCTCAACCCACACATGGTTAGGACTTGGACAAACAGATCTTTCGACAACCACAACACGTGGGCGGGGCGGTGGTACGCCAATACGGACTTCTACCAACTGTGCAGACACAGTTTGGATAGAAAAAAGGGAAATAAAAAACAAAAGAGGGACTATTGAAGTTAGATGTTTCATTTTGAAAGTTTTAAATTGTGAATGTGCGACAAAGGTAAAACAGCAAAGAATAGGCTTCGGTTAAGGCAATTTTAAAGTCCGTTAACAGGAGGTTAAAAGAAAATCATTATTTCGCCCTATTTTTGCGGCTCAACCATTGATAAGAATTATGGAACTTAATTATAAAGAATTTGGCTCTGGCGAACCTGTCATTATCCTACATGGATTGTTTGGAACGCTCGACAATTGGCAGACGATAGCGAAAAAGTTGGCGACAGAATACACCGTTTTTATTATCGATTTGCCGAATCATGGTCGGTCGCCGCATACTGAGGGGGTGTTTGATTATGAAATAATGGCTGATGCTTTGGCTGAATTTTTACAAACCCATTGGATTTATGAGACGCGTCTTGTGGGTCATTCGATGGGTGGTAAATTGGCAATGCAGTTCGCTTTGTCACATCCCGATATTGTCAAAAAATTGGTTGTTGTGGACATTGCACCTAAATTGTATAAAATTGGACATCAAGATGTATTTGATGCGCTTTTTGCTATTGATTTGACGACTTTGAATGATAGAAAAGAAGCAGAAGCTATTTTGATGGACAAACTGAAAGGCGATGTCGGTACAGTTCAGTTTCTTTTGAAGAATTTAACGCGCAACAATCCTTTCAACAGAGACGACGATACTGTTGAGGAACGAAACCTCGATACAATCGGGAAGGGGGGCAATTTTGAATGGAAAATGAATCTCAAAGATTTGTTTGACAATTATGACAACATTCTTCAAGCACCTGTTGGCGAACCGTTTTTAAAGCCGACATTGTTCATTCGGGGCGGAAATTCACCTTATATTAAGGATTCGGATGACTTAAATACGTTTTTTCCCAGTGCAACCTTAGAAACCATAGAAGGCGCGGGGCATTGGATTCATGCCGATAAACCAAAGGAGTTATTGGCTGCTTTGAATCGTTTTTTAACTTAAAAAGTAAATACTTTGGATCACTTAGACCATAAAGACACAGACCCAAACGCAACGAATCGCAAACGCGACCACATCGAGTTAGCACTCAAATCGCAAGTCAGTACCTTAGACCCTCGTTTTTATTACGAACCGCTTTTTGCGGCGCATCCCACGCAAGGCAGCCTAAAACCGTTCACTTTCTTAGGAAAAACGGTCAAAGTGCCGATGTGGGTGAGTAGTATGACAGGCGGAACGGATATGGCGCGCATCATCAACCGCAATTTGGCGCGGGCGTGTGGCGAGTTTGGCTTTGGCATGGGCTTAGGTTCGTGTCGGCAATTATTGTATTCTGATGAGTATTTTGATGACTTTAATGTGCGTCCGTTGATGGGCGACGATGTGCCTTTGTTCGCCAATTTGGGTATTGCACAATTGGAAACATTGATTGAACGCAACGAAACGGCTCTTATCACGCAATTGATTGAAAAATTAAAGGCGGATGGCTTGATTATTCACGTCAATCCCATGCAAGAATGGCTGCAACCCGAAGGCGATATATTCAAAAAGCCACCGATTGAGACCATTAAAACCCTTGTTGAACATTTAGATTGTCCTTTGATTGTCAAAGAAGTAGGGCAGGGGTTTGGCTACGAAAGCATCAAAGCGTTGCTACAATTGCCATTGGCTGCCGTTGATTTTGCCGCAGCAGGCGGCACCAGCTTTTCAAAGCTCGAATTACTGAGGGGGGCAACGGAACAGCAAAAAATGTATGGGGCATTGGCTCACATCGGTCATTCTGCCGTTGAAATGGTGGATTTTACGAATCAAATTGTGGCAGAATTGGGTGACACTATTCGTTGTTCGCAAATCATTGTTTCAGGTGGTATTCAAGACTTTTTGGACGGTTTTTATTG
>JAYSQG010000495.1:0-2460 GCA_043721685.1 Saprospiraceae bacterium | reverse complement strand
GGCGATTATACACCCTATATTTATAAAACTTTAGACTATGGTAAAACATGGACGGTGATAACAAAAGGCATTCCCAAAGAGGAGTTTGTCAGAGTTGTTCGGGCAGACCCTAAGCGCAAAGGATTGCTGTATGCAGGTACTGAAAAAGGCGTTTGGGTCTCTTTTGATGATGGCGAAAATTGGTCAAAATTGCAACTCAACCTCCCGCCCGTACCCATACATGATTTGGCGGTTAAAAACGATAATTTGATCGCTGCCACTCATGGACGCAGCTTTTGGTTGATTGACGATTTAACGCCTTTGCATCAAATTAGCCCTGAAATGGATACAAAAGAAGCCCATTTATTCAAACCCATGCCGACCTACCGCATGGCAGGCAGTAATAGAAGAAACGCTAAATTGGAAGGTGAAAACCATCCCAATGGCGTCATGATTCATTATTTCATTAAAAACATGGATGAAAAATCAGAAGTCAAATTAGACATTTTAGAAAACGATGGGGATACTATCCGCACCTTTAGCAACAAAGCAAAAGACAAAGCAGATTTATTAACGGTTACAAAAGGTGGCGGTCGCTTTGTCTGGGATATGCGCTACACAGGGTATAAAACCTTCCCTGGGATGGTGTTTTATGGCTCGCCCAATCAAGGACCCAAAGCCGTGCCTGGGCAATACAAAGTGCGCTTAACGGTCAATGGACAAGCACAAACCCAAACCTTTGACATCCTTAAAGACCCTCGTTTGAAAACCACGCCCGAAGATTTTCAAGCCCAATTCGATTTTTTAATGAAAGTCCGCAACAAGGTAACAGAAGCCAATGAAGGCATCATCAACCTCCGTAAAATCAAAGAAGATTTGAATTATCTGAAAAATAAAATGGGCAGTGATGATACAAACAAAGACATGAACGATGCCATCAAAAAGTTTGAAAGCGAACTAAAAACCATCGAAAACAACATCCACGAAACCCGCAACAGCAGCGTGCAAGACCCGCTCAATTATGGTATAAAACTCAATAACCGCCTTGCCCACTTGATGACGGAACAAGCCCAAGGAGACTATCCACCGACCCAACAAGGCGAGGAAGTGCGTGAAAAACTAACAAAAATGGTGGATGATGAATTGGGAAAATTGAAAAAGTGCATTGATAGCAATCTTAATCGGATTAATCAAATGGCGAAGGATAAGGGGGTGTTGTTTGTGAATTAGCCCCGCTGCGCTAAGTCTTCCTGTACTGACCGGTTCAGTCTTCGATTACGCGGATTTGGTCGCTTTTTGCACAAAACTTATTGCGCTTGTCGTGTCTCTAAAAAAGCCTTGCACGCCGTTTTTCGGGTTGCAAGGCTTTTTTTACTGAGGGGGTGCTGAATACGCCTTATGTGTATGCGTCATAAAACAGTTTATAGTTCAGATATTTTGTTCACTTTTTATTAAATAATAGCTTAGTTTTGTACAAAAAAGAAACAAATGACAAAAAGTATTAGCGTTTATGATGAAGTTGCCACATTTATGGCAAGCATGAATCCTGAAAAGGTTGTCGCTTTTAAACCCTCCGAAGAGCATCAAGACAGGCTCGATTTCTTATTGGATAAGCAAACAGAGTCTGAATTGACACCCGAAGAAAAAAGCGAATTAGAACATTACCTGATGCTTAACCGCATTATTGGGCTTGCCAAAGCCCGTGCATTAATGTTATTAGCGGCATGAGAACCAAGATACCCATTGAATTGAAGAAGCAAGTGGCTATACGTGCGAACTTCTGTTGCGAATATTGCTTATTGAAAGAAGCCGTTTCATTCTTTAGCTTCCATATTGATCATATAAAGAGTGTCAAACATGGCGGTCTCTTGCTTTTTTTAAACTTAGCCTACTCTTGTCCCGATTGCAATTACTTCAAAGGCACGGACATTGGTAGTTTTCTATTCAACGACGACGATATTATTCGCTTTTACAATCCTCGAAAAGACAGTCGGTCCGACCATTTTGAGTTGATTGACGGTGCGATATATGGCAAAACCGAGATTGGTAAAGTCACAGAGCGCATCTTCAAGCTCAATGAACCAGACCGCCTTATTTTCAGAAGGCAATTAGCTTCCTTTGGCTTATATCCTTAGCACTTATGTTTTGCTGTTTTTAAACGTTATTATCAAAATGATTTCTCACCTAAACAATTGGAGATAATTGCGGCTGCTTTTTTGGCGAATTTTTCTGTCGAAACGGTTGACTCACGTCAGAGAAGTCCAAAATAGTATGTTGCGCCTTTGGAAAGGCTTACGAGCGAACATGTTGTGCAAGCAGTCTGCCCCAGCCAAAAAACAAAAGCCGATGCTTCGCTTAGAAACATCGGCTTTCTCTTTTGGCAGGAAAAACTATGCCTGTAATCCTACTTGGAGCGGCATCAATTCGACTTTAATGGTGTTTATTTTCCCTCTTTTGATTTTCACATCTGTCAAGACCTTC
>JAYSQG010000494.1:0-4648 GCA_043721685.1 Saprospiraceae bacterium | reverse complement strand
CGAACACAAAAGGTCTATATGTGCCATACCGACATCTACCCTATTGGAGGCAGTATTTACAATAAAACAGGTATTTATCGCAATGTCTTGAAAGGTTTTCAGTGCGACAGTACCGTTATTACGGACTTAGAAGTGTTTATAAAATGGACGGATAATATTGATACGACCATCTGTGCTAATCAAAAATTGGTCGTTAACAACAAAACTTATACAAAATCAGGACGATACAGTGATACCATCCCTAGACCTTTTCGTTGCGACACGATTTACAACATTAATTTGACAGTTTTGCCGCTGCCTTCGCGCGCACAGGACGTTACTTTGTGCAAAGGTCAAACCTATAAAATCAACAATAAGGTGTACAGTCAAGCAGGCAGTTATACAGATACTTTAAACATCAAAAACAGTTGCGACAGCGTCATCATTACCCGCGTCAATGTCTTAGATTTGACATTAAATGGCATCAAAAACATGACGCTACAAAATGGAGACAGTATAAAACTGATGCCCAATGTCAACACCAACAATAATTTAACTTGGCTTTGGTCGCCGCCCATAGGTTTGAGTTGTACGAATTGTGCAACGCCGACATTAACCCCCCTCAGTAAAAACCGTTATCATTTGACGGTGACAGATAAGCAGTTTGGATGCGCGGCTTCAGACAGTTTTTTTGTCAATATCATTCCCTGTACCAAAGTTTATATCCCCAATGCATTCAGCCCCAATGACGACAACAACAATGATGTTTTTACGGCTTATGGTTCCGACTGTGCCAAAGGGATTAAGAAGATGAGCATCTTCAATCGTTGGGGCAGCCTTGTTTACAACGTCGAAAATGCTGCTTTAGGCAGTGCGGCGCAAGGCTGGAATGGTAAGTACAACGGCAAAGCCCTTCCCATGGGCGTATATGTGTATGTTATTGAAATTGAGTACGGAAATGGCACTTCGAGCATCTTTTCTGGCGATGTGAATTTGATGGAATAAACCCGTAAAATGGGTAACAAACGGCATTAGGCAGAAGAAAAATCTAAATTATTCTTTTGGAAATTCAGAAAATTACTTACATTGAGACATCATTCGCAGATGAGCCATAGAACAATATATTTTTAACCAAAAAAACTTCCCGTTATGCACATAAAATCTCGTTTCCTCTCTATCCAATGTCCCAATAGCAAGCATTGACATTTGAAGGTCATTCCAAAGACACCGAAATGATTACGCACTTTTTATTCTTTAACTTAAATACTATAAAGCAATGAAAATGCATCACCGACAGGACCACATCAATCGTTTACACGATTTAGTTAAAAGAAAAGCCACAGGTTCGCTTGACACATTAGCCGAAAAGTTTGGCGTTGGGCGCAGTACCATGTCTCGCTACATTGATGAATTCAAACAAGAATTTGACCCGCCACTCGCTTATGACAGAGCTGGTCACACCTATTATTATACAGAGCCGTTTGAGTTGAAAGTTTGGGTGGAAATTAAAAGAACCAAGGAGGAAAAAAATTAATTAAATAAAATTTGCTTCGTTCTCATTTTTTGAGAATATGATTCTTCAACTTTGTGACATTACCAAATCAAACGAGGCGGTATTAATCTTTGTAAGAAACATTATTTTTTTCACCTGATAAATAAACATGACGTATGCCACCTGAAACCTTAACCGCACTCGAAAATCCAAGCGCCGTCGAGTGTTAGTCAAATGATTCGTTCATTTGTGTGCGGTATAAACCCAGTTTATTCATTTAAAAATTCATTATTATAAAGAATTTCTCAACACCTCATCGTGAAGAAATAGTTTTTAATGACATTTCTTGTGAGGGTTTATTTTTCACCATACCTAAGTTTTTTGATTCTGTGTTAAGTAATTTAAAAGCCAATATTTTAGATTTTCTTTTTACATTAACAAACAGCTTTACAGCTGTATCGAAGCAATTAATAAGCTAATTGAAAATAGGAGAAGGACTCATAACTATTTGAATCCACGACATCCTCAATTTTTCAACTATTTAAGACCATATTGTGATTCGTTCACTACAGAAAATATTGGCTTTTTGGAGGACATAAGACTAGGTTTGAAAACCATTTTTTAGTTTAAAAATAATATGTTTTATACATAATAAACTGCCGTTCCGATGCATACGCACGTGAACGGCAGTTTAATTTTCATCATTTCTCAAAAAAAAATCTTGCAAACGTTTCGTTTGCAAGATCCATGTAACGAATTAATATTTACTGCTTCACAAACTTTGCTGTATATTGTAGGTTCCTCACAAATAAACCCAAAACATAAAGCCCTGATTCAAGGTTTTGAATATCAATTGTAAACTCTGAACCCATGGATGCAGAGTAATGCTTATTCAAAACGACATGACCTTGCGCATTCACAATCCTATAAACCGCTGATCTTACTGAGGGGGGTACTGTAACCGTAATTTGACTACTCGCAATGCTTGGATAAAGCGTTAAAGCATTCACAGGAGCTTGAGGCCTAAGAACGGGTGGAATAAATGGCGGGTTATAGAGCAACTCGTGCGCACCAATATCAAAATTGCTGCCTTGGGGACGTGATGTGCCAAACCTATCCTTTGAAATACCCAATGAAGTCAAATTAAGACCCCAATCTATGAGCGAAGATGTGGAGGCTAAAAGATAATCTGTCGTATCAGAAAACAAACTCTCTTTATTTGATATAAAAAAGCTGGGTGGCGAAGTGTAAGGCGTATTTAAAATATAGTTTTTAGCACTGTCTATATGCTGTGGCGCAGCACCCAAAACTTGAAAACCCCAATATGGTCCAATGATGATGTTGTTTTTAACAATTGGTGTATAGTTTTTAGGATAAGTCACAAAGGTGCGTGTCCCATTAACCGTTTCGTAATAATTCAAACCAAAATCATAAACCTTTAAACCCACATTGGTGATATTGGATAAAGTATTATTGGCTACGACCAAAGTCATATTATTTTGAATACTATCTCGAGTGTCTATAAACATACCGTCGCTTGTTCCCACTATGAGATTATTATAAATATTGGTATTTTCAACAAAACCAATGGCGACAATTGCACCGCATTTCACATTCCGAATCGTATTATTGTAAAGGTTGCCGCCAGAACCTGCGCCTAATTGAATTCCATTACATTGTTGCGAAACATTAGACTGTCCAGAGCTATCCACTTCATTATTGTAAACCTCTGCATCTGGTGAACAACCGTACTGAATGGCTTCCCAACCAGAATTTCTAACGACATTGTTATAAATCTTAAGACCTAAGATGCGATGAGGATAAACGACCATACTTTGACCATTACAAGTCCTTGTTAAGCCTTGTTGCCAAAATGAATTGCCGATGTACAAACCCTCACTACCTGTATTCCGAACAATATTGTCGTGTACTTTGATATTGTACATCGTAAAATTGTCTCGCCAAGTATTGCTACTACAAGTCGGGTCTTGTTTGATCATCATACCTGCAAAACTGGCTTGAGTGATGTTCACATGATCGACTTCAACATCCGTACTTAAACCCACGACAACCAAACCAGAATAACCTGATTTTGAACCGTTTAGACTGATACCATGCGTCAAATTATTATCGCCCGTACCCGTCACTCGGATATAACGGCAGTTGTCGAACGACATCGAATGGTAATCATTGGTCGCTATGTTGACCATACCACCGCAGTTTTTGAAGATGATGGGGGAATCAATCGTCCCTTGAAAATCCGTAAAGCGGATTTGGTTATAGGTTCCAGCCGCCAAGCAAATCGTTTGTCCAGGCTTGATGTTTAAATAACTGGAGCCTGTTTTACCAGGTGACCAAGGACGATAAGTGAGATAAGCGGGTGAAGTGGTTGGTGTAATCGTTACATCACAACCACAGGATGTTTGGGCGTTAGAGACATAGCTCACGCATAGGAGCAATAATGCCCCAAAGAAAAATTTAATTTGATTCATTGTTAAAAACTGATTTTGAGTTTACTTAATAGGTTTTTTAAATATTAATCGGTTGTCGCCAGGCCTACGGAAAGTCTGTCGAGGTGTGTAGTTAAAGTTTTGTTTTGTCTTGAATAACAAGGTTTGAAAATCAGGCGACTTGACGTGTTTTGTTTAAACATCACGCTTAGGTTGCCAAAAGTTTGAGCAAAAACGGGAAATGAAAGAATGAGAGATTTAACTGTCTGAAAGACGTGTTTAATGTTTGCCATGTGTCGAAAAATTTGTTTGTTAATAGTTTATTTATGTACAATAATAGTCCTTGCCTTCAGCAAAAGCAAGGCAGGGCTTGAATTCCTCGATAGATCATAGGAATTTACCTTACATAAGGTATTGAATACCTCTGTAAAAGTCCTGTTTCATTAAAAGAATAGGAAAACTAAAAACACTAGTTAATTTTTCGACACTTCACGGAATGTGGTAGTTTTAGTGATGAATTAGAATCATCACAACTCGAATCAGTCCGAACCACATTTAAATAGTTGAAGTATTTGGGCTGAATTGCCCCAGATAGTAATTTGTATTTATTCATTTATTAAAATTGGATTTGGTTTACGAAAGATTGTTTATCATGCAAATATAAAAGTATATTTTTATGTAACAAATAATTTTAATGCTTTTTTTAATTTATTTTTTAATGCTTCTT
>JAYSQG010000493.1:0-15944 GCA_043721685.1 Saprospiraceae bacterium | reverse complement strand
TCTTGTCCGTTTTTTCGGCGCACTCTTTTCCATCATACCACTGAACATGTCCATCAATTCTTGAAGCTCCTCATCAGACAAATCTAAATCACTGTCGTCATCGTCGTCATCGTCATCAAAGCCACCACTTACTAAACCTTGTTCACGTCCTTGCTGAACAATCGGATGTGAACCATCGACAAATTGGTTAAAAACCATCGGTTTTTTGCCTGTTTCAATCCATTGATTGAGCACATTTTTTAATTCAGTCAACATATCAAACATAAACATTGTACCATCTTGAAGGTCAGACGTGCCACCCTCGCCAAATCTTTCTGCACGTTTGTTCTGTTTCACTAAACTGCCCAATTCAGAATCTTTCAAATTTTTATACTCTGCTTTTAAACGTACAATTTGAGCATCTAACATACTGACTTCATTGCGACAGCGCAAAATCTGTTCATCTAAAACATCTAAAATTGGAATATCATATTCAGAAGTTCCCGCATCTGATGTTTGATAAGCGGCAAAACGGGTTTTAATATCCAACAATTCAGCCATATCACCACGTTGATAAGCATTGTTAATGCTTTGCATCAAATCGTGAAACAACTTTGATTCTGCTTCATTTTCAGCTTTATCGGGGTGAAAACGCCCTGCTAAACCAACAAAAATTTTGCGAATCGCTTGTTGTTCCACATCGTCAGGCTTCACTGCAAAAGGCTCAAACATCGCCGTCCGACGCTGCCGATTAAACTCGTCAGTAAACCTATCTTCATTGTCAAAACGGCCATTTTCAAAACCTTCTGCACTGCCAAAAGGCGTTCGTGCAAATGCGTCATCCACATCGTCAGCCATTTCGTCTAAGGTTGCAGCATCAAACACTTGATTCAATTCGGCTTTATCTTTTTTGCTCAATTTGACTTTTTTCTTCAAGTCTTTGAGCATTGTTTTCAACTCTTTAGCCAATTTAGAAAGGTCAGCCAAACGCGCCATGCCATTCATCATTTCCTTCGTCGCTGATTCTATGCCCGTTTGCCATTCCTCGATTTTGGTTTTGGTCAACTGAATACTTTTTGTAATCTTATCTCTCTTTTTTTGAAGTTCTTTCAGCTCTTTTTCTTTTTGAATTAAGAGTGAGCTTTTGGCGATTTCCGTTTTTTTCATAAAAAACTAAGTGTTTGTATGTTAAAATATGGTGAATTTATGTGTGAATACTGAGGGGGTTAAAATTGGAAAGTACGACCAATCCAATTCAAAAATGGTTTAACCAATTCAGCATGAGGATTTAAAGTACCTGTTTTTAAAGCTGTCCCCATAGGTTGACCAGGATATTCTTGCCATGCTAACCAAGTGTGTATCAATGCTTTTTGAGATTTGGTTCGAGTAAATTTACAAATATCGCTTTGAAGCAATTCGTTGACTTTTTGTTTAGCTTGAACGAGTAAAGCATCTTCTACTTGAATCATCATTTCAGCAAAATGTTCAATATATCCATTGTCTAAGTTATTCGGCATAACCCAAATACCAATTTTGGGTAAACCTACTTGTTCCACAACGATACCTTCCAAACTCAATGAATAATCCTGCAAATTTTCATAGCCTTTTTGAGTTAAAACGTGTTTTATTTGTTGCCATCGAGCCGCAGGACCTTTATCATCGGCATCAATGACGACACCAATATTCTCAATCCCAGATGTTTTAAGCAAAGCCGATAAACTATCTATGACTTCATTGTTGCTTTTATCGCCTTCAATAAAGTTTTTTGAATCCCGCTCACTAACTCCTTTTGGCAAAGGAAAATGCGTTTTACATAATTCGCCGATGAGATAATAATCCTTACCTTCGACAATCATTTTTTGTTGTATCATAGTGGATTACCGCGTTTCGTAAAGATTGTCAACTGACGTATCTAATTCTTTTTTTGAATATATAACAGCTTCAATATCATCTGTTAATTTAGATTTTTGCAACCGCATATATTGACCCATATCTCCATATTTGTCAGTTACTTCTGAAAACGCTTTTACAGTATCTAAGCTATGAGTCGTCACAAACACTTGAATATTCCATTCTTGTGCGTATTTGAAAATGATTTCCCATAGTTGGGTTTGGACGCTGTGATGTAAGCCGACTTCGAATTCGTCTATGAGGAGCATTTTGTTTTGAGAATTGACAAGTGCTAATGCAATGGAGAATAAACGATTTACACCTTCTCCAAGATTTTTCATAAGTCTTGGGCTTTCTTCTCCATCAAGTAAAACCTTAATATTTCCACTATCGTATCGTACTATCTTAATTCTATCATCAATAATTTTTAGAATTTTTATGACATCTTCTTCTTTTGGCGTCAAAGAAATTTTATCCCAAAATTTAGCATCATTCTCATTTTCAAAAATTAAAGGTAAATAAATTACATCTCCAATAACTGGGTTATTAACAAGTGTGTTCGTTTCAAGTTCAAATGACTCAAATTGCTTAATTTTCTTATTATAAGAATCATCAAAAATAACGTTAAAAGCAAATGCTTCTAAAGCTGAAATTTTAAGACCATTGATTTTAAATTCATTTATAAAGTTACTGGTATCACCCAACAAACTACTTAAACAAGAAACAATACCCAATTGAAAGTCCCCTCTCTTGGCTATTATATCATTGATTACCAAGTTGTTAGCATGGCTACCTAAAATCCGCAAAGCCTCCAACAAAGCCGTTTTCCCACTATTATTCTTCCCCGCAATCAAGTTCACTTGACCGAGTTTTTCGATTTTCAAATCCTTGAATAAGCGATAATTTTGAATATGCAAACTGTCTAACATGTCATTTTTATTTTTTGCTGTGCAAAATTACTTATTTTATAGAAAATACTGAGGGGGTACTCATTTTCATTTTTTATTGAAAATACAAAACCACAATCGTTTACTTTTGTTCCTCAATATTAAATGCCAAAAATAGACATAATCCGCAATAAGCAATCATCAATCAACAATAATCAATCGAAATGAGTTATAAAAGCCTACGTGCTGCCGTCAATGATTTAGAAAAAACAGGACAACTGCGCCGCATAAAAACAGAAATTGACCCCGACCTTGAAATGGCAGAAATCCACCGCCGTGTGTACGATGCACAAGGTACTGCGCTCCTTTTTGAACGTGTCAAAGGCTCGCCTTTTCAAGCCGTTTCCAATATTTATGGCACTTACGAAAGAACGGATTTTCTGTTCAGACACACCATTAGAGCTGTTGAAAAAGTCGTTGAATTAAAACTCGACCCTACTAATTTTTTGAAAAATCCGATGCGTTATTTGGGCGCACCTTTCACAGCATTAAAAGCATTGCCGATGAAACTACCCCTCAGTATGGCGGCTTCAAGTTATGCAGAAACGACGATTGATAAACTACCACAAGTTAAATCATGGGGCATGGACGGTGGTGCATTTGTCACACTCCCACAAGTCTATACCGAAGACCCCGACAAACGCGGCATCATGGGCAGCAATATCGGCATGTACCGCATTCAACTATCTGGAAACGAATATATTACCAATAAAGAAGTTGGTTTACATTATCAATTACATCGAGGCATTGGCGTTCATCATACCAAGTATAACAGTCTGCCCGACGAACCTTTTTTATGTTCTATTTTTGTTGGAGGTCCTCCTTCTCACGCCCTTTCTGCGATATTTCCTTTGCCCGAAGGGCTGCCCGAAGTCACTTTTGCAGGTATGTTGAATGGTCGTAGATTTCGTTATGCAAAGGATAATAATGGGTCAATTTTAAGTGCCGATGCCGATTTTGTTATAACCGGCATCATAAGAAAAGGCGATAAAAAACCAGAAGGTCCTTTTGGCGACCATTTGGGTTATTATAGTTTACAACATGATTTCCCTGTCATGGACGTTTTGAAGGTTTATCATCGCAAAGACCCTTTATGGCATTTTACAGTCGTTGGCAGACCGCCAGCCGAAGATTCAAGTTTTGGTTACATGATTCACAATATTGTTAAACCATTGACGCCCAATGAGTTTCCTGGTGTCGTTGAGATTCATGCCGTTGATGCGGCAGGCGTTCACCCATTGCTTTTAGCCATAGGTAAAGAGCGTTATATGCCTTTCAGAGAGACGCAACCTGAAGAAATTTTGACGATTGCCAACCATATTTTAGGCAGTGGACAAACGAGTTTGGCAAAATTCCTTTTCATCGCTGCCGATACTGAGGGGGGTAATTTATCCACCAAAAACATACCTGCATTTTTCAATTTCATATTAGAACGTATTGACTTATCAAGAGACTTACATTTTCAAACAAAAACAACGATTGATACCCTTGATTATTCAGGTTCTGGTTGGAATGCAGGGTCAAAAGTCGTTGTTGCAGCAGCCGGAAAAAAGCAGCGTGAATTGAAAAATGAACTACCAAATAACTTTAAACTACCCCCTCAGTATAGCGACCCAACTTTTGTTCAAAAAGGCATTTTAGCGATAAAAGCACCTAAATTCACATCTCATACTGTTGAGGAACGAAATCCCGATTCTTTCGGGAAGGGGTATCAACAAGCCGAAGACTTTTGCACATTCATGGAATCGGTTGATTTTCAACACATTCCATTGATTCTATTGGTTGATGATGCTGCTTTTACGGCTGCTAATGTCAATAATTTTGTTTGGTCAGTTTTCACAAGAGCGAATCCAAGTCACGACTTGCATGGCATTGGTGCAACGATAGAACATAAGCATTGGGGTTGCCGTACTTTGGTCATTGATGCACGCATCAAACCGCATCATGCACCGCCTTTGATAGTGGATAAAAAAGTGTCGGAAAGAGTGGATAAATTGTTTGCAAAAGGAGGAGATTTGCATGGATTGATTTAGTTTTTGAGTTTACATGAATTGTTTTTTTAAGAACAAATGCCTTGAAAACGGTTCGTTTTCAAGGCATTTTCAAGTTTATACTGAGGGGGGCACTTAAAAGTTTACACCTCTCTCCGCAACTCCAAAACCGTAATTTCAGGTGCAATACCCACACGTCCAGAAAAGCCCAGAAACCCAAAACCGCGATTGATGTGCAAATAACGTCCATTTTCAGAATACAAACCTGCCCATTTTGGATAACGATATTTAATTGGACTCCATTTAAAACCTTTAATTTCAACACCCATTTGTGCGCCGTGCGTATGTCCTGAAAGTGTCAGATGTATAGGCGTTTCTAATGTTTTGACTTGTTTTTCCCAGTGTGTTGGGTCGTGTGACAACAGAATTTTAAAACTGTTTTGTTCAACGCCCGTCATTGCTTTTGACAAATCGCCGTATTGAGCAAAACCATGTCCCCAATTTTCAACGCCAATGAGTGTCAGTTTTTGTCCTTTTCGTTCAATTTCAAGGTTTTCATCGAGCATTAATTTAAAGCCCAATGTCTTGTGATGCGTTTTTGATGCCTTGAAAAATATAAAGGTCAATGAGGAATATGAAAAGATAGACAAAAAACATAGCAGACATTTTAAAAATCGCTGCAAAACACATTGCAGTTAACAAATTGACGTATGAATCGAAGGGATATTTTAAACTTTAGTTTTTCAAAGACAATACAAACCCCCTCAGTATATCGGCTCCTGACAACGGATTTGTAAAATCGTGAAGGGTTTCAACTTCTTTATTTTCTTGAAAAATATACACCGTTTCGTTTTCCAAATCAATCAGCCAACCCAAACGTGCGCCATTGCTCAGGTACTCTTGCATGCGTCCACGAGCGATTGATAAGCTTTCAGATTCGGTCAAATATTCGATAAAAAAGTCAGGCACGTGTTCAATGAGATGTTCAATTTGAGCTGCCATTTTCACATTTTTGACCCAAGATACTGAGGGGTGCCTTATCGCTCCATTGCGCAACACAAACCCGATGCGCGCTGTTAAAACCGTTCCTTCTTCACTGTTCTCATTCCATTCTTCTAATTTTTTGACGATGAGATTCGTTAAAGTTGTATAGCGTAGACGCAACGGTGTCTTCAAAACAACCGTTCCATTAGCGTTGAGTTCACACTGTAAGTTGCGGTTGAGTTGGCTAAATTCGAGCAACTCTGCTGGAGACATGCGTTTCAACGGTTGAAAAGTTATCGTGGGCATCTTCGGGCAATTTTTATGCAAATGTAAAAATCATGGAGAAACAAAAGGCATTTGAATTCACAACCCTAGTACTTTTTTCGTTTAGTCCTTGTCATTTTTCAAAAAAAGGATAAAATCATGTGCTGTTATTGCCATGTGTTAAATAATTACAAAAAAGAACATTGAACGATTTTGATTTCTATACCTTTGCGGCGTTTTGAGGGGATTTTTATGTTTTTAAGACTTCCCTTGACCGTTTTGGTTAATTTTTTTACCAATATTCAATAAAAATAAAACTATGATTTTTTCGAAATCACATGTATGGGCAATACTATTTGCCGCCACTTCTCTTCTTTCTTCATGCGATAAAGGCGACGAACAGCCTTCAGAATTGTATCAAACAGGCGTTTTTATAACCAACGAAGGACCTTTTGGTAGCGGCACAGGCACGGTGAGTTATTATGACCGTGATGCAGACATTATCAAAAACGATATTTATAGTGCTGCCAATAGCGGCGCTGCAATTGGCAATGTGTTGCAATCCATGAATTTGTACAACGGCAATGCTTTTTTAATCGTCAATAATGCCAATAAAATGATTGAGGTAAAGTCAAAGGACTTTACGAGTGTCAGCACACTTACGACAGGCTTGATACTACCACGTTATTTTTTACCGATTGATGCCACACGTGCTTATATTACACAATGGGGTAAGGATAGTTCAACAAGTGGTATTGTGGTTTATGATTATGCTTCAAAAACCATAGCGAAAACAGTTCCCACAGGAAAAGGCGCCGACCGCATGATTCGGAATACCAGTACAGGTAATGTTTGGATACTCAATAGCGGAGGTTTAGGTAAAGATTCGACAGTTTCAATCATCAATAGTACAATTGGAGTGGATACTGTTCTTCAAAAAATCAAAGTCGGTTTAGGTCCAAACAGCATCGTTCAAGATGCGAATGGCGATATTTGGGTTTTGTGTTATGGAGAATACCTAAAAAGCAGTGGAAAATTGGTTAAAATTCGGAATGGTGCTGTAGAGTATTCATTCGATGTGCCTTATGGTGCATCTAACCTAAAAGCTGATAAATCAAAAACGACCCTTTATTTTCTTGCAAACAATCAGATTTATACTAAGGATTTGCTTAATTTTGGCGCAACTGCCCCCTCAGTATTTTTGAAACCAGCGGGTGCAACGGCGCTTTATTCTTTGGGTTTTGACCCTAAAACGAATTTGCTGTGGTGCGGTGATGCTTTGGATTTTAAACAAGCGGGCGCAGTCTATATCATTGACCCAACGACAAAAACTGAAAAGAAGAAACTAACGGTTGGTGTCGCACCAAATGGCTTTATTTTCCAATAGTTTTAAAGTGGTATCGGGTTTTTCATTAATATCCGATACCACTTTACTCTTACATAATTTTGGATAAGACAAAAAACACCATTAAATGTTTGACAGATTTCAACGAAAACAGTGTTAAACGCTCTTTTTATTCTCGACTTTTCCTTTTTTTTAATTAAAATGACCAAAGCAAACAAAAAGAAAGAAATTTGGCTTTTAATCAAAAATAATACTGCTTTTCTTGTGAAAAAAGAAATATAATTTCACCAAATGTTAATTTTTTAAAACCAAACGCTAACTAAAAAGGTTTGTTTTGGTTAAATATTTGTTAAAAAGGTAAGAAAAAGGAATAAGTATGTTGCACCTCTCGGAAATTTGGCTTTATCTTTGACCTAATTAATAGTCGCAAGACAATCTTTTCAATTTCTCGAAACTTAATTTCATAACTAAAATTTCATTGCCTATCGATAGTAGCTTCTACATTAAATAATTACGAGTATTCCTTCACAAGTCTGATAAAATTATTTACAGTATGCAAGCTACGCACACAGCACAACTCGCAGATCAAGAGTTGATAGACATGTACCTCAACGGCAATGAGAAAGCATTCGAGATTTTACTTCGCCGCCATAAATCACGTATTTATACGTCCATTTACATCTTCTGTAAAGATTCGCAGTTGGCGGAAGATATTTTCCAAGAAGTCTTTATCAAAATAATTAATACGCTCCGTTCAGGTCGTTACAACCATGAAGGCAAGTTCCTTCAATGGGCATTACGCATCGCGCACAACCTTTGCGTGGATTATTTCCGCCGAGACAAACGCCGCCCAACAGTTGGTCAAACCGACGAATATGATATTTTCAATGTCATCGGCTTATCTGACGAAAGTCCAGAACAAAGCATCATGCGCAGTCAAGTCCACGAACGCATCCGCTATTTAGTAGATTCTCTGCCTAATGAACAACGTGAAGTCGTTGTTTTGCGCCACTATGCCGATATGAGTTTCAAGGAAATCGCTTCTTTGACACGTGTCAGCATCAATACTGCTTTGGGTCGGATGCGCTATGCGCTTATCAATATGCGCCGTATGGTTGAAGAGAAAGATTTGATTCTACAATAAATTGTCGTATTGTTGGTATTGCTGTATTGTTCTCAAACAATATAACAATACAGCCATACAACAATTTATTTTTCATACATTCTAAGTTTATACTGAGGGGTTACATGCGCTTTCAAAGAGCGAATGTTTAACCCCTCCGTTATTTATTTAAAAAAAACATGATTGATAATACTTTGAAACAGAAAGAAATAGCTACTGCCCCATCCGATTGTTTTACCCGATTTGAAGAATCCATTGAAGGATATATTTTGCCCGAGCGATTTACTTTCCCATTTTACTATCAGCCAAATCCCTTGAGTCTTTTGGCTGCAAAAGAACTACAAACCTATATCGAAAACCATATTGAAGCACAGCATGAATTTGGTTTTGAAAAAGACAAAAGAGGTATTGGTAAAATGTTTGGCGTTTTGGTGGTTCAAAACCAACAAAACGAAGTGGGCTATTTGGCAGCTTTTTCAGGCAAATTGGCAGGTAAAAATCATCACAACCGTTTTGTGCCGCCTGTTTTTGATATTTTAGTTGAAGATGGTTTCTATAAAATGGGGGAATCAGAAAACTATAAAAATAATCATCGAATAGAAATTTTAGAAAATGATACACATTTTTTAGACCTCAAAAATCAACTCAAAACATATCAAAAGCAAGCAGAAATAGAGTTAACACAAATCAAACAAGAAAGAAAAGAAGCTAAAGCACATCGGGATATTCGTCGGCAACAAGGCAGCGAAACACTTTCTGCAACCGATTTTGAAATCTTAACTACAGAATTGAATAAGGAAAGTGTGCATTTTTTTTACCAATTGAAAGACTTAGAAAGGTCGTGGAAACGTCAATTTACTGATATTCAAGAGCAACTCGATCCGTTTCAAAACGACATAAAAGCGTTAAAACAAGCCCGTAAAAACAAATCAAATAGCTTGCAGCAACAGCTGTTTGAGCATTATACTTTTCTCAATCAAAAAGGAGAAACCAAAAGTTTATTCGATATATTCTCAAATAAAGATATTGAAGGCAATATTACTGATGGTACATCCCGAGAAAATCGGGAGGGGGTGATTCCACCGTCGGGAGCAGGCGAATGTGCCGCCCCGAAATTGTTACAATATGCTTTTTTACATCAACTGAAACCCATCGCTCTGGCAGAATTTTGGTGGGGACAATCGCCCAATTCTGAAATCCGAAAACATGGGCATTTTTATGCCGCTTGCAAAGGCAAATGTGAACCCATTTTGGCGCACATGCTCGATGGTATCGAAATGGATGAAAACCCTTTGCACATCAATCCCGCCGAAGGCAAAGAACTCGAAACGGTCTATGAAGACGATTATTTATTGGTGATTAACAAACCTGCCGATTTTTTTTCAGTGCCAGGTATAAACATAGATGATTCGGTAGCGAGCCGCTTAAAGAAGAAATATCCAGAAGCAACAGGTCCTATAACCGTTCACCGTTTAGACGCTGCGACTTCGGGTTTGATGTTGATTGCCAAAACGAAAGCCGTGCATCAAAACCTTCAAAATCAATTTATTAAACGTAAAATAAAAAAGCGATATACGGCTCTTTTGGATGGCATTGTCGAACAAGACGAAGGATTTATTGACCTCCCTATACGTGTAGATTTAGACGACAGACCACGTCAATTAGTTTGTTACGAATATGGAAAACCCGCTCAAACGGCATGGAAAGTCGTGAGTCGCACAGATAAACATACACTCATTCATTTTTTCCCGATAACGGGTCGTACTCATCAACTGCGTGTTCATGCATCGCATCCACTCGGTTTAAACCATGCTATTGTTGGCGATGATTTGTATGGCAATAAAGCAGAAAGACTGTTTCTACACGCCGCTTATTTGGAATTTACACATCCTGTGAGTCAAGAGGTGATGAAGATTGAGGTTGAGGCGGCATTTTAGAAGTTCATTTAGACATTCATTTGATACCCCTCAGTAAAAAAGCCCATGCGACGTATTTTGCATGGGCTTTTTGATTTTTACCCCCCTCAGTAACAGAAGCTTTTTCCATTATCTTAGGACTTTAAATTATCAACTCTTTACTAAATTTGTATTTCTGAAATTTCAGTGTGAAAAGCTGAGTCGAATTTAATGTATGATTTACTTAAAAAAAGTGGTTTTATACTGAGGGGGTGCTTAAAACCCAATAGCACAATTCGGTAGTAAACCTTTAAGCCATTCTTTTTCTACAGAGCCCAATTTTTTTAAAAACATCATTCATTTTATTATCAAAAAATGCTTATTTTTGTTCTTAAATATCAATAAATCAACATAATAGAAGCGCATGACAACTTTACTGAAAGTGCATTTGGCTGATTTGACGAGTCAATTTATTCACGATTTAAGTCAAAAATTCGATACTTCTACGGAGTTTGAAATTCGGGTGTCGAAAAAAAAGCAAAAACAAGAACTGTTTTCAGACGCAGAATTTTGGCAAATTATAGCTGCCTTAGATTGGTCTAAGACAACAGCAAAAGATATTTTAGCACCCGCCGTCAAACAGCTTGCCGATATGCCCGTTGTCAATATTTATTTATTTGCGGACAAATTAGCCGAAAAACTCTATCAATTGGATACAAAAGCACACGGTACAGCCTATCTCGCAAACGAAGAAGACGGTTATTTATCGGTAGATGATTTTCTGTATGTGCGGTGTGCTGTCGTTGCCGAAGGGCAAACTTATTTTGAGCATATTCTGAAAACACCCTCTGAATTGTCGAGTGAAATATCTTTTGAACCGTTGCTCAATTTGGCAGACCACGCTTACACACTCAAAACAGGCAAACCATTTGACTATCATGCGACAGTCAACTATGAAACTTATAGCAACAAAAAAGGTTGGCAATAAAAATGTTGCATAAAAACTCTTATCGCAATCCACTTCCGCATCATCTGTATCAAATTATTGACAAAATAGACGATGATATATTCAAATATGGTATCAGTTGTGAGCCTATGGGACTTGACGGCATGTCTGATAGAATGAGAAAACAAGTGAATCTCTTTAACCTTATTGATAATTGGGAACGTTTTTTCGCAATTATTATCCTCTATGATATTGGCGGAAAAATTGAAGCGAAACTGATTGAGACGGAATATATTCGTATGTATGAATTGAAAAATGGACGGAAACCGCGTGGGAATATTCGATATTAATGGATTCATTTTGACACTCATAAAACATAAACCGCTTTGAAATATAGGATTTCAAGGCGGTTTTTGCGCTTTATACCGAGGGTATGCTTAAAACTCAATCGCACAATTCGGTAGCAAACCTTTAAGCCGTTCTTTTTCTGCATAGCCCAATTTTTTTTCAGAAACATCATTAATTTTACCCCAAAATCGAAAAAATGCTTATTTTTGTTGAATAAATATCAACAAATATGAATACATTAGAATTAAACATAGCGGAAATGTCTGAACTTGAAATCAAGGGCATACTATTCAGTATTATTCAAAAAGCAAAGAGCAAAAAGAAATTGATACGCTATTTTGAAGCGGTCAAAGATGTCGAATTAGAAACCGAAATAGCTTATCATTTGACTCCTGAACAAGAAGTGGAATTAGCTCTTTCGGTTGCAGAGTGCGATGACCCTGCCAATTTAGTCACACATGAGGAAGCTATCAAACAAATCGAATCATGGTTAAAACGGTAAAATGGAATAAAACATCCTTGCGAAAACTTAGAGAAATTGTCCAATACCTCCAAACTGAAGTATCTGATAAAGCCGCCAACAACTTTGTTGATACTGTTTATCACCAAATTGATTTACTACATAAGCAACCTCTAATAGGGCGGCGCGAATTGTCTATGAAAACAGTTCGTTTTGTCAATATTGACAAACATCGTCAAATGTTTTATCGTGTAACGGGTTCAACTTTGCATATCGCTAATTTTTTTGACACACGGCAGAATCCGAAAAGACGACCTTATTAAAATGCAAAAACCGCCTTGAAATGGATGATTTCAAGGCGTTTTTTGTGGTTTATACTGAGGGGGTGCTTTTAGAACAGGAACTTTTTCAAGTTGATAAGTGTTCTTTGATTTCACAATAAAAATAAAAAAATATGAATAATATCAAACATCTTCAAAGTGAATTAAAAAAATTGATAGGAGAAGATAAGCTCCAAGAAATTCAACAATTTCTTCTTGTATTTTCAAGATTCGAATTTACATTACAAAGTCAAGGATTAGTTCGCAATCACAAATTCGCAGATTGCCGAATACTTTCGCCACTTTTGGTTGATAAATACCGATTAGACGTAATAACGCCGAGTATGCCGCCTTCTTTTAGGCTTTCTGTCATGGCAATTAAGAACGGATAATACAGGTCAACGCGTCCTTTTAGATTGAATTTTTTAGCCAATTCTTGCGCTTGTTCTGTCCCCAGTATTTGCGTTCTCACATAAGGCGGATTGGCAATAACGATGTCAAAAGCACCATTTATCAATGATTTTTTATTAGAAAACAAATCTAAAACCCCTTGTTCTTGCGAGATATCAATAGCTTGTAAAAAATCACCTTGTACCAATTCCGTTGTTCCTGCCCCAAATCGAAGCATTCGTTCTTTTGCAAAACTCAAATATTCGGCATTGGCATCGTAACCTGTCAATGTAAAAGAGGTATTAAAATCCGTTAACTTATCGCCTAAAGCCACAAGCAATTCACCCTCTCCACAGGCAGGGTCTAATATCTTTTGATGCGTACCTTTCGCATACGCAGCAAGTCTATCCGCTAAAAAAACGGACAATTCTTTCGGTGTAAATGTCGCACCTGTATTTTTTATTTGCTCTTTTATGGTCATTCAAAACGCTTAGTTAGCCCAACAAAGATACTTAGAATCAGCACAGTTGTCTTTGTTTTAGAAGATATTTTGTGGATACCCCCCCTCAGTATAAAAGCCCTTCAACGTGTTTCCTGCCCTATCTACACAAATCTAAAGAACCCGATAGGGTTCACACGTTTGTAGAAAAACAAGGTAAAAAGTCCCATGAATCCATAGGATTCACACGTTTTATATGTCGAAAAGGCAAAAGTATATTATTGAACAGCTTCTTTAAAAATAGGCGAATCATACGGATTCGAGGTGCATTTACTTTAATTTTCTACAAACGTGTGAACCCTATCGGGTTCTTTAGATTTGTGTAGATACAACAGAAGGTGTTTCGCATGGTCTTTTTGATTTTATACCCCTCAGTAAAAAAGCCCTTTTTCCGTTCTTTTTTTACTAAAAATGGTTTTAAGAAAAAATTTTGGGTTTTAGAAAGTGTTTAATTCATTCTCTCAATCTTTTTTTCATTTTTTCCACATAAGCCGTATAAATCTTAAAATGCCGCTTAAATTGTTTACGAATGGCAGGTTCATTCATTGTCTGTCCTGCTCGATAAACATACGCAAGCGTATTGCCTCGATATTCTTTGTAAATATCTTTGCCGTTCGGTTTGGGTATTCTTTGAGGTTTAAAGCGTTGTTCGGTTTCGTCTAATTCATAAACTGTTTTTGTGGTTGTCCATTTTCTTGACCTTGCGCCGAGATGCGTATAAATCCGTTTTAGTTTTCTTTCAAAAAGTATAAAATCATCTTTCTCTCGACCTTGTTTGAGCATACTCTTTTTGGCAAAATTCACTTTGGTTTTAATCGCTTTTTTCATACGGCGATAAAATTTAGCCACATTTGCTGATTTTATAAGCGTTTTATGTCCATAAAATTCAAAACCAAGATAGACTAAGGGCATATTGGGTTTTAAAATGATTCTTCCATCAATTGTCGTTATTTCTCTTTCAACACTTAATTTGCCATTTTGATAGCTGAAAAAGCATACTTCTGTCTTGTCGTTAGAGATGCTTAATTTCGATTTTTTTATTTCATTCTGAACAAAATCTTTGATGTATGAGTAGTCTTTTGTGTCGCAAACGATGATAATATCATCGGAATATCGCCGATAAAACGCCTTAAAGGGTTTGGCAATGTGTTCAAGAATCGCTTTATCAAACGCCAACATATACAAATTGGCTAATGACGCACTGATAGGTAAACCATGAGGAATACCTTTTTTGTCTTTATTGACATGAAGCGTAATGTCTCTGTTTTTAATCGCTTCGCGCATTTCTTTGGGTGATTCAAAAAAAGCATGGATATTTTGTGTTCTAAGATGCGCCAATTTTTGTTCATCAAAACCCGCTTTTCGTTGGTGTTTTTTTGCTTCTCTTACCCGAAAATCGTCTATATCAATGTGAGAATAGCATGTAGCAGCTTTAAAAACGTTAAAGTGGTCGGCTTCTAAGGCAGTTTGACCAAATAGTTTTGTCCATGCCTTTTTGAGTTCTTTATGGTCAAGGCTTGGGAAAAAACTTTCAATATCAAAAGCCATTGCCACACATTCGCCACGTTCCTTTATGTGTTCAAATACTTCGGCAGCAAAATGAATATTGCTTTTACAGGATAGGCTATCAGTCTCAATCGGCATTTTTCGGTAGGCAGTCACACAATCGCTTAACCCCTCAGTATTTTTCAATGCCGCTTCATAAACAGGTGCTAAAACCTCTTTGGCATAATAGGAAAAAATAAGGGAATCAATATGCGTGGCGTACTCAATCGGGCGGTTTTTAGCGTTGCCTTCTTGTTTTTTGTCATTAAAATGGTCTCTAATCGGTTTCCCTTCGGGTGAATAACCCATTTTTTTATAACGGCGTGTCTTGACCGTTTTTTTCAATAAAGGAAAAAAGGCATGTCGAGAAACCCATGTCGAGTTAGTGACTTTGCGTTCAATTTCAGCAAATTGTTGGTTGCTTATTTTATTGGTTAGATGCACATAACCACTGCATTTGAACCAAGCAGGGGTATTTTTTTGCTTTATCATATTTAAAAAAATAGGCAGTTTTTCGTTGCGAATGCCAAAAAATGAAGCGTAACACAGTTTGCACTGTTAAGGTGTCTTCCGAGTTCTCGGACTTCGCTTTTAGTTTAAATTACAAAAGAAATAGTAACTTTGTATTCATTAACAATATTCTATACTTCATGGTAAATCCCAGAATACTCCCACGAGGGTATATATATTGGGCTGTGAAATATTAGAAAATAAATTCAATAAATCATGTACAATCTCATTCTCACCTGCCATATATCGCAGCCGTAAAAAATACCTATACCAAATGCTTACATTTCAAACGACTTGAAAAACTGCCTTTATAATGTGCAAAAATACTACTTTTACGTCTTAAAAAATAAAAAGAACATGAATAAAAAAATAGAAGGAACAGATATTCACATTGGCGATATTGTACAATTGAAATCCGCAGAAATTGCGAGAATTTATAATACAGAAATTCCTTATATGGTCGTTGTGGAAGTTGTCAAAGAAAAAATTGAGGGAGTCTCACGTTTTA
>JAYSQG010000492.1:0-2823 GCA_043721685.1 Saprospiraceae bacterium | reverse complement strand
GGAGATACCCACCGTTGATTATCCGAATGGCACGTACTTCGTGACGCTGCAATATGGTAAGGAAGTGAGGACGAAGAAGTTGGTGGTGCGGCATTGATTCTTACAGAATGACAAAAATGGGAAATATCTCTTATTTTTTCAAAAATACAAAAGACTGCCTCTTATTCATCAGCGATAAAACCACACATATAACGATAGGAACAAGTAAATAAGTAAAAGAAATGACAGCAGTTATTTAATTTGTTTCTTAATTACAATTAATAAAGGCTGAAACTCTCTACTTTTGTGCCACCTTATAACCGCTTTTATTCCAAAACTAAAATAAGTAAAAAGTGTTTGGATACTGAGGGGGGTGTTAAAGTGTGTTTTTTAACAAAAATATAGAAAATATTATGGCAATAATGATAACGGACGACTGTATCAACTGTGGTGCATGTGAACCAGAATGTCCGAACAATGCAATATATGAAGGTGGTGTTGAATGGAAAATCAGCGATGGCGCAGACGTGCATGGCGATTATGCGCTCAATGATGGGCGAATTGTTGATGCTGCGGCAGTTCAAATGCCTGTTTCCGACGATTTTTATTACATCGTTCCCGATAAATGTACCGAGTGTATGGGCTTCCACGAAGAGCCGCAATGTGCTGCCGTTTGTCCTGTGGATTGCTGCGTCCCTGACCCCGATCATGTTGAAAACGAAGCAATTCTCTTGGAAAGAAAGGCGCGTTTGCATCTCTAATTTCGCATAAAGTATAGTCAACGGAAAAAAATAGGTTTTTGATTTTTTGCGAAAAATCAAAAACCTATTTTTTTTCAGTTGACTATACTTTGTTATTTCAACTTAAACTGTCCCAACCAATACAAACGCCTTGGATTTGCCATAACAGAGGCATCAAAACGCTTGTTTAAAGCCAAACGCTCTTTGGCACTGAATAGGAACACAGCAGGTTGCTCGTCATAAACAAGGGCTTGGAATTTTTTATACAATTCATTCCGCTTCGCATCATCGAGTTCAGTACCAATTTGAGCAATGAGCGCATCGGCGGCTTTATTTTCAAATTGAAAACGATTGCCACCGTCAGGGGTGTTCGACGAAGTTGCCCACATTTCTTTTGGGTCGTCCATCGAAGCCGAAAAACCTGCGTTATTGATAAATAAATCGAAATCTCGTTTTTTCAAAGCGGCTAAAAAAGCGGCTGCTTCTAATGGTTCTAATTCGATTTTCACACCTGCTTGTGCTGCACTTTCCTGCATCATCAAACCAATGTTTTTTGCAATCCCATTGTTTGCGGCGAAAGCCAAACGGAGTGTCAACTCTGTCGTTTTGCCACCAATTGACTTGTCTAAGGTGCTGTCGCCATTGCTGTTTTTCCAGCCTGCTGCTGCTAAAAGGGTTTTAGCTTCGCCAATATTTAAGTCAATAGGCTTCAAATCCTTGTTATAATAGGCGCGTTGTGGTACAAATGGACCTACACAAGGCTCTGCCAAACCACGCATTAATTTTGAGATAATCGTTGGCACATCCACCAAATGCGCTATGGCACGACGTGTGCGTTTATCGTTTAATTTTGGACTTTTACAATTAAAGCCTAAATGTGCCAAAGCCAGTGAAGGGGCTGTTGTAAAATTATAAATCGTCTTAAACGTATCGTTTTTCGACATTTCCAAGAAATCCTTAGGTGTTAATTTGACCATTGCATCAAATTGTCCATCTCGTAACAACGACATAGCCGCCGCTTCATCTTTGACAGGACGGAAGTGCAACTCCTCGGGCAAAGCCATGAAAAAAGGACTTTGCGCCGCTAATTTATCGCCCCACCAATTCGCTTTTTTCTTTAAAACAATGCGTTCACCTGCTTTCCATTCTTCAAATGAGTAAGCCCCACAACCAACAACGCCGCCTTTTTCTCTTGAAAACTTAGGCGATTGGAAGTTATTGGCAAATTGCGTCAATGCTGCCCCGATTTTAGCGGTATCAGGTTTGACCAAATCAGTAACCGAAAGAGCTTTAAGTACCCCCTCAGTATCATATACATATTCAGGTAAAATAGGCATCGTCCCGTTTTGGGTTTCTGCCAAAAAGTATTTTTTATCGGAAAGAATCGTGAATTTCTTAGGATTTGATGCGTCAATGACGACATTTTTGATAAAATCTAAACCGCTGCGCCAATTACTTGCGCCCGCTTTCGGGTTCAAAATAGCTTTGACCGTAAAAACAAAATCGGCAGCTGTGACGGGAGTGCCATTGTCCCAAGTTGCTTCGTCGCGGATTTCATAAGTATAAGATGTGCCACCTTTCAATGCACCTGTGTCAATCGTCGCCACAACTGGGCGGCTTTTA
This sequence comes from Saprospiraceae bacterium, assembly GCA_043721685.1. Taxonomy (GTDB): domain Bacteria; phylum Bacteroidota; class Bacteroidia; order Chitinophagales; family Saprospiraceae; genus JAAFJT01. The sequence continues at coordinate 481 of JAYSQG010000492.1, read as the reverse complement.
GCCAAAATGGGTGTCAATTCAAGCGTTTGCGGGTCAAAATCAAGCAAAGATGGGAACATATAGCTCATCACTTGCATCGCATTTGACTCTTCGGTTGTCAAAGGATTGAGCCGTTCAGGTTCATTTGATAAACGAACATAGACTTTGTTGCCAGTTAAAGCAGCTGTTTTGTTGTCGGATTTACAAAAATAAAAAGTAGAAGTTACACAAACGAGTAACAAGGCAGGAAGGAGTGCTTTCTTCATGTGTTGGCGGGATATTTTATTTCGGTGAAAAATTATGATTTTTGCTTCCCAAAGGTAGTATTTTTTGTCATTCTGAACGAAGTGAAAGAATCTAAATTTAAAATCATACAACAATTTTAAATTCAGATTCTTTCACTCTACTACGAATATCTTTAACTTAAAGCGTGATGCAAAAAATAGCCTACCGAAAATTCCGAAGGAATTGAATACGAATAACCGTAGATGAAATCTACGGA
>JAYSQG010000491.1:0-2257 GCA_043721685.1 Saprospiraceae bacterium | reverse complement strand
ATTACAGGAAATCAAAGGAATGGATAGGTCAAATATGAGTTCATCTGAAAAGAGAGCGTTGCGTAAAGAAACGCGCTCGATAAAGAAAAAACTCAGTGGCGGCGTATATGTTTCCGCAGGTGCCATTCTTGTTATTGCTTTGCTCTTGATTCTTTTGCTTTGAGTCCAGCGGGTGGAAAACTATACCCCTTTTTTGTCATTCTGAACGCAGTGAAAGAATCTATATAAAGCCTTCATTTTCAATTTTTTATACAGATTATTATACTGCGTTCAGAATGACAAAAAAGGAACGTTATTATTTACACGTTCCTTAAAAATAATGATTTAGGAAACGTTTTGAATCTCTTTCAAACAATTAAAATTAAACAAAAACAATTATGAAAAAGATCATATTTTCTCTCATGATGTTAGGTGCTTTTACAATGGGTTGTAAAAGTTCACAAAAGTCGCAAGCAGATAAAACCACAGAAGCTGCTAAAACAGACAAAACAGGCATGACTAAGACCCAAAAAGGAGCTGTCATTGGCGCATCGACAGGAGCTGTTATCGGAGCTATCATTGGCAACAACAATAACAACACGGCTTTGGGTGCTATCTTAGGTGCAGCTGTCGGCGGTACTGTGGGTGTCGTTATTGGCAACAAAATGGACAAGCAAGCTAAAAAAATGGAAGAAGATTTAGGCAAAACGGCAACCGTAGAACGGGTTGGCGAAGGCATTAAGTTGACATTCAACAGTCAATTATTATTTGACTTCGGCAAAACAGATTTGATGGAATCTAACAAGACGGATTTACAAAAATTTGCAAAAATATTGAACGAAAATACCGATACCGATTTGCTTATCGTCGGGCATACCGATGATGTCGGTTCAGAATCCTTCAATCAAACGTTGTCCGAAAAACGGGCGGCATCTGTCACTAATTACTTGTCTTCTTTGGGTGTTGGTTATAGCCGTCTTAAAATGGAGGGTAAAGGTGAAACACAACCAACCGTTTCAAACGACACAGAATATAATCGCTCACAAAATCGTCGCGTCGAAATTGCGATTTATGCAAATTCAAAAATGAAGGCAGAAGCAACGCAAGAAGCGAAACAATAAAAGTGAAACAATGATTTCTAATGCGTTGCAAGATGAATACATCAAACGCCACGCAGAACTTTTCCTAATAATTATAAAAATAAAATTCTATGAAAACGATGCAAATGAATGTTTCGGTTTTAGCCATAATGGTGTCCCTATTTTTGACCCCCTCAGTATCAACTGCTCAAACTCAGTTTGGCATCCGTGCGGGGTTGAACGCTTCAAATATTTCCTTTAAAAACTTACCGAATAAAGCCGAAAAGTTTGGTTATCACGTCGGTGTTTTTGCAGACGTACCTGTTATAGCAGGTTTTATGTCCATTCAACCCGAAATAGGCTATTCAACCAAAGGAACGACTTTTAAGCCAGTCAATGACCGTCAAACATTGAACTTAAATTATGTTGATTTATTCCTGCCCGTTGCTTTTAAGTTGAGTATGTTTGACTTACAAGTCGGTCCTTTTGCTTCATACATGACTTCTAAACCCGATTATACTTATTACGGTGACAACAAGGTCTATTTAAATGGTTTCAAAAAGTATGATGTCGGTCTAACAGGTGGTTTGAGCATGAATATCAATAAATTAATGATTGGTCTCCGATACAATCAAGGGTTTGTAGATATAACACAAGATAATGCGCGCGTCGTTCTAGGTAGCGGCAAAAACGCAGTCGGTCAAGTTTCTGTGGGATATAAGTTCTAAAAGAATTTATAATCCATACATGAACATTGAATAGCGGGAGAGGTAATTATGTCTCTTCCGCTTCTTTTTTTAAAAATCAAAATCATGAAAAATCTATATAGGCATATCGAAAAATTTTTTGAAAAACTAACCGCCGTCATAACGACAATACTCGGTAGCTCTATCACTTTTATACTGGCGTTGGGCATGGTCATATTCTTTTTGAGCAACAGGGCATTTCATATGCACGACATTCAGGAATTCATTAGAGACGTTATTCACTCCCTTACCTTTTTAAGTCTATTTGTGATTCAAAAAGAATTTAACCGCTTTTCTGCGGCACTTCATGTAAAAGTCAATGAACTGGTTGCTTCAAACAAGACCGCCAACAATGCCGTCATTAATATTGAACAAAAAACCGAACATGAAATAATCGAATTGTCTAAAGAATATATTGAACTGGCTGAAAAAGCAAACGAGGTTAAGTGATAA
>JAYSQG010000490.1:0-4603 GCA_043721685.1 Saprospiraceae bacterium | reverse complement strand
GCAACGGGCATGAAGTTCAGCATTTTTTACAAAGGAAAAGAGATAGATGATTTTGTAGCGTTTCGACGCAAAAGAGAAAAATATGCTGCTTGCACCGTTGATGTGCCTGTTACTGAGGGGTCGGAAGTTGTTGTATATAAATATGCGGCAGTTTTGTCTTCTGAAAACCATCCGATTGAAACGCTTTTGAAAGACTGTCAAGAAGTGCTCAAAAAATTTGAGAAAAAAGGATTTGACAAGGCACTCGCTGAACAAGCTGAAGCTTGGGAGGACAAATGGTCAAAATCGGACATCATTATTGAAGGCGATGTGGCGGCACAACAAGGCATTCGTTTCAATATTTTTCAACTCAATCAAACCTATACAGGTGAGGACGAAAGGCTTAATATTGGACCAAAAGGCTTTACAGGTGAGAAGTACGGTGGCTCAACTTATTGGGATACAGAGGCATATTGTTTGCCTTTTTACTTAGTCAATGCTGATGAAAAAGTTGCACGTAACTTATTGGTTTACAGATATAAACATCTTGAAAAAGCCATTGAAAATGCTCGAAAATTGGGCTTCACAAACGGAGCAGCTTTGTATCCGATGGTAACTATGAATGGTGAAGAGTGCCACAATGAGTGGGAAATCACCTTCGAGGAAATTCATCGCAACGGGGCGATTGCTCATGCCATTTATGAGTATATCAACTACACGGGAGATATAAAATACTTATCTGAATACGGTTTAGAGGTGCTGATTGGCATCGCACGTTTCTGGGCGCAACGAGTTCATTGGTCAAAAAACAAAAACCAATACGTCATGTTTGGTGTGACAGGACCCAATGAGTATGAAAATAACATCAATAACAATTGGTACACAAGCTATATCGCTGTTTGGTGCTTGAAATATACGGCAGAAAGTTTGGCGTGGGCGCGTGAAAATACCCCCCCTCAGTATGAAGCCATTTCGGAAAAGACGAATTTCAACGTCGAAACTGAATTGGCACACTGGGCAGACATTCAAGCAAAAATGTTTTTACCAGAAAGTAAAGAATTAGGTGTTTTCCTTCAACAAGAGGATTTCCTGGATAAAGACTTGATGAATGTCGCTGATTTGCGTCCCGAAGACCGTCCTTTAAATCAAAAATGGTCGTGGGATAGAATTTTGCGGAGTTGTTTCATCAAACAGGCAGACGTTTTGCAAGGCTTATATTTCTTTGAAGACGATTTTGATTTGGCAACCGTTAAGCGCAATTTCGATTTTTATGAACCGATGACGGTGCATGAATCGTCGTTATCGCCTTGTGTTCACGTCATTTTGGCTTGTAAAATCGGCAATTATCCGAAAGCGATGGAGATGTATCAGCGCACAAGCCGTCTCGACCTCGATGACTACAACAACGATACAGAAGATGGTTTGCACATCACATCAATGGCGGGTACGTGGATGTCAGTTGTTCAAGGCTTTGGTGGTATGCGTGTAAAAAATGGACAGGTTCATTTTAATCCTTATTTGCCTGAAAGTTGGCAGTCCATTGCTTTCAAGGTCCGTTTTAGAGGGGCTATTGTTGAAGTTAAAGTTTCAAAAACAGGTATTGAAGTGATAAACTTGAGCGATAAAGCAATCGAAGTTGTGATTTATGATAAACCCTACACAATAGGAGGGCATGAAGACTTGCTTTTGAGAAGGTAATAGATATTTCGTTGAAAAACAAAGCGTTATGAATAATTACATTCATAACGCTTTGTTTTTTTAATTACTTAATCAACAATAAATGACTATCTTTTTGTGCATCAACCCAATGTTTGACCATTGGCTCAATTTCTACATAATCACCTGATTTTAAAGGACTTATCATTCCTTTTTCATTATTAAAAATCACTTCGCCTGTGACACAAACCAACAGGGCAGGTGCTTTTGTAATATGTTCTTTCAGTTGATTGCCCGCCAAAATGCGAAGGGAATTAACATTCCCTTCGGTTGTTGAAAACAGTTTTTTAAGCTGAACGGGCTTGTCGTCCGTGAATAATGCTGTTAAATTCATTGAAAATAGGTGTTATATGATGATAAATGAGCTTTGATGATGGCAATGTCAGCAACGTCGGCATGTTCTTCCAATCTGTCTAACAATCCTTTTAAGGGTAACAAAAAGTTGTGCAACTGATTGTGTGCTTCCCCTTTCATCGTGCATTTTTCAAAAATAGTGGTGAACTCTTTGTTTAAATCGGCGTGCAATTTTTTGTTATCTGTACTTTTATTGGTTTCAAAATTTTCAATCAATGAGACCATTTTTTGCACCCCCTCAGTAGTTTCGGCATTAGCGACCCATTTTTTACCGTTGTCTAACTGAACGTTTAGCATTTCAGCCGCTTCTTGATGAGCGTGTTCGCTGTGCGGCATTTCAGATTCCGAATGTTCCTTGTTTTCTGCGTTTTTCGGCTCGTTTTTACAGCCAATTGCTAAAAAAACGACGGAAAGAGCGATTAATACGGTTATTTTTTTCATAATGAATTAAATTTTATTGTGATTGATATTCTTAAAAATGATGTTTAAATTTCCTTCTTTGTAATTGTAAAATAAGCAACCAATGCAAAAACCAGCGTTAGCGATGTTCTGAAAACCATAGCATAAATGGTTCGTGTTTCATGGATGCCGCCAGAATTGACATAAATGAGTAAACTTATAAATGCGACAATGAGGACAATTGCGGAAAGGCTCAAAATTTGAGTTGTCCATTTTTTAGATTTTAGAAAACCATAAGCTCCAAAAAGATAGATGACGCTGCTTATGAAATTTGCCCAAACGATGAACAAAACGTAGTTACCCTCTTTGGCTCTGATGCCAAATAAATCGAATATTACAGAGCCACTTAGGAATAAAGTGAGCAGACCAAAAGCCGCTAAAACGGTTGACATTATGTACGGAATGAATTTTTTCATCTTATTTGTCTTTTATTAAAGTTAAAATAGATTGAATCATATTGTCCCCATTTCTTATAATATCAAATTGAAAATTAGCGACTCGCCATTTATACATCTGCAGCCTGAAAGTTCCCATAACAATATGTGTTAATTCGTCGGTTGTCAGGGCATTTGTAAAGACCTTTTTCTGTTGCCCCTCCATAATAATGGGCATCAAGTATTTCATTTTAACACTCATAATTTTGAAAATAGCATCATTGATTTTTTGATTTTCTTCCATCAAACCATCAGAAAAAACGGCGACGACAAAATGTGGATTCTGCGAAAAAAAGGAAAATTGGCTTTGAAACAATGTTATAAACTGCTCTTCAGGCGTTTGATTTTCAGAATGGACAAGCTCTAAACGCTCGCCCATTGTCTTTGCGAGATATGTCAACATCGTTAAAACAATTTCCTCTTTCCCCGAAAAATGCCGATAAAGAGCGGATTCACTGAATCCTACCTTTTGAGCTAAGTTCTTGGTAGTCAAGCCATTAATGCCTGATTCAGTGAGTATTTTACCCGCTGCTTCTATGATTTCTAATTGTCTATTTGTGATTTCCGCAGTCATCAATGATTATTTTAAATTGTATTAATTTTTAAATTTAAAAAAGAGACACCCAACCATAAAACAGAGACGGTCATGGCAATAGCACCTATTAAAACTAAGACAGGGGGTACTCCAAAATAGACTTCCGATAAAATGCCAATAGGCATCAATAAACCCGTTAAAGCCAGCCACGAAATCGCTTTTACATTATTGAGTTTTTCTCTAAAATGCAGCAAAAGGTAGCCGATGAGGATGTTCAAAAAAGCAAATAAATTGCCGTGCACGTGTGCCAGTCGGCTTTCAAAATGTTTGCCGATTGAGTAACTGTTGACCCACGCTTCTTTGTCGGGTGCAAAATCCCTCAAATAAATTAAGAGGAATCCGTAAGCCATAAAAAGCCCCATTGTTAAAAACCCAATAGCGATGTTATTTTTACCGTTCATCTTGATTTGTTTTTATTGATAAAGTGAGTGAATATTCACTTATAAATGCAAATGTACAATATTATTTCATATTGTCAAGATGATAAGTATCACCTTGCGCCTTGACTTTTTAAAAGTAACAAAAGTAACAAACCGACTTCGTTTCAATAGCGACCTTTGCAGTATCAATATTCAATAAGCGTATTGTTTACCAGCGAAATATTTAAATTAAACTCGCTGGATTTTTTTATGTGCAATTATAATATCAATAAATACTTTACAAATGGCATCAATAACAATAGATGTACGCTCGCCCGAAGAATGGCAATACGATGGTCATGCCGAATGTAGCGTCAATTATCCATTAGATAATTTCTCTTCACATATAGAAAGTCTTAGATCTTACGATAAAATCGTGTTGGTCTGCCGCAGTGGCAATCGAGCGAATTTCGCTATGGATTTGCTCAAAAAAGCGGGTATCAAAAACATAGAAAACAAAGGGGCATGGCAAAATGTCAAATGCCCAAAAGTAGAAAGCGAACCCAAGCCACAAAAAGAGAAAATAGACGCTCCACGCACAGAGGCACTTAAAATATTAATTCCGACTGACTTTTCTGTACAAGCGGAATATGCTTATACGATGGTGCAAAAATTGGGAGAAAGAGCCTTAATAGATGTACACTTTA
>JAYSQG010000489.1:0-2890 GCA_043721685.1 Saprospiraceae bacterium | reverse complement strand
AAACTTCAGGTATTCAATTACTTGACACATGCCTCAATTGCCTCCATCTTTAGATGGAGAATTAGAAATGCAATATTTTATTCTCCATCTAAAGATGGACGCAATTGAAACCTGTTTCCTGTATCGCTGATGGTGGACTTTATTTAATCTCAATCACTAATGAAATTTTAGAGCCTGACAATATCAAATTCCGCGACATCAATCCGCAACTCAAAGACAGTAAAGATTATCTCGTGCAGGGAAAAAGGCGGGCGAGTTTTATACACCAAAACAAGTGTCAATTGTTTTAGCTAAAATCGTCACGACAGGGAAACACAAACTCAAATCTGTTTATGACCCCACTTGTGGTTCGGGTTCTTTGCTCTTGCGGGTTGCGAGAGAAGTTGAAGATGTCAACAATTACTATGGGCAAGAAATGAACCGCACAACTTACAACTTGGCTCGGATGAATATGATTCTACACGGCGTTCATTACCGCAAATTTGACATTAAGCAAGAAGATACTTTAGAACATCCGCAACACGAAGGACAAACATTTGAAGCAATTGTCGCCAATCCACCTTTTTCGGCGCAATGGTCTGCCAATCCTTTGTTTATGAGTGACGATAGGTTCAGTCAATACGGCAGATTGGCACCAAGTAGTAAAGCAGACTTTGCTTTTGTGCAACACATGATTCATCATTTGGCAGAAAATGGCACAATGGCTTTGGTTTTGCCGCACGGTGCATTGTTTCGCGGCGGTGCGGAACAACATATTCGACGATATTTGATAGAAAACCGCAATTATCTCGATGCTGTCATTGGTTTACCTGCCAATATCTTTTATGGCACGAGCATTCCGACGTGTATTATGGTTTTTAAAAAATGTCGCGAAAACCCAGACGATGTGCTGTTTATTGATGCCAGCAATGATTTTGAAAAGGTCAAAACACAAAATATACTGAGGGGGTCGGATATTGATAAAATTGTCAACACTTATCGCACCAGAACAGAAACCGACAAATACAGCAAACGCGCGTTCATCGCCGCCGCAGATACGCACGGCCGTGCGTATCAACCGTCAATACACGCCAATGATTATAATTTGAACATTCCGCGTTATGTGGATACGTTTGAAGCAGAAGACAGTATAGATATCAACGCGATTGCTGCCGCACTGAAAACATTGGATAAGGATATGGCAGAAACCGTTAAAACAATCGCTGCATTTTGTAAAGAACTAAACATTTCAACACCTTTTTAAATGATGGAAAAACAAAAGAACCGTCCCGCGCTGCGTTTTGCGGAATTTACTGAGGGGTGGGTGCGGAAGAAGTTGGGAGATATAGCTACAAATAAATCAGGAAAATACAATCCAGAAAAAGAAAAAAGTTTTACTAAATGTATTGAATTAGAACATTTGGCTTCTGAATCAGGTCAATTATTAGGATACATTGACGGAAGTAATTCGGGTAGCATCAAAAATAAATTTGAAAAAGGAGATGTTCTTTTCGGAAAATTAAGACCTTATTTAAAGAAATATTTACAAGCACCTTTTGATGGTGTATGTTCTTCTGAAATTTGGGTTTTAAAAGGAACAGGCGTTTCTAATGATTTTCTTTATAGAATTGTTCAAACTGATAATTTTATTGATTTAGCAAATCAATCGAGCGGTTCTAAAATGCCTCGTGCAGATTGGAGTGTTGTTGAAAATGGTGTTTTCTTTATTCCAAGTCTCGAAGAACAAACGCAAATAGCCTCATATCTAAGTGCACTCGATGCGAAGATACAAATGGTTAGCACGCAAATAGCCCAGACAGAAACGTGGAAAAAGGGATTGTTGCAAAAGATGTTTGTGTAATATACGCCAACGTGGACGGTTACGATGTTGATACACACGGCCGTGTGTATCAACGTGGGATTCACCATCAATAAAAATGAAAACGGTGAAAAACAGTTTATTGTTGATACACACGGCCGTGTATCAACGTGGGAATAACCCCATTGAAAACGAAAACGGTGAAAAACAGTTTATTGTTGATACACACGGCCGTGTGTATCAACGTGGGAATAACCCCATTGAAAACGAAAACGATGAAAAACAGTTTATTGTTGATACACACGGCCGTGTGTATCAACGTGTGATTCACCATCAATAAAAATGAAAACGGTGAAAATCGATTTATTGCGGATACGCACGGCCGTGTGTATATAGGCAATCATCGGTTAATACACACGACCGTGTTTATCAACAATAAATATTAAATGAAAATGACAAAATTTAAAAACAAATACCGTATTGAATCGCACCGACGACCCAATTGGGATTATTCATCAAATGCCCTGTATTTTTTAACGATTGTTACACAACATAGGGTGTGCAATTTAGGTAAAATCGAAAATGGCGAAATGATATTGTCCGCTTTTGGCAATATCGTTGAAACCGAATGGCATAAATCATTTGACATTAGAAAGGAATTGTTTTTAGATGAATGTATCATCATGCCGAACCATTTGCACGCCATTGTTGAAATTGATAATCGTGACGTTGATACGCACGGCCGTGCGTATCAACCACCACCGCAATCACAACCCGATGACACAAATTTCCCCATAAAACGCAATCCACCTATTCGTTTGCCCAAATCCATTTCCTCATTCATGGCAGGTTTTAAATCAGCAGTCAATACAAAAATTGATGATTACATAGACGAAAAGCATTTAAATATTACGAAGTACAATCGCAATAATCATTTTTTTCAACCCAACTACCATGACCACATCATAAGAAATGAGGTAGAATATCAACGTATTAAAAATTACATCATAAACAATCCTGCCAATTGGGAAAAAGATACACTTCATTCATAATGGCAAAACAATCCGAACAAATCTTAGAAGAACAACTAGT
>JAYSQG010000488.1:0-1741 GCA_043721685.1 Saprospiraceae bacterium | reverse complement strand
GTGAAAATGAAAGTTATTTAAAAATGCTGAAATTTTGGCATCTTTAAAATTCTCAAAATTAATGAAAGCCACTTTGTAGCCTTCTGTTTCAAGTCTATCGGCAAGCAGCCTAAAATAAGTGCTTTTACCCGTCTGACGAGGTGCCCAAATCGTGAAATAACGACTTTTATGAATTTTATCTAAGCCTTCTTCTATCAGTTGCGGGCGCATTAAGGTATAATGTTCCGCAACAATATTGGGTCCTGATGTATTGAAATAACGCATGATTTTATTCTATTTAACGCAAAGATAAATCCTTCAAAGGCAAATTTAGTATAGTTTATCGTATTTGAACATGAAAATCCTCAACATAGTCGGCAAACAGAAGTGGATATTTACAAAACCTCTTCCGCCCACCCGTCTAATTCGCGGTTTTGGACATTGAAATTGATGCCAATACCGATTTTAGTGCGGCTATCGGCAGCATAACCATTGGCGAACAGTGATGCCGCCGCCACTTCGTGGCTTACCCATATTGCTGATAAGCAATTCGTACATAGCATCTTTGACTTCTTGATTTGGATATGACAAAACCAATTCACCGTTACCTTTTTTCTCTTTTATGGTCAAATAACCACTTTGAAACATTAAAGAGGTGATTTCAAGGTTATCCAAACCGTATTCATTCAAAAAAGTTAAATTTACTTCGATGTCTTCAACTTGATAGTAGTTTTGTTGCAGCATTTTCTCAATCAAAAAAGTAGGCGTACCTGTTTCAAACCAAAAGCTTTGAAAATCTCGATTGAAAAAAAAGAGTAAAATATCAAAAGGATTGTACATCCGCGTCTTTCCATCCCAACTGTAACCGTTGTACCAAAGGCGCATTTTTTCTAACAGTTCTGCCCGATTGTATTCTGTTAACGCCTCTAAGGTGTATTGAATATAGTCCTCAAAATAATGTTCAACTTCCTCTTTTGTATAACCTGTGATGGCAGCAAAATCGGGACTGACAGTCAAATCCGTTAAGTTATTGAGTTTAGAAAATAAAGATACTTTCGTAAATTTTGAAACGCCTGTAATGAACAGTAACCGAATAAAACCATCACAATCTTTCAAACCAGCATAAAAATTAGCGAGTATTTCTTGATTGGTTTTGGCTTGTTCGATTTTATGAAATTCAAGGTAATCAATAAGCGGTTTGTCGTATTCATCAAACAAAATAACAACTTTTCCGTGTTTATCGTGCAGTTGCTCTATCAAGTTGGCAAAGAGTAAACCAATATCAGATTCGTCACTTGCTTCACAATTGTTTTTTTTAAATAATTTCAACAAATATTGATAAATACCCGCTTCCAGACTTTGATTTTTATAAGCAACGCTCGAAAAAGAGATATGAATAACAGGGGATTGTTTAGTCCAATCCCATTTATCGTGTATCTACAAATCCGTGAATAATTCGCGGCTGCCTTTGAATAATTCCATGAGTGTTGACACAATCAAAGATTTGCCAAAACGCCGTGGACGCGAGAGAAAATACATTTTCCCTTGCATCACCATATTGTACAATAGTTGTGTTTTGTCAACATAAATACAATTGGCTTCTCTTAAATCGCGGAAGTCCTGCCTGCCAGTGGATAATATTTGCTTTGCCATGCTGCAAAAATACGCCTTTTTGTCAATTTTTATACAGATAATCGTTACGATGTCCTTTATACTGAGGGGTCCATTTTTGAAGTCATTACAGATTCCCCCTGTCGGTTTG
>JAYSQG010000487.1:0-29088 GCA_043721685.1 Saprospiraceae bacterium | reverse complement strand
ATGGTGGTTGGACAGCTGTGAGCCCTTCGCCTTATTGATTTTTCATCGATAAACGCTGCATAATACTGAGGGGGGGCTAAAAAAAGCGGCTGTCCTTTCGAACAGCCGCTTGTATTTTCCCAAAACCAAAGGTTTTGATTACTTTTTCTTCTTCGGACCAGCTGTGGCTTTCGCTTCTGCTGCTGCTGCTGCACGCATTGCACGTGGAATTTCAATCAGAACTACAGGAATCGCTGGTGACATAGACACTTCAATGCCTTCGACAGCATCAATATCACGAACACGAGCCGATTGACCCAAATCCAAATTTGAAATATCAAGCGTCAATTGATCAACCAATGTTTCAGGCGTACATTTAACGCTGATTTTACGGATACTTTGAAGCAATTTACCACCTAATTTTACACCGGGCGAAGTGCCACGTAAACGCAAAGGAAGGATAACTTTGATTGGCGTACCTGGGACGAGTTTCAAAAAGTCCATGTGAAGGATTTTTTCATTCACTGGATGAAACTGTACATTTTTAACGATGGCTTTATGTGTTGCACCGCCAATTGTTACCTCAACCGTTTTGAAATCGGGTGTAAAAACAAGGTGACGGACATCAGCCCATGTTGTTGTGAAGTGAATCGATTCACCACCACCGTACATTACGCAAGGGATAGCATCGCTGTGACGCACTACTTTTGAAGCCGCTTTACCTACGTTTTCACGGACTTCGACTGCTAATTTAAAACTTTCCATGTCGGATTTTTTTTCTTTGTTTTTTATATTTTTATTAAAAACGGTCTTTCCCTGAAAAAGACGCGCAAAGATACTGTCTTTGTCCGAATTAGGAAGTAAAAGTTAGTTTTTATTGGTAAAAGATTGCTATTCAAATGAATTGCTAAATGATTAACGCTTATAACCATCCACCAATGTCTCTAAAAGAGACAACGTCAGGCTGCCTTGCGATAAGATGAGGTCATGGAATTCACGAATGTCAAATTGACTGCCGAGCCGTTTTTCAGTGCGTTGACGCAGTTCTTTTATTTTGATTTCTCCAATTTTATAGCCTAATGCTTGACCGGGCCATGAAATATAGCGATTGATTTCTGTATTTACTTCGTGTAGTGAAAGTGCCGTATGACTGCCCAAATATTCAACAGCTTTCTCACGCGGCCAGCCATAAGCATGGATACCTGTATCCACGACGAGCCGACAAGCGCGCCACATTTCGTAGGTCAAACGACCAAAACGACTGTATGGGTCCTTGTAAAAACCCATTTCATAACCCAAATATTCAGAATATAGACCCCAACCTTCACCAAAAGCATTGACATAAAGGTTTTGTCGAAAACGGGGCAAATCAGTCAGTTCTTGTGCCAAAGTGGTTTGTAAATGATGCCCTGGGACAGCTTCGTGCAGCGTCAAAGCCTCCAAAGTATAGAATGGGCGACTTTCTAATTTATAAGTATTGACCCAAAAAGTACCTGCCGATTTACTTTTTATTGATGCTCCCGCATAGCGACCACCTGTGTAGCTCGGTGCCAAAAAATCAGGCACGGGTTCAACTGTAAATGGTTGACGCGGCAGTTTGCCAAATAAGGCAGGCAAACCCGCTTCTGCTTTTTTTGAGAGCCAAGCGGCCCGTTGAAGCAATTCATCAGACGTTTTAGGATAAAATTGAGGGTCGGTACGGAGTTTTTGAATGAAATCTTGAAGACTTCCCTTGAAACTCACCTCATTCATAACGGTCTGCATTTCGGCTTCGATGCGGGCTACTTCTTTTAGTCCCAATTGATGAACCTCGTCAACGGTCATCGAAGTGGACGTGAAGTATTGAACGCGTTGTTGATAATAAGCCTGTCCGTTAGGAAAACTAGCACCTACGCCCGCTTGTTTACGTGCTTTGGGCAAGTACTCTTTTTCAAAAAAAGTTTTTATTTCCTGATAGGTTGGCACCACATCGCCCATGATGCGCTTTTTAGCAGTATTGACCAATTGCACCCAAGTTGTGTCCGCAATGTTATTTGGTTTGTTTTTAAATGGTTTGAAAAACAAAGATACTGAGGGGTCATTGACAATGTGCATTTCCCAAGAAGGACGCAATCCCTGAATGATATATGCAGGTTGTGAAATGCCTTCAGCTAAGCCGCTGCGCATCAATTGTAAATGTTCATGCACAAAACGGGGGAAATCACGGAGTTTTTGTAGGTATTTTCTAAAGTCTTTTTCTGTTGAATAGACTTTAGAGGTCATACCAGCAAAATGAATGTAAAAGCCTTCATCACTTAAAATGGGGTTGCGATATTGGTGAAATTCAAACTCTTTGTGCTCATTTTGCAGAGTAAAACGCAGTAATTCGAGGTTGATTTGTTGATTAAAAGGCAAATCATTTTTAGGCAATAAAGCCAATGAATCATCGAGTTGCTTGTAGAAGACATAGCGACGTACGAAATCCGATTCAGTAAAATGACCTAAGGGATAATCTGTAGCCACAGAGTCTTTTGGAAATTCACGTTCATTGAATTGGTCGTATGTAGCAATAAGTGCATTCAACCGCTTTTCAGTTTGAGATGAGGCAGATATCAGAACGAAAAGCAGGCTGATTGAGAGTAGGATTTGTTTTTTCATTTGAAAATGTGATATGGTTTTTGAAAAAATTGATTTGATATTTCTAAAATGGCTTCAATTTTTGGGTTGAAATAAATACAACAAGGGACATTTAACTACCCCTCAGTAAAAATTGAACAAAGTATGTTTTTGGAAGTATTAAAGGCCTGATTTACATTTTTACAACCATTTGTGTATAAAAAGTCTTCTTTATAATAACTTCTTTTTGTATCAACAGGATATTGTTGGATTTGAAAAACTGTGAAATATCGAAATCTTCAATGTCATATACTTCTTGTTTTCTATTCGCTTTAAATACCGTATTTGTCATTATATCTCTATATTCACTGAATATTTGAGTCATTTCCTTTTTGTAATTTGGATACAAATCCTCATCCGCTTCTTCAACTATGGCATCTGATTCAATGTCCCAAGAATCGTAATTAGGATTTATAGTTTTGATGTCTGATTTTACTTTTCCAATATATTCCATCAATTTATTCGATTGAATGAGAAGCTGATACTGCTCTTTACTGAGGGGGAGTACTTCATTGTTTGGATACTTCCGAAATTCAGGATGTAAGGCAGTTATTTTGTTGAATAGCTCTTGTGGGATTGTCTTGACCGATGATTTTTCTATGACTTGTGGTAGTTCATTTTGTTGAATTAAGTTAACCGAAACACTGTAAAGTCCTGATGATAAGTTTGATAAATCATTCATTTTAACCCGATTATCTCCTTCATAAAGGTTTATTTCAAGGCTTTTGACCAGTTTAGCTTCGATATTGTATAGTGAAATGACAGCTTTTTCGTCTGTTTCACTTTTGATATCTAATGCAAAATGGTTTGTAAAAGGATTGCCCAATACTTGAAATTTTAATGTTGGTTTTTCCGAAAAGGATGTGTATTGGGCGGATAGTGAATTGGATTCTAACATAACACCACATATTGAACGACATATCCTTAAACAGCCACCGTAGCCTATTGCTACAAATTCATCCAAAGTGGTTTCACCCAAAACGGCATTAAGGATTTTTAAATCACCAATTTCCTTAGTGGATGGTTGCATTCCTGCAAAGGAAAATGATAAAAAGGCGTTGTTTTTAGCTGCTTTTATCGAGTAATTGCCATTAGAATCAGCGAGTGTTCCTTGCGTTGTACCTTTTATCCATACCGAAGCACCGACCAAAGGTTCGCCTTTTTCGTTGGTGACTGTTCCACTAATTGTATGTTGTGCAAAAAGGTTAAATGAAAAGAGAATCAACAAAAGTGTAAAGGTTTTTTTCATACGACTTAATTTTAATTTGATTCAATATGACAAATATACAGGCTAGGGATAAAATAACATTATAAATATAGGTTTTTTTAATGAAAAAGTCCGACAAACAACTGTTTGTCGGACTTTTTAAAAAATAGCGATTTTTACTGATCCAAAGGATTCCTTAGGAAGGGGTATCACAACTTAAAAGTATAAGTTGATTCTGCTGCTGTTGTCAAAATACCAAACCCATTTTTGATGTTATTATGCAAAATAACAGGCTCTGCAAAAGGGTTATTCTGAGCGTTTAGGTAAATAGAATACGACTGCTCGAACAAATAACGGTCTGAGGAAACGGAGGACAGCGTTAGCCAAATCTGAGTTCCTGACTGAACCTGACCATTGCTGCCATTGCCACCATGTCCACCGCCGCCACCACGTTGCTTACCAATTAAGGCACGGCTGTGGGTGTTCCATGTAATTGATTTTCCGTCTAAGTTCTTGGCATTCAAATAGTTATTTTCAGAAGCGGGGTCACGGCTGTCGCAACGAAGATTTCTAATCTCTGTTTGATTGGGCAACATATATGTTCCGAAAGCTGAATAATAATTCACTTGATTGGGTGTATCCTTGAAATAAATCGTGAATTGGCTGGCATCTTTGGGGTCGCCCAATAGGTCAAAAAAATCGTTCAAAGGTTGTGATATTTTTACTTTTTCAATGAAAGCTACGGAGTCAATTTTTGCAACAGAAACCATTTTTTGCGTTGCTTCAATACTTGTAAAATTAGGTGCACTCGCTTGAACGGTGTAAGTTGCCAAATCATAAGGAACGGCTTTGGGTAAATTCGCCACGTATTTTCCATTGCCAACATACTGAGGGGTGGCAAAAAGGACATTGTCTTTAAAAACTTTGATAGTTGCGTTGGTAACCGTATCGAAACGGCTGTAATTCAATATGCCAGTATCGAGTGCACCACGGCTCTTGGTGACAAATAACTCGATGACATTTGAGCCTGCCAAAATGCGTCCAATCATCACCAATTTCGGTGTTTGAGGTGGTATTTGGATGTCAACGATGGGCGTAAAATACTTCTCCAAGGATGTAGAACTGCACGCTGCGAGGCTTAAAAGTGCAAAAAATGATATGATTTTTGTAATATTTTTCATCACTGATTTTGATTTTATGTTAATGATTCAATACTTGTCGGACAGCTTTAGAGGTATCCGACAAGTGGTTATTAAAATTTAAAATTATAAGCGACAGATGGAATAATCGGGAACAAACTGAACTGACGGAAAACAGGCGTTTCCACCGTATGACCATTCACCACTGTGACGTTTGTGTCTCTGAAAAGGAACATCGGATTGGCGCGGTTATACACATTATATGCCCCAACTGACCATGTACGGGTGAATTTTGCTTTCTTTTTTGTCCATTCAAGATTGACATCGAGGCGGTGATAAGCAGGCATGCGATAGCCATTTTTTGAACCTACGATTTCCAAAGCGCGATAGCCGCCACCACTGTATGGGTTGTCCACATTTTCAGGACGTTGCGGTGCACCGTAAGTCGTTTCGGGTAAAGAAACTGCATTGCCAGTGCCGTATTGCCAAGTGCCTGTAATCGAGAATTTTTCAGATACTTTATACGACCCTAATACTTTGAAGTCGTGACGACGGTCATATTTGAACGGATAAACTTTGCCGTTGTTGATGTCGTCGAATTGACGGAAATTCCAAGACAGGGTATAGCCAACCCAACCTGTTAGTTTGCCTTCTTTTTTCTGAACAAATAACTCCAAACCATAAGATTTGCCATTGCCTTGTGTGATTTTGTCTTGCCAATCGTTGTTAACGCCTAAGAAATTTGCGCCTTCCTTGTAGGAAATGACGTTTTTCATGTTTTTATAATAAGCTTCTGCGCTGATTTCATATTCGTCTTTATAGGTTTTGGCAACACCTAAAGCGGCTTGCCAAGAGTCTTGCGGCTTGATGCGTTCGGTGCTTGGTACCCACAAATCAGTTGGTAAACCGATGCGTTCATTGGTCAAAAGGTTGATATATTGACGCATAGTTGTGAAAGAAGCCTTCAAA
Organism: Saprospiraceae bacterium; assembly: GCA_043721685.1. Classification (GTDB taxonomy): domain Bacteria; phylum Bacteroidota; class Bacteroidia; order Chitinophagales; family Saprospiraceae; genus JAAFJT01. The sequence goes on along the minus strand of JAYSQG010000487.1, from coordinate 23,139 downwards.
GCGAGGTCTTTACTGAGGGGGTAGTTCAAACCCAAACGCGGCTGCAAAGATTGATAAAAAGTGCTACCGACGGCAAAACCTGAAGCATGAAGCCCCACATTTGCCTTCAAAAGCCCTAATTGCATATCGTCCTCGACATACACATAAGGCTCAACGGAATGTGTTTTGGCTGAACCAACGGTTGTGTCCAAATTCGTCCGTGCACTTGTCAATTGCAATTGAAAAGCACCTGGATTGTAGGTATGACCCGTCACGCCGCCGCCAAAACGGATGCGATGATGCGGATTTGGGACATAATCGAAGTCCATTCTTGCTGCTAAATCTTCAATACCGCTTGTGTATTCTGCATAATTACTGGTGACAGAAGTGTCCCGTTGTGTGGAGTTACTTGCCAAAATATCCACTTTGTAGCGGCTGTAAGTGACTGAGGTATTGGCAAAAAGTTTGTTGTTTAACAACCAGTTCCAACGTAAAGCAGTTGTGATATTGCCCCAATCAGTGCCACCATTTGTTTTATTTATGTTTTTACCATCGGTAGAGGTTTGGGTAAATCCAAAGCCAAAAACGTCTGCACCTGTGTAAGCACTGAGATAAAGCCGATGATTGTGGTTGAGTCGCCAGTTGATTTTAGCATTCAAATCATAGAAATAAAGGCGAGGCGAAACGCTTGTCGTGCTGTTGGCATTCGCATTTTGATTGCTTGAAGCAGACGCTTTGATGATGGGATTCAAGAGCGCATCAATATATGTACGGCGAGCAGAAACCATAAACGAGGCTTTGTCTTTGGCAATCGGACCTTCAAGCGTTAAACGAGAAGCGATAAGACCGATGCCGCCTTCGCCATGAAACTCCTTCATATTGCCTTCTTTCATATCAATTTCGATGATAGATGACAAACGTCCACCATAACGAGCAGGGAATCCGCCTTTAGTCAAAGTGACGTTTCTGATGGCATCACCATTGAAAACGGAGAAAAAACCGCCGATGTGCGACACATTATAGACTGGTACGCCATCGAGCAATATCAAGTTTTGGTCAGGCGAACCGCCACGCACGTACAAACCGTTTTGACCTTCGCCGCCAGCTTGAACGCCTGGCAAAAGCTGCAAAGCCTTCAAAACATCTACTTCACCCAATAAAGCAGGGATTTTTTTGATGGTTGCAATCGGCACAGTGACTTGGCTCATCTGCGTTCGGTTTTCGATGCGGTCTTGTTTTTTGGCAGAAATCTCAACAGTTTCTAACTCAATATTGGGTTTGAGTTTAAAGTTGATGATGGTGTCATGTCTGAGGTTAAAGTCCAATTTTTGACCATTGTAACCGACATAACTCATCAACAGATTGACTTGTCCTCTTGTCAATGTCAAAGAGTAAAAACCATACGTGTTTGAGACGACACCCGAAGCCGATTTGTTGTCATAAACGGCTGCTGAAATGAGTTTTTCACCTGAACCCGCGTCTTCGATAAAGCCGCTGATGGTGTATTTTTGTTGCCCAAATACTGAGGGGGTGCTAAGGAGAAAAAAGAATAGAAATAAGAGCGTAAATGTTTTTTTCATAAGAAAATATTGTTCTGAATATGTAAAGAAAATTACTGCCATGTCCTCACGTGCATTCAATTACTAAGGTTGCGTAACTATAATGATAATTGTAAACGCTAAATGGCATTATTTTAATCATTTGGACATCGTAATCTACCTCATCATTTTATCTTATATTTTACCCTTTTGCCTTAATTTTGCCACATAAAAAAATCAATAACAAAAATGGATAATTCAGCTCTTTCATTATTCGACAAAGTTTGGGATGCGCATGTGGTTAGACACATCAACGATGGTCTCGATATTTTCTTTATTGACCGTCATTTCATCCACGAAGTGACCAGTCCAGTGGCTTTTGTGGGCTTGGAAAGTAGAGGTTTGGACGTTATGTTCTCAGGTAGAACCTTTGCAACAGCTGACCACAACACGCCGACTATCAATCAACACTTGCCCGTTCAAGACAAATTGTCTGCAAATCAATTAGATGCTTTGGAACGCAACTCAAAGAAATACGGCATTTCGCACTGGGGTTTGGGACATGAAAAAAATGGCATCGTTCACGTTGTTGGACCTGAAAACGGCATCACTTTGCCGGGTATGACCATCGTTTGTGGTGATTCTCATACTTCTACGCATGGCGCTTTTGGTGCAATTGCTTTTGGCATTGGTACTTCTGAGGTAGAAATGGTTTTGTCTTCACAATGTATCATGCAGCCGAAACCTAAGAAAATGCGCATTACCGTAACTGGTAAATTGAGCAAAGGTGTTATGCCCAAAGACGTGGCGTTGTACATCATTTCTCAAATTTCAGCGAGTGGTGCAACTGGCTATTTCGTAGAATATGCAGGTGAGGTTTTTGAGACTATGTCAATGGAAGGTCGTATGACCGTCTGTAATATGAGTATCGAATCAGGCGCACGTGGCGGCATGATTGCACCCGACGAAACGACTTTTAACTACTTAAATGGTCGCCCATTAGCACCAAAAGGCGAAAAATGGGACGAATTGGTAGAATATTGGAAAACACTCAAAACAGACGAAGGCACTGTTTTCGATAAAGAATACGTCTATGACGGCAGCACAATCGAGCCGATGATTACTTACGGCACGAATCCTGGCATGGGCTTAGGTGTTTCAGCATCTATTCCAACGGCAGAACAAGTTGGCGGTGGTAAAACGACTTACGACAAAGCCTTAAACTACATGGGTTTCCATGAAAACGAGGCGATGAAAGGCAAAAAGATTGATTATGTTTTCTTAGGCAGTTGCACAAACGGACGTATTGAAGATTTCCGCGCCTTTGCATCTATCGTTAAAGGTCGTAAAAAAGCCGATAATGTAACCGCTTGGCTCGTTCCCGGTTCACACATCGTCGAATCACAAATCAAAGAAGAAGGCATTTTGGATATTTTGACAGAAGCAGGTTTTGCGCTTCGTCAACCTGGCTGTTCAGCGTGTTTGGCGATGAACGATGACAAAGTTCCTGCGGGCAAATATGCGGTCAGTACTTCTAATCGTAACTTTGAAGGTCGTCAAGGTCCTGGCGCACGGACACTTTTGGCAAGTCCATTGGTTGCTGCTGCGGCTGCGGTTACAGGCGTTGTCACTGACCCAAGAGATTTGATGAACTAACTTAATTCCTCATTTATACTGAGGGGGTATAAAAAACGTCGGCGAGGTTTCAAACCTCGCCGACGTTAGTACCATATTCACCATTTAACATTCACCATTCACCATTAAGAAAAATGGCTTACGATAAATTCACAATTCTAACAGATACCGCCGTGCCACTCCCAATTGAAAATGTGGACACTGACCAAATCATTCCCGCACGTTTCTTGAAAGCAACAGAACGTGTGGGCTTCGGCGACAACCTTTTCCGTGACTGGCGTTACAACAACGACAATTCACCAAAACAGGATTTTGTCTTAAACAATGACATTTACAGTGGTAAAATCCTTGTGGGTGGCAAAAACTTCGGTAGCGGTTCGAGCCGTGAACACGCAGCTTGGGCGATATACGATTACGGTTTCCGTTGCGTCGTTTCGAGCTTTTTTGCAGATATTTTCAAGGGAAACTCTTTGAATATCGGTCTTTTGCCCGTTCAAGTGTCGGCTGATTTTTTAGATAAAATCTTCAAAGCCATCGAAGCAGACCCAAAAGCATTGTTGACGATTGATTTGCCAGCGCAAAAAATTACGATTGTTGCGACAGGTGAAAGCGAAAGTTTTGACATCAACAGCTACAAAAAAGACAATATACAAAATGGTTATGATGATATTGACTATTTGCAAGCGATGAAAGGGGAAATTGCGGAATTTGCGTCAGCGAGACCGTTTTAAGGGTTATTCATTAGCCTGTCGTAGGATTTCGTTATAGACTTTTTCACTTAGATAGAAATTGGCATGAGACCGCATTAAGTCCAGTACGGTTTTTACTGAGGGGATAAAAGAACGCAGTTTTGCACGTACTAAAATACCGCCCACGCCAGTGATTTGTAGTTTTAATTGAGTGGCAATTTTTCGACCTTCATATTCATCAATAATGAGTAGGTCAGATTTCATTTCAATGGCTAAAGCAATGGCGTGGGCTTCACCTTCATCTAATTGGATAAGAAGATTGGAAAGTAGGGGTGTTTGTTGAGGCGTAAGGACTTTTAACCAATTTGCTTTTGAAATTATAGATGTATCTATACCAAATTTGGATAATCTCATTAGTTCATCAAAAACCTTTTGAGGGATAATGACTTCTTGGAATAATTTTTCTAACAAATCTAAGTACCCGATACGTGTCAGAACACTGATAGTAGAAGTGTCACTTAAAACAATCATATATTGAGCATTTCAAGGGTTTGTAAGTCTCTTTTTAAGTCATTGATGTCATAGTTTTGCGGGATTTTACGTTTTCCAAGTTCCTCCATAAATTCCATACGACTCATATTGACAAAAGAACCACATTTTCCTGCGGACATTTTCAATTCGGTATAAAAGAAGATAGCTAACTCCATTCGAAGTTCTTCTTCTGTTTTATGAGTAGCTTTAATAAACTGGTCAGAAATAATAAGCGCCATGTTTTAATTTTTTTTTTACAAAAATACACGTTTTTATCTAAATTGAAACAAAAATGGCGGTGTATTCCAAATTCTAAAAATGAAAAAGCGTTACATAGAAATTATGGACACGACACTCCGCGACGGTGAACAAACCAGCGGCGTGTCGTTTTCAGCTACGGAAAAACTAACGATTGCTCAAATTTTGCTTCAAGAAGTAAAAGTTGATCGCATCGAAGTCGCATCTGCCCGTGTGTCGGAAGGCGAATTGGAGGCGGTCAAAAAGATTACACATTGGGCAAAAGACAATGGTTTTTTAGATAAAGTAGAAGTTTTGACCTTCGTTGACGGCGAAGCATCTATCAATTGGATGCTCGAAGCGGGTGCAAAAGTGATGAATTTATTGACCAAAGGCTCGATGAATCACCTCACACACCAATTGCGCAAAACGCCAGAACAGCATTTCAATGAGATTGAAAATGTCATTAATTTAGCAAAAAACAAAGGCATTGACACCAATGTTTATCTTGAAGACTGGAGCAACGGCATGCGTAACTCCCCTCAGTATGTCTATCAATTTCTCGATTTTTTGACAAAACAACCCATAAAACGGGTACTTTTGCCTGATACTTTGGGCGTTTTGACACCCAAAGAAACCTACGATTTTTTAAAACCCATCATTGAGCGTTACCCAAATACGCATTTCGATTTTCATGCACACAACGATTATGACCTAAGTATTGCCAATGTTATGGAGGCTTTACGGGCGGGCGCACATGGCTTGCATTTGACCGTCAATGGCATGGGCGAACGTTGTGGGAATGCACCTTTGGCGAGTGCCATTGCGATGATGAATGATTTTATGCCCGAATTTAAGACGGCTGTGGTTGAAAAATCGCTTTATACGGTCAGTAAATTGGTCGAAACCTTCTCTGGATTTCATATTCCTGTCAACAAACCGATTGTTGGCGAAAACGTTTTTACGCAAACGGCAGGTATTCACGCAGACGGTGACAATAAGAAAAATCTTTATTTCAATGACTTGATGCCAGAACGTTTTGGTCGCAAACGCAAATATGCTTTGGGCAAGACATCGGGGAAGGCAAATATTGAAAAAAACCTTCAAGAACTGGGCATTCGTTTGTCTGATGCAGACTTGAAAAAGGTGACGCAACGCATCATTCAACTCGGCGACAAAAAGGAAATGGTGACACGCGAGGACTTGCCATATATCATTTCCGATGTCATTGACAGCAGCAGTGTAGTTGAAGAAAAAATAAAGATTTTGAACTATGTTTTGACCCATTCTAAAAACCTAAAACCGTCAGCAACATTAGAGTTAAGCATTGATAATCAAACGTTTGAAGAGATTGCACAAGGCGATGGTCAATACGATGCGTTTATGAATGCCTTGAAAAAAATACTACTCAAAAAGAATATTGTATTGCCACAACTCAGCGATTATCACGTCCGCATACCGCCTGGCGGCAAGACGGATGCTTTGTGTGAAACCATAATTACGTGGCAATACAACGGCAAAGAATTTAAAACGCGTGGCTTGGATTCTGACCAAACGGTTTCTGCAATTCAGGCGACGCAGAAGATGCTGAATTTGATTTAAATTTAGAACGCAGATTTGACTGATTTTCTTGATTTACACTGATTTTTTTTAGATTTTATTAGAGATAAAATCAGTGTAAATCAGTTTTTTTATCATAAACACCCCCCTCAGTATAAACCGTATTTCAAAGTCCTGAAAGGACGTAATTTAATAGAATAGGGCAACGCCCTATGAAATGATATTTTTAATAAAATTATGGCAAAGAAAAACATCTTAATCGTCCCTGGAGACGGTATCGGGCAGGAAGTAACTGCCGTTGGCAAAAAAGTTTTAGACAAAATTGCAGCTAAATTTGGACATGAATTCGTCTATGACGAAGCACTCATCGGTCATGCAGCGATTGAAGCAACAGGCAATCCGTTGCCCGATGAATCATTGGCAAAAATGCGCGCTTCTGATGCTGTTTTGTTCGGCGCAGTCGGTCATCCGAAATATGACAACGACCCGACAGCGAAAGTCCGCCCCGAACAAGGGCTTTTGAAAATGCGTAAAGAATTGGGTTTATACGCCAATTTACGCCCAATCAAATTGTTTGATGAATTATTAGACGCATCGAGCATCAAACCAGAATTGCTAAAAGGCGCAGATATTCTCTTTTTCAGAGAGTTGACTGGCGATATTTATTTTGGTGAAAAAGGTCGCAACGAAGAAAATACATACGCTTATGACATCGCAGGTTATCACCGCTACGAAGTGGAGCGTATCGCCCGTAGAGCATTTGAGGCGGCACGGACGCGTCGCAATAAAGTGATGTCAGTTGACAAAGCTAATGTATTGGAAAGCAGCCGTTTATGGCGTGAAACAGTTTTGGAAGTCGCTAAGGATTATCCAGATGTGGAGTTGGAACACCAATTCGTTGATGCCGCAGCTATGTTGTTGATAAAAGACCCACGTCGTTTTGATGTCGTCGTAACAGGCAATTTGTTTGGCGATATTTTGACAGACGAAGCATCTCAAATTGCAGGTTCGATGGGTATGTTGGCATCGGCTTCGGTGGGTGACAGCACAGGCGTTTATGAACCCATTCATGGTTCAGCACACGATATTACAGGTAAAGGTTTGGCAAATCCAATGGCTTCTGTTTTGTCAGCAGCTTTGTTGTTAGATATTTCTTTTGGCATGAAAGACGAGTCAAACGCTATCATTGCAGCCGTTGATGCTGTCCTAAAAGCAGGTTTCAGAACGGGCGATATTGCTGATGCAAACACACCTAAAAACATGATTTTGGGTACTGATGCTATTGGTGAGGAGATACTGAAACGGATTTAAAGGAATTGATTATTGAATATTGCTGATTGATTATTATACGACAATAATCGATCAACAATATTCAATAATCAATATTTTCTTTAACTTTGCGCTCCAAAAAGACACCTATTATGCCGCAACTTCTTTTGCGTAATATTCGCATCATCGCACCGCAACAGCCCTTACTCGACGGTCAAATCCGCGATATTTTAATCAAAAATGGTAAAATTTTAAAAATCGATACAAAAATCAACCTTGATACTGAGGGGGGCGTAAAAGTGTTTGAACAGCCAAACGCTTGTGTATCAATAGGTTGGCTCGATATCGGTACGCAAACAGGCGACCCTGGATTGGAACATCGAGAAGACCTCGAATCAGTTTCTAAGGCAGCTATGGCAGGAGGCTTTACGGCTCTTGCACCTTTTCCGAATACCGAACCTGCGATTCATTCTAAGTCTGAAATTTTATACATAAAAAACAGAACTGCGTCGTATCTTGTTGATTTTCAGCCTATTGGAGCTTTGTCTGTTGATTGTAAAGGAAAGGATTTAGCAGAGATGCTCGATATGCGTTCAGTTGGTGCAGTAGCTTTCAGCGATGGTCGTAAATCGGTTCAAGATTCAGGTCTTTTACTGAGGGGTATGCAATACGCCAAAATTTTTGATGGACTTATTTTTAATGTGCCAAATGACAAGGCGATTGCGCCGCATGGCGAAATCCATGAAGGAGAAGTTTCTACATCGCTCGGTTTGTCAGGTATCCCTTCGATGGCAGAGGAGTTGATGGTGCAGCGCGATTTACAACTTTTAGCTTATGCTGATTCACGGCTTCATTTTCACAATATTTCAACGGCAGGTGCGGTCACATATATACGTGACGCAAAAAAACAGGGCTTGAAAGTGACGTCAAGCGTTGCTGCTTTGAATCTATGTTTTACGGACGATGTACTGAGGGGGTTCGATACCAATTTCAAAGTCATGCCACCTTTGCGCGAAGAGGTTGACCGTCAAGCACTTATAGAAGGTTTGGTAGATGGAACGATTGATTTTATTTCAACCAATCATACGCCCGTTGATGAAGAAGGTAAAAACTTAGAATTTCCGTATGCCGATTTTGGAGCGATTGGTTTGGAAACAACTTTCGGACTCATTAATCAGTTTTTGCATAATAATTTCACAATGAGTGATTTAGTTCGGTTTTTAGCCATTCAGCCACGACATGTTTTAGGTCTCGAAATACCGTCAATTACTGAAGGGACAGAAGCCAATTTGACCCTTTTTAATCCAGATGAAACGTGGACATTTTCAAGTAAAGACATTTTCTCAAAATCTAAGAATTCACCTTTACTCGGTCATATACTGAGGGGGGCAGTTTTAGGCGTTGTCAACAACGGCAAATGGTCATTGGTTAAAAGTCATTAATGGGTTATAGCCGTTAGCTTATCTGAAATTTGTGGTTTTTTATCGTAAAATTAGGTGTAGTTCTTACAAAAAATGCTAATTTCGTCAAGTGTTTAACAACAAACTCATTTTCAAAAATGTAGAAGGCCTTGCACAAAGGACAAATTTTTTTCTTCACAACTAGTTTTAAACAAAAGAAATCATGGCAGTTTTAGACAGTTCAGATGCTCCATTGCAAGAAAAAGACGTATCCATTTGGGGTATGGTCAAAAAATGGGGTCTTATTTCAGCATTAATCGGCATTGTTTTCCAATTAATTCAACAAGTGACAGGCGTAATGAGCCAAAGCGGAACTATCATCGCTTTGTACACTGTCGTTAGTATTGGCGTGAGTGTGGCAATTTATGTGATGGCGTTGCGTGAACACCGCGAGCAGGAGTTAGGTGGTTTTATGTCATTCAAACGTGCTTTTTATTTGGCATTTATGATTGGCATGGTTTCGACGGTCGTTGTATTGGTTTTCAATTACATCTACATGAATTTCATCAATCCGAATGCTATGGAAGCGCAACTTGAAATGACACGTGCCATGATGGAAAAATTTGGTATGGCAGAAGACCAGCTTGATGCTGCCATTGAAAAACAGCGTCAAAGCCTTGCTTCTCCGATGTCTATGTTGACGGGTTTATTCGGTGCAGGTGTTGTTGTTGCTATACTTTCATTGATAATGGGTGCTGTTATGAAAAAAGAGCGTCCCATGTTTAGTTAATAATGAATTATGAATGTTAAATGATTAATTTGTATAACATTCATCATTTAACATTCATAATTCATTATTCCTTTTCTACTTTTGCGGAATGAAACAAAAAATACTTTTAAATGGTATAATCGCAGGCATAGCTGTTGTAGGCTATGTCCTGCTTTTTTATTATATGGATAAAGCCTCGGCGTTAGGTGCTTCAGTGCGGTTCAGTTCGCTGTTGATTTATGTGCTTTTCATGTATTTAGCAATAAAAAATGTGGATTCCACAGATTTTAAGGTTTTACTGAGGGGGGCATTTGGGGTGTTTTTAATTGCCAATGCTTGCTATTATGTCTATGATTTTGTTTTATTCAACTACATTGACCCATCGTTGATAGATATCGAAAAAGACATGGCAATCGAACTATATCGCCCAAATACACCCATAAATGAACTGTATGATATGGAACAAGGCATTCGCAATGCCGTTGCCCACAATTTTTCGAGTAATCTTTTACAATTTGCTCGCTGGTCAATAATCGGTTTCGGTTTGGCGTTGTTAGTCAGTTATTTGGTAAAAAGAAACAATAAATAATGGTGAATGGCGAATGGTGAATGGTGAATATACTTGACTGTATAATTTTTACCATTCACCATTCACCATTCATCATTCACAATTAAAAGAATGAATATTTCTCTTGTCATACCCTTATTAAATGAAGCGGAATCGTTGCCTGAGTTGGAGGCTTGGATTCGGAGCGTGATGCAACATCATGGTTTCAGTTATGAAATTCTGTTCATAGATGATGGCAGTACCGATAATTCTTGGCAAATAATTGAACAATTAGCCCTTGAAAATCCTTGTGTACGAGGCATTAAATTTCGGCGCAACTATGGCAAATCGGCTGCTTTGAATACAGGTTTTGCGGCTTGTAATGGCGATGTCGTCATTACAATGGATGCAGACTTACAGGACTCACCAGATGAGATTCCAGAGTTGTACCGCATGATAGTTGAGGATGATTACGACCTTGTAAGTGGTTGGAAACAAAAGCGTTACGACCCCCTCAGTAAAACATTGCCTACGAAACTTTATAATTGGGCAGCGCGAAAAATCAGTGGTATTCCAAACTTACATGACTTTAATTGCGGTTTGAAATCGTATAAAAGTGAAGTCATTAAAAGTATTGAAGTTTATGGCGAAATGCACCGCTATATTCCGGCGATTGCCAAGTGGTCAGGTTTTGCAAAGATTGGTGAAAAAGTGGTGCAACATCAATCCCGTAAATATGGCGTTACAAAATTCGGTTTGAGCCGCTTTATTTATGGACCTTTGGATTTGATGTCCATCGCTTTTGTCGGCAAATATGGTCGTCGTCCGATGCACTTTTTTGGTTCATTCGGCTTAGTCTTGTTTTTTTTCGGTTTTTGTTCATCCGTTTATGTCGGGGTTTCAAAATTGATAAGACTGCACAGCGATTTGCCAACCGTTTTAGTAACGAGCAATCCTTTTTTCTACATCTCTTTGACGATGATGATTATGGGTACAATGCTCTTTGTCACAGGTTTTTTGGCTGAAATGATGTCGCGACAATCGCCTACGCGCAATGCGTATGTCGTTGAAAAAGAAGTTTAATTGGGTATTGGTTATTGGTTATTAGGGATTGGTTAGCCGTCAAAACGTCAAACTTACCTAAACCAATAACTAATCCCTAATAACCAATAACGAATAAAATGACTTATACTAAACATACACTTCAAAAAATTGAAGAACTCTTCAAAGAACTCGATTACGTTGTGCGCTACGAAAAAGGCAGTTTTCAATCGGGTTATTGCCTTGTTGAGGGCAAACGGATAGCGATTGTGAATAAATTTTTTGAAACCGATGCGCGTATCAATACGCTTATTGATATTTTGGATAAAGTAGAGTTACATACTGAGGGGGTCTCCGAAAAGTCGTTGAAACTATTGAAAGAGATTCAAAAAGTGAAAGAAACTCGTTAATACGCTTGATTTTATGAAAAACTACCTATCTCTCATCAAATTCAGCCATACCGTTTTTGCATTACCCTTTGCATTGGTTGGTTTTTTTCTTGCCAATTATATAGATGGAAAATCGCCGAATTTGACTATATTATTCTGCATTTTGTTGTGTATGATATTTGCACGCAGTGCGGCAATGGCATTCAACCGTTATCTCGACCGTGATATTGATGCTTTGAATCCGCGGACGGTTGTTCGTGAAATTCCTGCGGGAGTTATAAGCGCAAATTCAGCTTTGACGTTTGTTATCATCAATTCTATGGCTTTCATTTTGACGACTTGGTTCATCAATCCTTTATGTTTTGCCTTGTCGCCCATCGCTTTATTGGTCGTTTTGGGGTATTCTTATACCAAAAGGTTTACTTTTTTATGTCATTTTATTTTGGGTTTAGGATTGTCATTGGCACCAATTGGCGCCTATTTGGCGGTTACTGGGCATTTTGACATATTACCTTTGTTCTATTCCTTGGTGGTATTGTTATGGGTTTCGGGCTTTGATATTATCTATGCTTTGCAAGACGAGGATTTTGATAAGTCATTGAACCTCAATTCAATACCTGTCCGATTGGGTAGGAGCGGAGCTTTGCGACTGTCCAATTTTCTGCATTTACTTTGTGCAGTCGTTGTATTGTATGCCGTTTGGTGCGTTAATACTGTGGGGGTCAGTTTTGGCATCATTCATTGGGCCGGAACTGCAATTTTTATTGGATTATTGGGCTATCAACATACGCTTGTGAAGCCTGATGATTTGAGTAAAGTCAATATGGCTTTTTTTACGACAAACGGAATAGCAAGTGTTATTTACGGTTCATTGTTTATTGTGGATTTCTTTTTCTAAAAAAACACTTCCTTTTCATTTCTCTTCTTAATAAAAAAATATCGAAGTAAATTATTGATAATCAATGACTTACTTCTTTTTTTGTAATCATTTCGTGTTTTCATTGTTAAAATAACTTATATTTTATATTTATTTTTTTTACAAATGTCTCTTCGCAATGTGTTTTGGAACGCTTTTTGAAAAGTATTTCCTGAACATATATCTCCTGCTTTGACATTGGTTTTTGGATATTAAGTGCGACAAATTTTTGTCATTAACTTGAGACCAATAATCCCCTTTTTCAAAAGCCAAGTCAATCAGAAACCTCTTCTTTTTATTTTCAGCAAACACGTTTTTAGTGGCAAACATGTCTATACAACAGATAACATAATGTTGTATAAACAAACAAAATATCTTATTGGTTTTCAATTGATTATCAATGATAAACAGTACTTGATTTTTGTTAATTGGTATTTAATAGCCATATTTTATTTCGTTTTGGCATGATTTTCGGCATTTTAATTATAGCAGATTCACTTTATTTACAGATAAACCATATATTAAGGTCTAAGACGTGTTTTACTGAGGGGTATTTTTTATTTATAATCCGATGACATTTCAATCATTACTAATTACCTTCTTCGATTCCACGACTTGACTTCAAAACGACTCAGCATAGATGAAAAAACTTTTACTCTTTGGCGCACTATTGTTCTGGTTAAATGGCTTGGTAGCCCAAACCAATTTTATACATCAGGACTCTGTTTTCACGCGTACAGCGAATTGTGATGCAGGGGTTTCTGTTTGTATTGACAGTTTTGTTTACGACAGCATCAACAGCCTTCGTTTCTACTTAGATGGACGACAGTTTAGTACGATATTCACGCCTTGTACCACTGATACAATTCACAATTATGGCTATACGGATATTTTTCGAGGACTTGAACGTGGTCCTTGGCAACTCAATTCTTGGACAGTGAGTGGGCGAACGTTTACAGGAACATTTGCAAGCCTTGAAGTATTAGTTGACTCGATGCGTCGTTGGGACCCGTCGGGCGATTGGCGTTTAGAGCCCATATCTATGACAATCTACGGTTTTGCAAAAAATGGCAGACAGTATAGTTGTCAAAATATCACTGGCTTAGGTCGGGGTGGACGAAGTGAGATTTGCTATAATTCAGGTATTGAGTTCCGTGGTTTACGTTTTGCCGTTCCATCGGGTATCCGAGCATTTGTTGTTGAAAAAACGGGTTCAGGCCTTCGGGATACTGTTCAATTGGTCTCTGCTTGTATAACGCCTGATGTTGTGCGCAAAACAGTTCCATTGGGTGCATCCCAAAGCTATTGCTTTGATGTTTCTCAATTGCTGGGTGTTACGGGCAATTTGGTTAACTTTTGTGCGTCACCAAGAACTCATGTGCTTTTTGATGCACCTGCAAATGGTTGTATTCGTTTCGTGGGAGCAACAGTTGGTAAAGATACGGCTTGTTTAAAGGTATGTGACCAATATGGTAATTGTGATACAACGACACTCATTGTTACAACCTTTAATTCTCCAACTCGAACTACGATCATCAGGGACACAATTGTTATCGGAAATGCACGGACGAATACAGATGTCGTTATTCCAATAGGTACAATTAATTTATTTGGTAATATTTGTCCAAGAGGTTTAGAGTTAAATGTAAATTTTATTGTTGACAGCTTAGGCAAAGCACTAATTTATAGCGGCATTACTGAGGGGGTAGATACGGCTTGTATTCGTGTTTGTAATACCTTGGGTGTTTGTGATACAACAATTTTTTATATCACAGCAGTACCAGAAATCATCACACCACAGTTGACGGTTCATACTTTTAGAGATACGATTACGATTGGTTTGGCGGCTCGTTCTAAATGCTCATTTGATGCGCCAATTGGTACGTTAACCATTTTTGAAAATTTCTGTAGAACATCAAGTGGCTCCAATGTTAGTTTTGCGATAGATGCAGCGACAAAATGTATTAAATATCAAGGGATTACTGTGGGGGTAGATACGGCTTGTATTCGTGTTTGCAATGATTTTGGTCAATGTGATACGACTTATTTATATATTCAAGCCTTACAACCCATAGCCACTCGCCGTATTCACGAGTTCCGAGATACAATTACGGTAGGTTTGACCCGCAATCATTGTGATTTGGCAGCACCCGCCACACCGACCCGAATTCGCAATATTTGCGAAGGACAGTCTGGCTCGAATGTAGATTTTATGGTCAATACGACCACTCGTTGTGTCAACTATATGGGCGTTACACCTGGCACAGATACGGCTTGTATTGAAATCTGCGACGCTTCGGGTTTATGTGACACAACATATATGTACATCACAGGTGTAGCTCGACCAGCCTTACCTAAGCCCAGTGTAGATTCTATTGCACTAAAAATATTTGAAACAAAAGCCTATTGCCCAGATTCAACAGAACTGCGCGGTTCGCCGATTCGTTATATCGCTTTCTGTTCTGTTGCACCATTTGATAATACTACAGTGACCCTTGATACGGTTAAAAAATGTCTAAATGTGCGTGGCATTTCCAATGGACAAGACACTTTTTGCTTGGTTTTATGTAATAATGCAGGTTTTTGTGACACAACGACGCTCTATGTAAATGTGTCACGAGATACAGTCATTCCAACTTTGAAAATGGATTCTGTGAAAATTTTTGTAGGCGATAGTTTAACATATTGCGGTATTGATACCTCAGAAATTCGCGGGGCTGTGGATTCAATTTCTAACTATTGTGCGCAATCCAGTGGTATTAATTCTACTGTTCAAATAACGACGGCTAAGTGTTTGACAATCAAAGGTTTGAGAGTAGGTACAGATACCGCTTGTATTGTGGTTTGCAACCGTCTTTCAGGTTTATGCGATACAACAAGGGTGCGTATTATTGTCAATGAAAAGATTATCATACTGCCTAAACCGAGTATTGATTCTGTTTCTGTTACTGTTAATCAGACGAAAACATACTGTCCAGACTCAACCGAGTTAAGCGGTTCACCTATAAATAGTATAAAATTCTGCTCAACACCTAGCGCCAACCATGCTTCAATCACTTTAGATAATGTCACAAAATGCGTAAAAATTGTTGGCAATACTGCGGGGTTAGATACAGCTTGCATCATACTTAGTAATGCAGCAGGTTTGCATGATACAACCACGTTATATATCCGTGTTACACGACAAGATACTTCCAAGCCTGTTAGCAGTACTGTGGTCATTACAGTGGATTTGAATAAAGATTCAATATTCTGTGGTGTTGACAGTTTGCAAATACGCGGTTCTGTGGATTCAATATTCGATGCGTGTCTCGGCAAAAACGGTTTACATGCTTTGATGGTGCTTGACCGTATGACAAAATGCGTAAAAATTACTGGACGAGCTGTTGGAAAAGATACAATGTGTTTGGTGGTTTATAATAGAACATCAGGCTTATACGATACCACTTTTATCATTGTCAATGTCCGCAACCCAGTTGGTATTATTGTCAAAGCGGTTAATGATTTGGATACGGTTCGTAGGGGGACAACAAAAGACCTTTTTGTCTACCTGAACGACACTTTGTCGCGGCAGCCAACGAGATTAACGATTATAACGCCTCCAACAAAGGGCAAGGCAGATACGATTAGTTTTCAACGCGGTATTTTGACTTATACCGCAAGTCGCGCATCTTCGTCATGTGGTATAGATAGTTTCAGATACCGTGTGTGCATTGATTCAGTTTGCAGCGAAGCGACAGTGGTTATTATAATTGTTTGCCCTGATAGTTTATTGGTTTACAACGGCATATCACCTAATGGTGATGGTAAAAATGATACTTGGCTCATTGAAGGTTTACAGAATTATCCAAACCATACAGTATGTGTTATGAATCGTTGGGGCAACCAAATCCTGAAAACTACAGGATATCAGAACGATTGGGCAGGTAAATGGGATGGAAAAGATTTGCCAGATGGCACTTATTTCTATTGGATTAGAAATGATGACAACGGAGAAATCCTAAAAACAGGTTATTTACAAATTATGCGTTAGTTTTTGGGTTTTGGTTATTAGTGATTAGTTATTGGTCAGGCTTTTGCATATATAAAACAATAGTTTATCAATAACTAATCACCAATCCCTAATAACCAACACCAAAACGAAAGGACACAACAAATATTCAGACTAAAAACGGTTTTACTACCCGTGAATTTATCACTTTAAACTTTTTTTTTAAAAAATGAGAAAAACTATCACACTTGTTACTCTGCTAATGATGGGGGCATTAGCGGCACACGCGCAGCAAGACCCAATGTTTACTAACTACATGTTCAACTCATTGATTTTCAATCCGGCTTATGCAGGTAGCCGCGATCATGCTGCTATTAACCTCTTACATCGCACGCAATGGTGGGGCATTGAAGGTGCACCGACAACGCAAACAATCTCTATGCACACACCTTTGAAAAACGATCGTGTAGGTTTGGGTTTCAGCTTGGTCAACGACAAAATTGGGCCATCAAACAGTTTGGATGCCAATGTGTCCTATGCGTACCGCATTCCTATGGGTAAAAAAGGTAAACTTTCGGTCGGACTCCAAGGCGGCATTACCAATTGGCGAGCTGACTGGTCGAAATTGAGTATAGAACAAGCTGGTGACATTCCGTTTTCGGAAAATGTCAATTGGTGGAAACCGAACATTGGTGCGGGGGTTTATTACTACACAAAAAACTTTTACACAGGTTTGGGTGTACCACGCATTATCGAGTACGATTTGATTCCAAATCGGACAGACCAACTGCCGATTTATGCCAAGCAAGTCCGCCATTTTTACTACACATTAGGTGGTGCGATTCCTTTGAAAGGCAATGCATTGATTTTCAAACCGTCGTTGCTCGTCAAATCTGCTGGTTTTGATAGCCGCTTGAATCGGGACACATCTTTCCAACAAGTGGGTTCGCCAACTCAATTTAACGTGGATTTGTCTTTGTTTTTCCAAGAAACTTTGTGGGTAGGGGCGTCTTTTCGCTCGTCAATTGAAGTTTTCCAAAACAAAAGCTCTTATGATTCTGCAGACTTTTGGGTCGCTTATTACTTGAACAATGGTTTACGGATAGGTGCTTCTTACGATTACACTTTGACAAAGTTGCAACAAAAAGCACAAGGCTCTTTTGAGATTATGCTTGGCTATGAGTTTGATTACAAAACGAAACGCATCGTCACACCACGTTATTTTTAAAGGGTGGGATAGACATTTTGTTTAAATTGATTTGATTCTATACTGAGGGGGTATTTTTTTTTTAGTCAGTCTAAAATTGCAAAGTTGGTACGATTTTTACAATATATAGTTGAGAAATAAAATTTTGTAAATTATTGATTTACATTTTTTAATGATAAATATTTCTTTTTTTTTGTCATTCTGAACGCAGTAAAAGAATCTGTATTTGAAGAAAAAATCCAGAACGCTGAGAAGGCATTTTTTTTAAAATAGATTCTTTTGCTTCTTTCAGAATGTTAAAAAACATGATTTATAAAGTTTAAGGCTTAAAAACACAAGCCTTTTTTAGCGCATTTAGTATTAAACTTATTCACATAAAATTAAGAATAAAACCGATTTTAACTGAGTTATTTAGTTGGCATACTATCAACAATTAGAGAAGGAGAAAACTGATTAATAAACACTTCTTCCCGATTTCCGATAATTCTAAATTCGAAATGATGAAATTCAGAAGCTTTTACTCATTAGCAATGATGCTGCTTTTTGCAGCGACCCTTTCAGCTCAATCTGCAAAACTTGAACGTGCAAAACGCAGTATGAAAGAACTGGACTACGTTGGGGCAATAGAACTCCTTAACCAAATCCTTTCCAAAGGTGACGATGCAGGCGCAAAAATAGCACTTGCAGATTGTTACCGTAAAATCAGCGACTCTCAAAATGCAGAGTTCCTTTATGGCCAAGTTGTCCGTCTACCAGAAGCGCAACCTATTCACTTCCTTTATTATGGTGAAATGTTGCAAAGAAATGGCAAGTGCGACCTCGCTCGCGAGTGGTACAACAAGTTTGCCGAAGCCGTCCCTGAAGACGTCAGAGGTCAATACCAAACCAAAGCTTGCGACTACGAAGCAGAGCTAAAGACCAAAGGAGAAGAGATTTATGCTGTCAAAAGAACTCAATTTAACTCAAATCTCGATGATTTTGGCGCGGCTTTTTACAAAGACGGTATCATCTTCGCCTCTGAGCGCGACAAAGGTTCTGCTGTCAAACGCAGCCATAGCTGGACAGGAGAGCCGTTTCTCGACCTCTACTTTGTGCCTATTAAAAACTGTGGTGCTGACGTTCAAACAGGTCGCCCCGAAAAATTTACGAGTGACATCAACTCAAAATATCACGATGCTATCGTGACATTTACAAAAGATCAATCAACTATCTTCTTTACCCGCAACAATTACTCGAAAGGTAAAACAGGTGCAGACGATGAAGGCATTGTGAGATTAAAAATATATACGGCTAAGAAAAAAGGAACGGGTTTTAGCACTGAGGAAAGCCTACCGTTCAACTCTGATGAATACTCGAATGCGCATCCTGCTATCAATGCGGGTGGAACAAAATTATATTTCTCCAGCGATATGCCAGGTGGCTTTGGTGGCATGGACTTATATGTTTCAGAACTTGAAAATGGTCGTTGGGGACCACCGATGAACCTCGGACCCAACATTAATACTGAGGGGAATGAATTATTTCCTTTCATCCATTCAAGTGGTCGTTTATATTTTGCGTCTGATGGACATTTGGGCATGGGGGGCATTGATATTTTCTATGTTGACTCTCGTGGTGACGGACAATGGACTTCTCCTGAAAATCCAGGGTCACCAATTAACTCAACCGATGATGACTTCGGCATCAATCTAAATGATGAAGGCACTTGCGGGTTCTTTTCATCTGATAGACAAGGTGGTTCGGGACGTGATGATATCTATAGTTTTACAAAAATGGCAACGCCTGTAAAAATCTTTGTTTACGACGAGGTCACTAAAGAGCCCATTGCGGATGCCTTGATTACCAGCGATTCATGTGTCAAAAAGGTTTTGAAAACGGGTAAAGATGGTCGAGCAATTATTGATATGAAATTCAACTCTTGCTGTTCTTTCACTGCTGAAATGTCCGGATATGAGAAAAACAAGAAGACAGGCTGTGTGAGAGATGCTTCTATGGCAGAGAATGTTGTCATAGAAATCCCATTGAAAAAGAATAAAAAATTCGCAGTTGAAGGTTTTGTTTTTGACCAAAATACAGGTTTACCATTGGCAGAAGCAAAAGTGACTTTAATTGGTTGCGACTCAACTAAAGTAAAACAGACTTTTACAACCGATGCATCTGGCAAGTTTGAGTTCAAATTGGACGAAGGCTGTTGCTACAAATTGCGTGGTGAAAAAGACAAATATTTTGCTGTTACGACACCTGATACTGTTTGTACAAAAGGATTGGTGGCTTCAAAAACATATTCTGTTAATTTGAATCTTCAACCTTCAACTACATCAGAACCTAAGCCAACTGATTTGACCAGTACAACGACAAAGACTACTCCGACAACGATGCCGATAAACCCTAATGCGGTCTATTTTGACCCAGACAAAGGACTTTATCTCAAAAATGGCAAACCTTTTTCAGGAACTGACAATGGTACGACCTACAAGAATGGTAAAGTAGTAGGTGGTAAAACGCCTTCAGATATTGCATCAAATACGCCAAAAGACCCGAATGCGGTGTACTTTGACCGTGAAAAACAACTTTTTGTCAAAGGCGGAATACCGTTTACGGGCATGCACAATGGCGCTTCTTATAAAGATGGTAAAGCAGTAGATGGTTTAACACCTTCAAGCTCACTTTATACTGACGACCCTACGGCACAAGCATATTTATTGGATATTTATTATGATTTTGACCAATCAAGCCTTAGAGATGAATCATTGCCAGAGTTGGAAAAACTCTTGAAATTGATGCAAAATAATACGTCGCAAATCATTGAGATTTCATCACATACAGATACTCGTGGTTCGAATAATTACAACAATCGCTTGTCGCAACGTCGTGCTGAATCGGTTGTCCGTTGGTTGATTGATAAAGGTGTTGACCGTGACCGCCTTGTGCCAAGAGGTTATGGCGAAGGCATGACAACGAATAAATGTATCAACAACGTCAAATGTACAGAATCAGAACATCAGTTGAACCGCCGCACAGAGTTCCGTGTTTTAGGCTGCAAAGACTGTATTGATAAGGATAATGTAAAATTATCTAAGCCAAAGGCTAATCCGAGAGTGGATAAATGTCATGGTTGTCCGTTTTAAATTGGCTAATGGTAAATTGGTTATTAGTAATTGGGCAGCCAATAACTATTAACCGATAACTAATCACCAATTGAAACATTATAATTAAGGCTAGAGTAAAAGTGAATATATTTATAGAAGGGTGGCTACTTTTAGTAGTCACCCTTTTTTTATATTTTTATGATTTTATATCCTTTTCCGCTACTCAAATATTGCCTAACAATTCGATTCGAATCCGAAGTAGGCTTCATGGTCTTAACAGCTTCAAAAAAATCTTCCGAAGTCCCCCCCTCAGTATTGATATAGCCACAACCTCGAAAATGCCCATCTTGAACCAAAACAACCGCTTTTTCATCAGCAGATTTACCATTTTCGATGATGAAAAAATCTTCTTCAAACGTCGTTTTCAAGCGTTCTGCCAATTCCATGGCCCGTTCATTATACGATTCTGGCGATTCAGTACCTACACATGCACCGCGACATTGCCCAATTTGATGATAAAAGCATGACCCCTCAGTATCATGAGCATCCATCAATTTTTCGCAAAGCTCAAAACGTTTGGCTAAAGCTTTCAAAAAATGTTTTGCCTCGTTGAGCTTCGTAAATTCTTGTAAAATGACGTGTTTTTTCCGAATCGCTGCGACATTTTTGACAGCATGAAACCGCACATAGCCTTTTGTATCCAAAAAAGAATAGACGCCATAAGGGAAATATGTCTTGCGTTGCGCCTTGTTCACACGCGGTTTCATACGCTTAATTTCAAAATCTTCAAGTAATAAAGCCACCAATTCGCTCCCCGTCTCCTCATACGTGATGTCCGCTACAGACGTTTGAAACTGGTCTCCTTTGGTTGTTTTGTCTCCAAAATGCTCAAAAATGCGCTTTTGTATATTGATACTTTTACCGACATAAATGACTGCCCCCTCAGTATCGTGCAGATAATAAACACCACAGGTCTCAGGCAAAGCATGAAGCGTCTCGATTTTTATACCTTCGGGCAATTTATTTTCTTTAATGCCTTTGTTGATGAGTGCAACCGCCTCGTCTCGGTTTTCTTGTTTTAAAAAAATCTTTTCAAAAATTTCAACTGTTGCCAACGTATCTGCCATAGCACGGTGTCTATCAGTCGTTTTTATATTAAAATGTTCAATCAAATTACCCAAAGCATAGGACCTCAACCCTGGAAACGCTTGCCGACTCAACTTTACAGTGCACAACTGTTGGCGCGTATAGGTATAACCCAAACGTCTAAATTCCTCTTGAACAAACCCATAATCGAATCGAACATTGTGCGCCACAAAAACAGCCCCCTCAGTCATCGTGACGATTTTCTTCGCTACTTCATAAAATTTAGGTGCTTTGGCAACCATAGCATCCGAAATACCCGTAATTTGAGTTATATAAAGTGGAATTGAGCGTTCAGGATTGAGTAAAGTCTCAAAAGTTTCAATTACTTTCGTTCCATCATGCAACACAATGGCGATTTCTGTAATCTTTTCTCTTGCCGCGGCACCGCCTGTTGTCTCAATATCAATGATGGCGTATTTTTTATTAGACATGTATCAGTATTAAATAAAAAGACTAAAATTTATTTCACAAATCAATAAAACTTGATCAACTCGTATAAATCCGTGATTTTATGAAGACGAAATTATAAATAGTTTTTCTATTTACCATTATTTGTTTTATTTTTTTTGAAATAATGCTTACTCAACCACCAATTTATTTCAAAATAGACAAAAGAGCATTTCCCAATAGCGTTTTTAAATCAGTGAGTTGTGTCGATTATAAGAAAATAATAATAAAAAATTATCAAAATGCTGACGTTGAATAGATTTTTAGGACTTTTTTACTTCATTATTTGTTGCGCGATACCCCTCAGTATTGGACAGGAAAAAGATACTGTCTTAGAAAGCATCGCCTTGTTGAATCCTTCTTTTGAACAATTAAATAGTAAAGACGAACTTGCGGGGTGGGGTAGTTGTAATTTTGAAAACGAGAAGACGCCCGATATTCAGCCCGGTCGTTTTGGTTGTAAAATTTATGCTCAACAAGGGAGACTGTATGTTGGAATGGTGGCTCGGGATAATGGTACTTTTGAAGCCATTCGTCAAGTCTTGTTAAACCCTTTGAAAGCAGGCGTTTGTTACAGAATGAGTGTTTATTTAGCTAAATCTTCGATTTATGAAAGTAAAAGCCGCTTAACAGGTTTGTCTGCCAACTATTTTCGTCCTTTGAAACTCATAGTTTGGGGTTCGGATAAGCGTTTAGAGGATAACTGTAAAGTTCAGCCTGATGATTGGTTGACGGAAACATTACCTATTCATAATGATC
>JAYSQG010000486.1:0-15786 GCA_043721685.1 Saprospiraceae bacterium | reverse complement strand
ATAAATTTAAAAATCAATAAAAATGCAACATAACAGACGAGATTTCATAAAATATGCAGCAACCACAGGCGGTGGTTTGTTGTTGGGTTTCAATATATTAACGCCTAAACGCTTTAGTTCGGCAGTCATTACGGCTGACGCAGAGGGGGCGTTGTCGTTCAATGCCTATTTGTCTATCAATTTGGACGGTACGGCAACCATTTTTTCACCAAATCCTGAATCGGGTCAAGGCATCAAGACCTCTTTCCCGATGACCGTTGCCGAGGAGTTGGATATGGATTGGAAATTGGTCAAAGTGGAGCAAGCACCATTAGACAGTAAGCGGTTCGAAAGACAAGTCGCAGGCGGTAGCGGTTCAACACCGCACTCATGGAAACGCCTACGTGAAGCAGGTGCAACCGCACGTCAAATGCTCATGGAAGCTGCGGCGAAACGCTGGCAAGTACCCGTCAGTAGTTTGACTACGGAGATGGGCAAAGTGATGCACAAAGCCACCAATCGCAAATTGACTTATGGCGAATTAGCAGCAGACGCGGCACAACTCACACCACCTAAAAATGTCACATTAAAAGATAGAAAAGATTTCAAAATCATCGGCACGTTTGTCAAAGGTGTTGACAATCATGCTATTACGACAGGCAAAGCGATATATGGTTTGGATTTTAAACGCGAAGGGATGTTGATTGCGATGATTCAACGTCCACCTGCATTTGGTTTGAAACTCAAATCTTTTGATGGTTCGGCTGCGAAAGCGATGGCGGGCATTGTAGATGTGGTGTCGTTCAGTAACAAAGTAGCCGTTGTCGGTAAAACGACTTGGGAAGTGAAAAAAGCTCGAGAAACCCTCAAAATCGAATGGGAAAAAGACGAAACGCTTGAAAGTTCAGTTGACCACAATCGTATTTTCAAAGAATTGATGAACAGCGATAAAGCTGAAGTGCGCCGAAAGAACGGTGATACTGAGGGGGTCTTCAAAACAGCGGCAAAGGTGGTTGAAGCAGAGTTTCAATGCCCGTTTTTGCCGCATAACTCTATGGAACCCATGAATTTCTTTGCCGATGTGCGCGGTGACAAAGCAGAATTGATTGGACCAACGCAAAATCCTGGCTCTAATCGCGACCAAGTGGCAAAACTACTGAACATACCGAAAGAAAATGTTTCGGTGGAGATGACGCGTATGGGTGGCGGCTTTGGTCGTCGTTTGAACAGTGATTTCGCTTTGGAAGCTGCCGAGCTGTCGAATCTCATCAAAAAACCTGTGAAGGTGATGTGGACACGCGAAGACGATATGTCGGGCGGCATTTATCGCCCTGCGTGTCGCTACCGTTTCCGCATGGCGTTGGACAAAAATAATGCGATAATTGGCTACGAACAGCGGGGTGTGGGCATCAATGCAGGTGACGCGACGCGCGGTGGCAACAACTTTCCGTCAGGTGCGATAGCAAATGTGTTGATTGATTCTGTCAATCACAAATCGCCAATTACGACGGGCCCGTGGCGAGCACCGATTACCAATTTCTTGGCGTATGCCGAGCAAGCCTTTTTAGATGAAGTGGCTGAAAAGATGGGTAAAGACCCCATCCAAATGCGGCTTGACCTCTTGGATAATGCCAAAAGCAGCCCCGTCGGAGACATCAAATACGATATTGATCGTTTCAGAAAAGTGATTGAAACCGTTGCAGAAAAGGCGAATTGGGGTAAAAAAGGCAAAGATGTCTATCAAGGTTTCAGCGTCTATTTCTCACACAATTCTTATGTGGCGCAAATTGCAGACGTTGTTTTAGTAAAAAAGCAACCCGTTCTGAAAAAAGTCTATTGCGCTGTTGATTGTGGCATTTTGGTTAATAAAAGTGGTGCTTTGAATCAAGCCGTTGGCAGCATTGTGGACGGTTTGGGTCATGCGATGTATGGCAATTTGACTTTCAAAGACGGTGTCGCAGAGCAAAACAACTTCAATACCTACCGCATGATTCGCATCAATGAAGTACCCGAAGTAGAAGTGCATTTTGTGGACAATGGCATTGACCCAACAGGTCTCGGTGAGCCTGTGTTGCCCCCGCTTGGTGGTGCGGTTGCCAATGCTTTTTATAAAGCGACGGGCAAACGGATTCGGCAGCAACCGTTTATTAATGAGGAGAATACTCTGTTGGAGAAGTTTTTATGATTAAAACAGCTTTTCCAAATGCACTTCGGAATGAATTTCCTCTGTGTAATATTTGTTTTGAACGGCTGGATAAGTTGTTAAAAGGGTGGTAGTGACCGATTTTTTAGTCTTTGTCACTTGCTGAAAAACAGTGCGTTTTCGTCTCAAATTGGCTGTATAGTCTTTTGACAGAACAAACTCTGTATTTGTGAATTTTGCTTCACAAAGATTGATAATACCATCATTTCTGTCAATAATGAGGTCAATTTGAACGCCTGGCAGTGTATCATCGCCTTTAAAATAGAATGAAGATACGTGCGTGTAAATGCCACTGATGCCGAGTGCTTCGTGAATGGCTTTGAGGTGTGTCAGGCAAACATTTTCAAAAGCATAACCCATCCATGATTGATAGGCTGCACCGTTTGAAAGGCTTTGCCAAACATTGGTACGGTCACTCACATTGCCATTGATAAATTTTTGGTAAAAAATGCTGTAAAAATCTATAATCCGAAAAACGGTGTCCTTATTCTTTTTTCCAAAAGGATTGAGTGATTTGACAAAACCACAATCTATTAATTGCTCTAAAATACGGACAAATGACCCGCCATTGGCTATTTTGCTTTGCTCTAAAAGCTGAATGCGGGTCAATCCGTAAGGGTATTTCGCCAATATTTCGATGATTTGAATGGCGTTTTCAGCATTTTTAAACAGAGATTGAAAAAGAGGTTTAAATTCGGTTGCTAACAGTCCATTTTGTTCAAAACACAGTTGATCAATCACTTGCGGAACGCTTTTGCCTTGCTCAATGGCTTGCCAATAGAACGGAATCCCGCCCATCACCATATAGAGTTGTACAATTTGATAATGCGTGAATTTTAGGTTTTTATACTGACAAAAAGCCTCCGTTTCTTTAAGTGTAAACGGTTTTAGTTCTATCCGTTTAGTAATACGGTTGTGCAATCCTCCTTTATCATTGAGCAGTTTTCTTAATATCCACGAAGCCGCCGAGCCACAAGTCATCAAAATCAAATTGTTCATGCGAGAGCCGTGTTGATTCCAAAAATAGGATAAAGCGGACACAAAACCCGCACCTGTACGGTCAAGCCAAGGCAATTCATCAATAAAAACAACGATTTTTTCCGATTTTCCTTTAAAAGCCAACAGGTAGTCGGTCAGTAAATGGAAGGCTTCCGACCAATTTTGCGGTGCGGGTGATGTGCCTCCTAATGCCCAAACCCGCTTCAATTCAGTATAAAAATTATTGATTTGAATACCCGTTTCGGTTTCATAAGAACCCGTAAAATCGAAAACGATTTGATCGTTAAAAAACTCTCTCACCAAATACGTTTTGCCCACCCGTCGCCGCCCATAAATAACCGCAAACTCCGCTTGTTTGGATTGCAACAATTTTTTAAATGTTTCTTGCTCTTGCTCTCTGCCGATGACCATTTTCTTTAATTTTGGAAATATCGTGATTTTTGAAAGACTTTTTTCCAAATTTAAGATTGATTTTGGAAATATAGTTGTTTTTGGGAGAGTTTTTTCCAAAATTAAAAAAATTAAGGGCTTTTTCTCTTCTAATGACATCATTATAGTCTTTGCGGTTTGTGTTAATGTGGGTTGATGTGGTGCGGAACTGTTTTTACTGAGGGGGTGTTTTTTTATATGCTAACAAAAAGCCAATTGATTTTTCTTATTGGAAATATAAATATACTTTTGTTGGATAATTTTTAACATACATTTTTAGCGCAAAAATGGGTTTGCTTTCCTGAATTACAATTTCTATCTACGTTTCAAAACAATACTGAATATGTACTTAATTAACCGTTCTGAAAACAGAATTTCAAAAATAGAAAAAAAAACATTCTCTGAACTTGAATTTAGAGAACGAGACCATTTGCAGGAGTGGATTGCAAATTCACCTGAAATTTTAGGAGAAGATTTGCTAATTATCCAAAAAGAATTTGATGGTTTTAATGATACAAGAGAACGTCTTGATTTGCTTGCACTTGACAAACAAAAAAACCTTGTCGTCATAGAAAATAAACTTGACGATACAGGAAGAGATGTAACTTGGCAAGTATTAAAATATGCTTCTTATTGCTCAACATTAACGACTGAACAAATAAGGAAAATATATCAAGATTATTTGTTTAAACAAGGAAAAGGAGAAAGTGCCGAACAAAATTTATTGGATTTTTATGGCGTGAGTGATATAGCAGAATTAAGCCTTAATAGCGGTCAAACACAAAGAATTATGCTTATTGCAGGAGACTTTCGCAAAGAAGTGACCTCAACTGTTCTTTGGTTATTGAGTTATAAACTAAGAATACAATGTTTTAAAGTTATTCCCTATCAATTTGGAGAACAACTACTTTTAAACCTTGAACAAATAATACCGATTAAAGAAGCCGAAGATTATGTTATAAGTATGTCTGAAAAGACACAACAAGATATAAATACACAAGAAGAATTAAAAAACAGGCATCTTATACGCCTCGATTTTTGGAAGGAATTTTTAAATAGAGCTAATAATCATGCTAAATTGACCGCTTTTCAAAACATAAGTTCGACCAAAGATAATTGGCTTGGCACAGGGTCAGGGCTAACTGGGGTTGGATTTAATGTCGTCATTTCCAATTACTATGCAAGGGCAGAATTATATATGTCTAGAAGTCTGAAAGAGGAAAATAAATATATATTCAAGGAATTAGAGAAACGAAAGACTGAATTTGAACAAAAGTTTGGAGATAGCTTAGAATGGGAAATTTTAGAAGATAAAAAAGCCAGTCGGATTAAATACGAACTCAAAGACACAGATTATTTTAATAAAGATAATTGGCATAGAATGATAGATTTTATGATTGATGCTTATATCAGATTGGATAGTACGTTTAGAGACCCATTAGTTAAGATAAATAAGCAATTAAAGAATAAGAAAATTGGGGAATAATGACCAGTTTCTGCACAAAAAAGCGGCTTCCCACCAGAAACCGCTTTTTTTATGGAAAATACTGAGGGGGTACAATTCAACTAACCTCAATCAACTCATATTCAAACGATTTCCCTTTTTTAATTTTAGGCTTGATATAGACTTTTATCATATCACCCCAATAATTTTTGACCAATTTGTTCAATGTTTCAGAGACGACTTTTATGGTATAATCTGTTTGTGGAACCGTATCGGTTGCTTTTGTCGCCAATTTAATGGTGTTTTTATCCGCATCAACGCGCCTTAAAACGCCACTAATCCAAAAGGGTTGTTCTTGTTCTGTATGAGAAAGAGGCATTATAGACTGTATTTTTTCTTTTAATTCTCGAAAATCATTCATAACATCAGAAGGGGTACTACTTGACAATCCTTGCTGAATCAACAAATCGGCTTCTTGATACAAATGACATTCAACCGCTAAACTTGCCGCCGAGCGATATAGAATTGAGCGAATGGGTTCTTTATCAAACCTTTCCGAATAGATAAAGGCAGCTTCTCGTTCCAAACCAAAAGACTCTTTATAAAGCGTCTGCGCTTTAGGTTCGTCGTTCCAAATCCTCGCCATAGTCGCCTCTTGAGACAAAGCCATAGCTTTTTCATGTATTATTTTGGCTTTTTCTAATTCAGTCATTTTTTTACAAATAAAGATTTTGGTTCACTAAATTCTGTTATTGAAATAAAAACAGGCTTATTGGGCGCATCCGAAGGTTCTGTTTGTCTTTTTTTAAGGACAAACCTTCGTTTTAGTGTATTCGTAGGGCTTTCTTTTCTGATACCTGAAATTTCTAAACGCGCATCTCGCGTCATTTCATTCGCATTTTTTGATAAAAAGAAATCTATACCCGTTTTTTTGTGACTTGTGCAAATATACGGATATTCTGTCAGTTCACGAACTAAAAGCATGGCAATACCCATAGCAGCCCATTCTGTTGTCCGTTCTTCATCTCGCGTTGCACCGATAAGGTGAGGGGTTATTTTCGTTGTCCATTCAAGTTGAAAGCTATATTCTTTAGTTTCTGTTTCAACTTTTAAATTCAAACCCGTGTGATGATTTTCTTCCGAAAGACACAAAACAAGACAATCACACATATAAGCGGACATAGAAGTAACAAGGTAATCTAAATTCTCTCGAAGCTGTTCAAGATTTATAGATATAGGCAAAGGTAGTCGTTTCTCCATAGGTAGTCAATTATACCAGAATATTGGTTTAAAAACTGTAAATCATTTCTCTTTTTTATTCTCAAAAATCAGGGATAAAGCTAAACGGTCTTTTTGAGAAATTTATCTTTTGAAAAACATTAATTTTACTTCAATTTATGGATAAAACAATGTGATTCACATAACAAAAGCGGCTTCTGGTGGGAAGCCGCTTTTGTTATGCAAAATACTGAGGGGGTACTAAACCCTCTCCAAAATCACCGCATACCCCTGCCCAACGCCAATACACATCGTCACCAAAGCATAACGTTTGCGTTGCTCTTGCAATTCAATCGCCGCCGTATTCAAGATGCGTGTGCCACTCATACCGAGCGGATGTCCGAGCGCAATCGCACCGCCGTTTGGATTGACACGCGGGTCGTCGTCAGCGATACCGAGGGCGCGGGTACAGGCGAGACTTTGGGCTGCAAAAGCCTCGTTGAGTTCGATGATATCCATGTCTTTTATGGTCAAACCTGCCTTTTTCAAGGCAATTTGAGATGCGGGAACGGGACCGATGCCCATAATGCGCGGCTCAACACCTGCCACGCCCGAAGCGACGATACGTGCCATCGGTGTTAAACCATATTTCTTAATGGCAACTTCGGAAGCCAACAAAACGGCAGCTGCACCGTCATTTAAGCCTGAAGAATTGCCCGCCGTCACCGTTCCATCGGCACGGAAAACGGTTTTGAGTTTTGCTAAAACTTCTATAGACGTGTTGGCTTTGACAAATTCATCTTGACTGAAAATGTGTACCTCATTGCGTTTTTGAGGTATCTCAACAGCCGTTATTTCTCTTTCAAACCGACCCCTCAGTATAGCCGCTGCCGCTTTTTGTTGCGAGCGATACGCAAACAAGTCTTGGTCTTTGCGGCTGATGTCGTACATTTCTGCTAAGTTTTCAGCCGTTTTGCCCATAGAATCCGTGCCATAAAGCGATTGCAAAAGCGGATTAATGAACCGCCATCCAAAAGCCGAATCGAACATCTGAGCATCACGCCCAAACGCCGATGATGTTTTTGAAATAACCCACGGCGCACGCGTCATTTGCTCAACGCCACCTGCCAACATCACATCGGCATCGTTGCATTGAATGTAACGCGCCGCATCCATAATGGCTGCTAAACCCGAAGCACACAAGCGATTGACCGTTTGTGAAGGCACTTCCACAGGCAAACCAGCCAAAAGAGTTGCCATGCGTCCAACATTGCGGTTGTCTTCCCCTGCTTGATTGGCGCAACCGACGATAACGTCAGCGATACTGAGGGGGTCAACAGACGACTGTCTTTCAAGGAGTTTTTTGATGACCAAAGCCAATAAATCATCGGGACGGATGGGTGCAAGGCTACCTCCAAAGCTGCCAATGGGTGTGCGAATGCCGTCAATAAGATATGCTGATTTCATGCGTTTTTGCTGCAAAGAAAAGAGGTTTTGTGCGTTTCTGTGTGTGTTTGTTTCAAAAATGCAAGAAATAGGTGGGAAAGTACAAGGGTTGGATGAATACAAGGGCGAATACAAAGGGTCGCGCCCTACGTATGTTTCGAATTACGTAGGGCGCGACCCTTGCGGTCGCCCTTTACACTGTTATTTTATCTTCGAAATGACCAATTGCCCGACCTTTCTACCTGACTCATTTCCTTTATCGCAATCAAAACGATAGTGAATACCCGCATAGACACGGCTGATGGAAGCTTCTAAAGCTGCTTCGCGGAAGGACTTGAAAGAACGAACAGGTAAGCCATATTCCTTCTCCGTTTCATCTGTATAAGCTTGATTATCACCAAATAAAGCGGTCAATACCTCTGCTGCTGACCCAGAAACAGTACTGTGTGCACTTGTATAAGACGGGAACGCAGGCGTGACCAAAAGCGGATGCCATTGTTTATCAATTTTAGCACTGATGACCGTTTCAGGTCGAACGAGGACGTAGTGATATTTCGTTTCAAAAGAGCAGATAAATCCCTCAAACAGAGCCAAAGAGGTTAAAGTATATGCCCGTAGTGATTCATAAAAACCCACTTTTCTATCCTTCAAAAATGTTTGACAAATGGCTAACCAATGCCCTCCGGGTGTCATTTTTTTATCTTGAAACATCAAATGTCCTTTACTGCGGGAGACAAAAGGATTGTCGTCCCAAAAAACCATGATGTTTTCGCGCTCTTCAACAACGGTTTTTGAGATATTATAAACTTCATCTAAATCTTTCCAAAAAGGACTTTTTTTGTCTTCGCTATATGGCGGTGGAGCTGCTGGACGACATTGGGATGATGAGTCCATCACCATCGTTTTCAGTTTACCCCAATGTGGCTCTACGCCATCGGCATAATCGGGTGTGGTTGGCACCCAACGACCTTTCATATCGGCTTTGACTTCAAAACGTTCCATGCCGCGTGTTTCTTTGTAGTTGTCTGACTCTAAGCGTTTTATGACGACATTCGCAACACTTTCACCGAAAGCAACAGAGTTATTAAAGACCTCTTCTGTCATGCTGCCTTTCAGTTCATCGAATGTTTTGGCTTCAAAAGCATCTATATCTTTTGTGGAAAAAATGACTTTTTTGGATGTCGTACACAATGCTTTGATGGCGGCAACGGTGTAGTTGTAGCTTTTCCCGCTTTCAGGTGTGGGCATTGCCTCAAAACCTTTTAACTGAGCGGTGATAGAAGTGGCATCTGTCTTTGAAAATTTACCTGCTTCATAAGCCGCTAACATTGGATAGACATAGACGCGACTTGCTACGGGTGGTGTAAAAATATCGGTGATGATGATGTCTGTCAGCTTTTTTTGTGCTGCGTGAAGGTATTCTACATCGGTGGCTATCGGTTTAGCGGTTTTGTTCTCTTTGCAAGCGACAAATGTGCATAAACCGATGATTAGTAAGAACTTAGAATTCATAATAAAGGATTTTTAAAAAGAACTAATGGTACTTTCGGTACGTCGTTTTTGTCATTCAGCAGAAATCTCTTTGTGTATTTATTATTACCAAAAGAGATTCCTACTGAATGACAAAAGCGACGTGGTAAAAGCGGTAAGATAAAGCGGCTTGTCGCCAAATTAAAAAATTACAAAACTAATTGGCTTAATACTGAGGGGTGTAAACGCCTTATTGTATGTTTTGCGGTGCAATGCTACGTGTTTCTTTATTATTTTTATCATAAAAAGTCACTTCTTGTATCGCTGCATCGAGCATAAAACTGCGTGACTCTTGTGACAAAAAGGTGCTGCCCCAATAAAATTCTTTCAAGCGTTTTTGCCCATTTTTTAATGAAACTAAGGCTTTTACCTCGTTTTTACTGAGGGGGATGAGTTTTGAGTTTTGAGTTAGGGGTTTTGAGTTAGACATGACTTCGGCGTTTTGCAATGAAAAAACCTTCATTGCGCCTTTGTTTTGTGTGGCTAAAAACAACTCTTTTCCGTTGGCATTGATGCGGGTCAAAGCTCGGGCATCGTTTGGAATATAAAAATGACTTTGATCCAATTCTATGGATTTGAACTGATTATTGCCCATGTTTTTTAAAACCAAACCGTCGAAGGCATCGGCACGTCCTTGAAGGAGTTCCATGCCGTAGTCGTTTCCGACCATTAATAGGTCGAGCAAACCGTCTTTGTCCACGTCATAAGGCATCATACCGTAAATCGGTGCGAGTTGTGCGGACGAGGGTAAAGCCGTTATTTTGAACTTACCATTACCTAAATTTTCGATATAACTTGTTGACAGCCAATTGCTGCGCATAATCTGTGCGCCTTCCAATTCTTTTTTTGAAAAGACATCTTGAACGGTCGCTGTGCCAAATTCGCCATAGGTTTGGTATTTCCGACGTATCAAAATCAATTGTTTAATCATATCGTCACGGGTATGGTAGAAAAACTCCCTGCGTTGCCCTGCTGTATCGCGCCAAAAACAAGAGATGAAAGGGTCGTAAAGACCGTTATTGTCAAAATCTTTGGCGTAAATACTGAGGGGTTCACCAGAGGCACATTTGAAATAAATGTTTTCACCAAAATTGCCCGCCATGTAGTCTATATCGCCATCGTTGTCAAAGTCGGCAGCAGCGAGGCTTGTCCACCAACCAACTTTATCGCCAATGCCTGTATTTGCCGTTGTGTTTTTCAACTTTCCTTTGACATTTTGCAAAAAAGTCAAGGGCATCCATTCTCCTGCGAGGATTAAATCGGGTTGATTGTCGCCATTGAAATCTGTCCAAATGGCATCGCTGATGAGACCGATATTGGCTAATTCAGGGCAAACTTCATTGGTAACGTCCGTAAAAACAGGTTTATCTTTCTCTTTTGAGTCATTTCTTAGGATAAAGCTGCGGTCTGCTTTTGGATAAGTCATAGGCAAAACCCTTGCACCGACGAACAAATCGAGGTCGCCATCACCATCAAAATCGGCAGCTTTCACGACTTGACCACAAGATGTTTCCACAGGCAAGGCGTTTGGTGCAATTTTGAAATTACCTTTGCCATCGTTGACGCATAAAACGTCTTGATAGAAAGGCGAATTTTTGGGATATTGCCCACTGCCATGTACGATGTAAAGGTCGAGGTCACCATCACCATCGGCATCAAATAGGAGCGTGCCGAGTTCTTCTTCTTCCTTTTTAAGTCCTGTTTTGTAAGCAACTGCCTTTTTTGTAAAACGTCCATCGGCGGATTGAATGAACCAAGTGGCATCGTTCAAGGCACTGCCGCCAATGTAAATATCGTCACGCCCATCACCATTGACATCGCCTACCGAGATAGCGGGACCGTATTGACTGAATTTATGCGGTATTGTTTTTTGAAAATTAAAATCAATAAAATCAGAATCACGGTGCATGAAATCCAAGCCAAAAGTGGCTGGATTGAGGTCGTCAAAAAGGGCAAAAGGGCTGTTATACTGAGGGGCCCCATTTGGGTTAAATTTGACAGTAACTGTTTGATTGATAGGCAATTCTGTCAATTTTTGAGACTTACCATTTTGCCAATTAACGATAACTGAATCTACTTTTGTGGCAGCACCTAAGCCAAAATGAATGACGCTTTCTGACGTTGAGATATAGCCACGAGCCGAAACGACTTGTGCGATTTGTTGTTTGCCATCAAAAAAAATGGTGGCTGTTGCGCCAAAAGCATCGGTATTGGGTAGTTCGCCTTCTATTTTCAGTCTTAGGAAATTTGTCTTTTTGTCACCATCGTTTAAGGTGTTCTGAAAGAGAAAGGCTTTGTCATTGATATTATTGACCACTAAATCGAGGTCGCCGTCATTGTCTAAATCAGAGTATGCTGCACCGTTTGAGAAGGCAGAAATAGCGACGCCCCATTCTTTTGATACGTCTTTGAAGCGCAAATCACCTTCGTTTTTGAACAAAAACTTAGGGACTTTGATTTGCGGAATTTGTTTTTGTAAGTCTATGGGCGCAACCAAATTGCTGACACTGTTTCGATATGCACCAAAATCATGGTCGGTTACGTCTCTTGGAAAGCCATTTGTGACAAAAAGATCGCGGTTGCCATCGTTATTGAAATCGGCTAAAAGCGGTGTCCATGACCATTCAGTTTCCTGCACATCGCCTATAAAAGAAACATCGCTAAAAGTGGGCAAGCCTGTTTCGGGATTCAATCCACGATTGAGTTGCAGCACATTACGGGTGTATTGATATTCAAAACCAAAGGTTTCGTTATAAATATAACTGTTGTAGTTGTTGGCATTGATGAAAACCTTTTTCCGTTTGTTGTGGTAAGGCATCATTTCGGTTGTAAAAATATCGAGTTTACCGTCGTTATTGATGTCCGCAACATCGCTGCCCATGGCAGAAGCGGCTTGATGTTTGAAAATCGTAGCGACTTGATTTGTAAATGTACCGTCGTGGTTGTTGATGTAAATGAGGTCATTTGTCACGTAGTCATTGGCGACATATATGTCGAGCCAACCGTCGTTATTGAAATCTGAAATGAGCGAACTGTGGCTGTATCCTTCGAGTTTTATGCCTGCTTTGCTTGAAATATCTGTGAAAACAGGGTGATTTAGGGATGCGTCGAAATCATTGCGTAACAAACGGTCGGTGTTGGGCGAAGAGCCATCTTTTACTTTTTCGAAATATTGGTTTGGATATTTGGTATCCATATAATTGGTGGCAATGAAAATATCGAGGTCGCCATCGTTGTCATAATCAAAAAACTGGGCATTGGAGGCGTGTGTTGTGTCGTCGAGACCGTATTCGTGTGCCATTTCTGTGAAATGAGGCACCCCATCCCTATCGTTGCCTTGATTGATGAATAGGAGGTTTTTTCTTAGTTCAGGTTTGTCTTTGAAGGTGTTACAGATATAAATATCGAGTTTACCATCGCGGTTGATGTCGAGCATATTGATACCCGAAGACCATTGACTGGTATCTGTTTTTTGAACGTTCGCTTTTAGCGTGATGTCTTGAAATTGGAGTTTTCCTTTGTTGAGATAGAGTTTGTTTTCTACTTGATTGCCTGTGAAATAAAGGTCTTGAAGTCCATCTCCGTTTACGTCACCGATGCCTACGCCGCCGCCGTTGTAGATAAATTCTGTGTTTAAGATGTTGAGTGAGTCGTTTTCTGTGATTTGATTATTGAATTCGATGCCTGTTTGTTTGCTGTCGAGAAGAACGAACAATGTTTTCTCGTTTTTGCAATAAGCGAAAAGGAAAGAAGTAATTAATAGGAAGGTTAGTTTTTTCATAAAACAAATATTCGTTTACGCAAATTTATGGCTAATTAGCTCAACTCAAATAAACGTGAAATTTTTAACACATAGATACAAAGGACACATAGCCTTTAACTAATTGATTTTCAAATACTTCTATGTGCCCTATGTGACTATGTGGTGTAAAAAAAGTATCGTTTAAATGTGTTGAACTACTTATTTGACTATCATTTAATAGCGATATTGTATAAAAGAGGGCTTTTTCACGTCATTGAAAGCGCAATCTCAATCATCCAAAGTGTAATCTCAATCATCGAAATATACATAAAACGGGGCAAAACCCGAGTTTTTATTAGCAATTTAATACGGCACAGGTATAGTAAACAGGTTTTTATTTTTTTTTGCAAAAAAAAATAAAAACCTGTTTACTATACCTTCTGCTCGCTCCCTCAGTATTTCTCGAATTTTATCCTGTTTTATGTATAACCTATAAAAAAAAGGGCGAACGAAAGACAAGTTTCGCGGAACAATGTTCGTGAAAATATCTTTTGTTCACCCTAAATATAAAGTTTATTCTTAAACAAACTTAGAATGTATGAAAATCAAGAGTGATATATACTGAGGGGGTCTATATGACACCCCTCAGTATCACGTTTATTAATATCCTGTATTTTGCTTCAAGATGCTCGCTCCAATTAAGTCAATTTGAGCCTGTGGAATTGGTAATATCGCGTGTTTAGCTAAATAACTTGCACCACCAAAAGCACCAGCTAATAATTTTTGGTCGTATTGTAGGTATTTGTTGATAGCAGCAACATCTTCACCCCAACGCACTAAGTCATAGAAGCGATAGCCTTCCATGCCTAACTCCATTCTTCTTTCGAAGCGTACAGCTGTTCTTGCAGAAACTTTATCAGCAAATGATGTTAATGGAAATGGGGAGATTTTGTAAGTCGCAGCATCTTTACCT
Organism: Saprospiraceae bacterium; assembly: GCA_043721685.1. Classification (GTDB taxonomy): domain Bacteria; phylum Bacteroidota; class Bacteroidia; order Chitinophagales; family Saprospiraceae; genus JAAFJT01. Next base: position 1,823 of record JAYSQG010000486.1, on the reverse strand, counting down.
CCATTTTGTACAAAATCAGATGCATTTGCAGCTCTATTTCTTACCATATTGGTGTATTCCATAGCTTTTGCCAAAGTACCTACCTCGATTTCAGCCTCAGCAGCCATTAGTAGCACATCAGCGAAACGAATGATGGTTACATTGTAAGAGTTGTATGTTTGGTGTCCCCAACCACCTGTTTCAGTTTGTCCTGCAGCTTTTTCTGCTTTAGAAAACATATACTTTTTCGTAGTATATGGACCAGCATTAGGTTGGTTACGAATCATACTTGCACCTGTAAAAATGCCCCAATCCATAAATGGAATACCTCTACGACCAACAGAATGGTCTAAACGTGGGTCCACATTATCTGCATCTGGTGTAAATGGATCGGCAGCCTTGATACCCATGTCATTTTTAAGAGCCTTCGCTGCATCATTATACGAACCATCAAGCAATGGAAGACCATTTGCATCGGTACGGAATGAATTGACGAATTCAAAAGTAGGTTGGAAAAACCCGCAACAGCCACCTGGGTCAACACCTTGGATAAAGTTCAACTGCAAATCAGAATTTGCATTATTACCATCACCTGACTTTACAGTCGCTTGAACAGCAAATACTGATTCAGCATTGTTGTCATTTGCAGAGCGATACAAAGAAGAATAGTTAGGCAACAAAGCATATTTTTTGCCATTTGTTGTTTTACCATTGGCTATTATGGCATCAAACAAGGCTTTAGCTTCAGCAAACTTTTTTTGATACATATACACTTTAGCCAAGTATGAAGCTGCAGCCCATTTATTGGCACGTCCAGCTGCAGAAGATGTTTCAGCTAAAGCATCATAGGCCGCTTTAAAGTCAGCTTCGATTTTAGGCCATAAATCTACATCGTTTTTTACTTTTTCAATGCCATTACTAACATTCAAAGTTTCATCAACAAAAGGAACATTGTTGAAATTACGCTTCAATTGAAAATAGAAGTGCCCTCTCAAGAAACGAGCTTCTGCAGACATTCTGGCAATTTCTGCTGGTTTGACAGAGGCATCCGCTTCTTTCAAAAGTGCCAAAGCAGCATTAGCCCTTGCAACACCATCAAAATATCCTCTATATGCACCAGCAATGAAAGGAAGTGCAGGGCTGTATTCAAATCTTTGAATAGGATTGATGTCTGAAAAGTCACCTGGGTCGGTTCCTTTATTGGCATCGCCACCTCTGATACTGCCCCAAACCCAGTTAGATGGACCCGCTTCATAAGCACCCAAACCACTCAATTGAGCATAAGCAGAGATTAAAGCCCCCTCTAAACCAGCTTGACTGGTTAGTTGTGCCTTAGAAAGTGAGCCAGTGGCTGGTACTTCCAAAAAGCTTTCTTTACAAGCATAAGCCCCGAGAAGTAGGGTAATACTTGCTATGATAAATACTTTATTTTTTTTCATTTTATTAATTATTTTTTAAATTAATTGAAAATTAAATTAGAACCCAACATTTACACCAAAAGTGATTTGGCGAGTCGTTGGGAAGTTACCTAAGTCAATACCAAAGTTAGTATCCGCAGCACCCGCAACTTGAGGGTCAAGTCCACCATATTTGGTAATTGTCAATAAGTTATTAACAGAAGCAGAAACGCGTACTCTGCCTAATTTCATTTTGTGCGCAATTTCTGATGGAATATTATAGCCAATAGATAAATTCTGGAATCTAAAATAAGAACCATCTTCAACATAAAAACTACTTGATTGTGCACCTGTACTGAAACCATCATTTGCTTCAAAAATGGGTGCTGTTGCACCTGTGTTTGAAGGAGACCATGTATTTTTTACGCGCTCAGATATAGCAGAACC
>JAYSQG010000485.1:0-1442 GCA_043721685.1 Saprospiraceae bacterium | reverse complement strand
ATATGGATTTTGAAGCGGTGCGTTTTCCACGCAGTGGTTTATTCATAAAAGGTATGATGCGGGATATTAAACCTTTGAAAATCAAAGGTTTAGATTATTTGATGGTGGCGGTGAATGGCGAAAAGGTGCGTTTGTATAAACATTAAACAAAATAAAATTTTGTATGAAAATAAGAACAATTATATTTTTTATAGGACTCCTATTTATGTTCTATGCTTGTCGAAATAGCCAAAATAAAGATTTGGCAACCATAGAAAAACAGGAATTGGCAACAGGCATACGCCACGACAGCCTTTTTATGGGACTGACTTTAGGTATGCCAAAGCAAGAATTTTTTGATTTTTGTTGGGCGATGAATAAAAAAGGCGTTTATACTGAGGGGGCGGATAAAACAGTTGAGTATGAATTTGGAAAAAAGAACTTTTCGTTTCCACTACAAATGAATTTTTATCCGCAATTTTTGTATGATAAAATCAAGGAAATGCCCATCAAATTCACTTATAAAGGCATTGATTTGTCGTATCCAAATGGGCAAACAGTAAAACTCTTAAAAGATGTCAAAAAACTGATGGAAGAATGGTACGGCGATGGGTTTTTCATAACGACCTTGCCAATAGGTGTTAAAGGGTATGCAAAAGTTGCGGGCAATCGGCGTGTTGTTATCTTTTCAGAAAAAGAATATGAGGTGATGGTGATTGTGACGGATTTAACGGCTCGGCAATAAGTGAAATTAAAAAGCCTTGTAAATGATGCTTTAATAAATCAAAGAAGAATGTATAAATTTAAAAACATAGCAACCATTTTAGGACTTTTGTTCCTTTTTGCTTGTCAAAAGACCGCGAAACAAGAGCAAACAGGCACACCGGTCTTCAAACTTTTAGAAGCCGAACAAACAGGTATTGACTTCTCAAATGACTTGACGGTTAACTTAGATTTTAATATTTTCAAGTATATGTACTACTACAACGGTGCAGGTTTGGGTGTTGGTGACTTCAATAACGATGGATTGTTAGATGTTTTTTTTACAGGTAATCGTGTGCCAAACAAGTTGTATTTGAACAAAGGCGGCTTGAAATTTCAAGATATTACTGAGGGGGCGGGTTTTGAGAAAAACAACGATTGGTCGAATGGGGTAGCGGTTGTGGACATCAATCAAGACGGTTTGTTGGACATATATATCAGTGTCGTTGGCAATTATATGCAGTTGCAAAGCCATAATAAATTGTACATTAATAAAGGTGTAAACAAAGACGGGGTGCCTCAATTTGAAGAACAATCGAAGCAATATGGCTTAGATTTGGTCGGTTTTGGCACACAAGCCACATTTTTTGACTACGATTTGGACGGCGATTTGGATATGTTTCAACTCAATCACTCGCTGCACAACAACGGTACTTTTGGTCCACGAGCTGTTTTTCAACAAGGAAAAAACCAATTTCATC
>JAYSQG010000484.1:0-14158 GCA_043721685.1 Saprospiraceae bacterium | reverse complement strand
ATGAGCCACAAATCCGTTAGGATTTGCACGTTTGTAGATAAAATATAGTCCACCATTTTCCATGAATCCGTTAGGATTCACACGTTTGTAGGGCTAAGTCGTGGGAATCCTAACGGATTCGTAAAAATTGTTCGTTCATTTTAATCTACAAACGTGCAAATCCTAACGGATTTATAAGGTTCACAGAGATTTCCGAAGTTACCAGTACTTAGTATAAAAAACGTCAAAAATGCCATGAAGGAAGTATTAATTGTTTCATCTCTTTTATTCGGTATCCTTTTTAATAGTTGTAAAGTAAGAACAGTTGAGAATCTAAATGATAAAAATATCAATGAAGGATTTGCTTGTGGCGATATTGATAGTGTATATGGCAATATTGTGATAGTCGCTCCATTGGATTCGATTAATTATTTAAGGCTAAATATCCAAAACGTGCATACAACAATGCATTCTGGAAGTTTTACTATTGAAAAAGATATAACAAAGGAAAATGATAATGACTCTGAAACGGTTGAGCTACTAAGTTTTTTAGGAACCCAAAAGGAAAATACACTTGGATACATTTGGGATTGTTCTGATGTCGGAACGAACATGGCTCATCCAGATACTTTGAATTGTTTAAGTTGTCATGTTGTGGTATTTGTAAGTCCTTCATACGATAAGAATGGTACATGGATAAGAATTTATAGGTTGGAAGTCACCGATGCCGTATTCATTGAAGGAAATAAACAGAAAGTAATAAGAAAGTATAAAAGCCGATCAATTTATTTTCATAATGAATTCCCAGGATAAGTTTGTTCAAGGGTATTTGTTTTTTACAGAGGGATTTAAAGCTTAAAAGACATTCTAATCTCGCCCTATTGAACAAGCCAAATTTCCCTATCGTCGAATTTATTCACCTAATCTATACGGGGCGTTACATTTTTTGCCTAATTTTTCGCCGTGTACAATTCCGTACCGCTTTTCATCTATCATTTCAAACTAAACAATCAATTAATTATGAATACCCGCCGCGATTTTCTAAAAAAAATGACCGCAGCCTCTATGGTTTTGCCGTTGATTTCAGACAATAACCTATTAAATCCAAAGCCTTATGAAGGAAAACAACTGCGTGTGGCGCTTGTCGGTTTGGGCAGTTATGCCACTCGAGTTGCCAATGCTATGAAAACGTGTCAAAAAGCCGTTTTGGTGGGTGCTGTTTCGGGAACGCCTTCTAAATTGGACAAATGGCAAGCAGAATATGGCATTTCGAAGGAAAACTGCTACTCTTATGCAGATTTTGATAAAATCATCAGCAATCCAAATATAGATTTGGTGTATTTGACTTTGCCCAATTCGATGCATCATCCCTTTACATTGCGTGCTGCAAAGGCAGGGAAACATGTATTGACAGAAAAACCCATGTCAGTGTCCGTAAAAGAAGCGGAGGAGATGATTGCAGCGTGTCAACAAGCCAAAGTGAAGCTGTATGTGGGTTATCGCCTACATTTTGAACCTTATACAAAGGAGTTGATACGCATTAGAGAATCGGGTGAATTAGGAAAAATTATGTTTGTGAACACCGCCAACGGTTTTAAGATAGGCGACCCGACACAATGGCGACTGAAACACGCCCTTGCAGGTGGCGGTGCGATGATGGACGTGGGTGTTTATTGCATCAATGGCGCACGTTATGCCACAGGCGAAGACCCGATTTGGGTAACAGCGAATGAAAGCAAAACGGATTTAGTCAAATTTATGGAAGTTGATGAAACGATTGCTTGGCAAATGGGTTTTCCAAGCGGCGTGATTGCCAATTGTGCAACAACTTACAATTTTAATAGCCCTGAATCGCTGCGTGTTTCGGGTGATAAGGGATGGGCTGAACTTTCACCGTGTTATGGTTATGGTCCTTTGGCTGGACGCACGAACAAAGGAGCAATTACGCAACCTGTTGTGACGCATCAAACGTATCAAATGGATGGTATTGCGGATTGTATTTTAAACAATACGCCTGACCCGAAAATGGATGGTTACGAAGGATTAAAAGACATGAAAATTGTGGAAGCTATTTATAAGTCAATAGCTAAAAAAGGTAAGAAAATATACATAAAATACTGAGGGGGGGCTTTTTGAGCTCGGTGCAAAGATTCGGGGAATTTTGAAAATTCCCCGAACCTATTTCTAAATACATTTAAGCATTGATTGGATGCTTTATAACGCTGAATCACTGCGTTTTTCTATTTCAAAAAGAACTAAAAATGATGAAAAAACAACTCCTCTTTGCTGTGCTTGTACTACTTTTTTCAAAAAGTACGGCTCAATCACTCACCAAGGTAGAAGAACAAATAATAAGCACGGTTGATGCCAATATGTCAGCGACCATTCAGTTGCTGAAAGAGTCCGTTAATATTAACAGCGGTACTTTTAATGTGAAAGGTGTGAAAAAAGTAGCCGATATGTACGGTAAAGAGCTGACGGCATTGGGTTTTACCGTTGAATGGGTAACCATGCCCGATTCTTTGAAGCGCGCAGGGCATTTGGTGGCGTATAAAAAAGGTAAAAAAGGTAAAAAATTGTTTCTAATTGGACATTTAGACACCGTTTTTGAGCCTGATATGCCGCCCAATCCGTTTACAATGCTCAATGACAGCACGGCAACAGGTCAAGGTGTGAATGATATGAAAGGCGGAGATGTGATGATGATTGCTGCTTTGAAATCATTGCATAAACAAGGACTTTTGGACGATGTGTCTATCACCATTTATATGACAGGTGACGAAGAAAATGCAGGACATCCAAGAGAAATCAGCCGTGGCGACTTTATCAATCGCGCCAAACAACATGATATTGCTTTGGGTTATGAAACGGCTTCAAATATGGGTATTGTGGCGACTGCAAGACGGGGTGCAAGTGATTGGCAGTTAGAAGTTGAAGCCAAACAAGCGCATTCATCGGGTGTTTTTGGCAATGCGGGTTATGGTTCTATTTATGAAGCGGCTCGCATCATCACTGAATTCAGAGATAAATTGAGTACAGAACAATATCTAACATTTAATCCAGGTCTTTTCATCGGTGGTTCAGAAGTCAATTATGATATTGCCAACCAAAAAGGCGATGCGTCAGGCAAAACCAATATTATTTCGCCTAAAACGGTAGTCATTGGCGATTTGCGCTTTCTATCTGAACAACAAAAAGACGCTGCCCGTTATGCCATGAGTCAAATTGTTGCTAAAAATTTGCCAGGAACAAAAGCGACGATTACATTTAAAGATGGTATTCCGTCCATGCCTCCCACAGTAGGCAATGAAGCCTTAGTCACTGTGGTCAATAAGGTGAGTTTGGACTTAAATTATGGTGCAGTAACGGCTGGAAACCCTGGCTCACGAGGTGCGGGCGATATTTCTTATGTTGCAGAATATTTGGATTGCATTGATGGCTTGGGAGCATCGGGAAAAGGGGCGCATGCACCGGGCGAAACGATTAATTTGTATGAATATCCGAAGTTGATAAAGCGGTCGGCGTTGCTGATTTATCGGTTAACACGTTAGTTAATGATGATTTTGGCGTTTTTCTAAAAACACACAGCCATATAGGACACATAGTTTGTTAAAAAATAAAAAACTATGTGTCCTATATGGCTGTGTGTTCAATAAAAAAAGATATGTGTTAATGCTCAAAACTTATAACTATACCCCACCCGAACAACCTGCGTTTCGTAATAGTCATTACTGACATAATTAAAGCCTTGTCCTTGTATTTCTTTATGAATCACCATTGTATTCAACAAATCAGTCGCATTGACAAACCATTCACCTTTGCCTTTTTGAAGGCTCTTTTTCAAACCCACGTCTAAGGAGAATCGTGCGCCGATTTTTCCTTGCGGAATGATGTCCTTCGCTAAGTAAACAGCAGAAATTTGTCCATCAAAACCTTTATTGAAGTGGAAAATGCCGTTGAATTTGGCGTTGCCTGAAACAATGTCTTGTGCGGCAGCTGAAAATGTATTCGGCACTGGATATTTATTTTGTACGGTAAAGGCATCTATCCGATTTTTATAAGCCGTAAAGTTGACATTGAAGGAAAACAATTTAGATACCTTTTGAGACAACACCATTTCAAGACCTGTATTATAACTTTTGTCGGCATTTTGGAAAATCGCATAAATCAAAGTGCTGTTGGGAACGGTGACTGACAGCCGCGTAATGACCCCCTCAGTAACCCGATGGAAAAAAGCCGAATAATAGTAGCCATTGTCCCAACTTGTCTTGAAACCCAACTCAAAGGCATTGGTAAATTGTGGACGCAAAGCAGGATTGCCGACTTTTATGATTTCAACATCATCATATTTTGGGAAAATACGAATGTCCACCTCGTTTGGTCTGTCCACGCGACGGTTATAAAAGAGCGACAACTTGTTGTGTTCATCAATTTTATACGCCAAACGAACGGTTGGAAAAGGCTGTGTATAGTTGTAACCATCACTTTTATATGTATTGTGATTTGGATTCACTTCATAGCGCAAACCCACGTATTCACCACGCAAACCAATTTCTGCTTCATACTTTTTATTCTCAAAAACGTAGTTGCCATAAAGCGCGGGAATCGTTTCTTTATACGTTGCCTCGCCGCCTGCGTTCGCATCAATCGGAGAATTGATGCCAGGGAAAAACTGCATATTCGTAGGGATATTTCTAATGCGTAACTTAAAACCACCTTCAAAACGACCGTATTTCAAAGGGCGCACATAGTCCATATTAAAGTCCGAAACGTGTTCATCAGAAAGCAATTTGAAGGCATCTTTACCTGTAAAGGTTGGTCGAATGTTGTCAAAAAAGTACTTTTCATCTTCTCGATGAAAAGTATAATTAAAACCCAAATTCAACAAATGCCCGGGCTGTTTGTACTTGTGTTGATACGCTGCCGAAGCCACAATCGTTGTTTTCAACTCATCTTCTAAGAACTGCCACAGATGCGTGCGTTGCGTGAAGTCTTTATTAAAAAACGGTTCGTCGCCATTGTCAATGATTTTTTCTCTGCCGTACAAACCTGAAATAGTCAACATGTTTTGATTGTCAATTGACCAATCTATACCCGCTTTTAAAGTCGTAAAACCTGTATTTCTATTGCGTTTTGTTTGTTGATTGATGACCGTACCGTCGGTATAAGTGCGTTCAACAAATTCATTTTTGTTCAGCGTTTCTGTATAAAGATAATCACCTTGAAAAAACGTATTGATTTTATTCTTTCTATAATTGATAGATACTGAGGGGTTGATTTTTGGCGTGTTTTGATACTGCGGTCTGATGGTCGGCAAGTTTTCTTTTTTAATCCATAAAGCACCCAAACCCGTTGCGAAACCAATTTTACCATTTAAGCCTTCATCTTTATTCTTTTTGTAAATGATGTTGATGATACCCGCGTTGCCATTGGCATCATATTTAGCAGAAGGGTTATTTATAATCTCTATTCTGTCAATAGATGACGCTGGAATATTGTCCAAACCCGTTTGATTGCCAAAGCCGGTCAATGCCGTTTGTTTACCGTCCATCAAAACGGCTACTTTATCGTTGCCACGCAATTGAATCTTTCCATCTTGCACCGTAACGCCTGGGAGATTCTGCATGGCTTGCAAAACAGAACCACCGCTTTGACTGACATTGTCCGCTACATTGAATGATTTTTTATCCATTTTCCCACTCACTTCGTCTTGTTTGGCAGACACGACCAATTCGTTCAATGTTTTCACATCTTCCACCATGTCTATCGTCGTCAAATCTAAGAAATTGGTCAAACTGCCGACAAAAAGGGGTTGATTATTGGTTTCAAAGCCGATAATGGTGATTTGAAGGATATAATTGCCAGGCTTGATATTGGAAATAGTGAATCGTCCTTCTTCATTTGTCACAGTGCCGATGACAAAAACGGCATCTTTCTCTGTTTTTAAAACCACATTGGCATAAGGTAAAGTTGTATTCGTTGTTTTATCTTTAACAATGCCCGAGATGGTGACAAGCGTACTTTGAGCCTGAATGGTACATACAGAAGTAATAAAAAAGGAGAATATTAAAATGACTTTCAATTTCATTGTTAACTTTTTAAGTGAATTTAAAAAGCCGCAAGGTAAGGAATATTGTTTATTAGGGTCAATATACTGAGGGGGGCATTAAAGTTGCTTTATAAGAAAACGGCTTGTTAATTGGTCAATAGCCTCTAATTTTACTTATATTTGTTAGTATTCCAATAAAAAAATCACGAACTTATTCACCAAAACAATTAAACATCAATGGATTTTAAAGAATCTTTATCCGAACTGTTTCAATTAATCTTACAGTACTTACCCAAAATGGGCATGGCTGTTTTAACCTTAATCCTTGGACTTTGGATCATTGTCTGGCTAAAACGATTGCTCAATAAGGAGATGCAAAGAAGCGATTTTGACCCCACAATCCGTCCTTTTTTAGTTTCATTAGTCAGTGTCAGTTTGAAAGTGATGCTTATATTGAGTATTGCGGGTATGTTTGGCGTTGAAACAACTTCTTTTGTTGCCATTTTTGCGGCTTTGGCTTTTGCCATTGGTTCGGCATTGTCGGGCAGCTTAGGTCATTTTGCAAGCGGTGTCTTGCTTTTGATTTTCCGTCCTTACACTGTTGGCGATTATGTTACGATTGGCGGTGGGCAATCAGGCGTTGTTGAAGGTATTCAAGTTTTTAATACCATATTAATGACATTTGACAATAGAAAAATCATTATTCCCAACGGCGTTGTTACCAGCAATATCATGATTAATATCACAGGTCAAGACAAAATCCGTGTGGATATGACTTTTAATGTTGCCAGTGATTCTGATATTGATAAAGTTCGAGAAACCATTCAAAAAGTAGCAGATGCCTCTCCTTTAATTTTGAAAACTCCACCCATCGCAATAGTCATCACTGATTTGCCTGTCGGTATGATTGAATTTGCCGTCCGACCGTGGTGTGACAGTTCAAATATGGGCGCAGTGTCTTCTTATATGAAAGAAAACATCAAAAAAACCTTCGGTAGAGAAGGTATTAACTTCCCAACACCGGGTATGAATATCAATTGGAATCAGTAGATAATACGTTCCGTTCGGCAAACATCAATAGTTCGCCGAACGTTTTTACAATTTCATAGTCGCGCCGATTACTCATCTTTAAACATGCTCCTAAAAAAAATTACCAACCTATCGTGAGGTGATTTTCATCAAGAATTCTGAAACAATTACGTCACAGCAACACTGTATAAAGCAAATAGAAAAAGTGCAACGCCTGTGATGAGTCCCAATGCGCCCAATAGAATACCCAGTTTTGCCCTTTTCTTTTGCAGTCTCGTTGCCGAGATATTTGAAATGACCATAATAGATATTAAAATAGCAAGCAAACCCAATAAGGTAGGCAAAACCAGCCCCAGTAGTAAAAGGGCAGTTGAGGAACTGTGCCATAAAAGTACAATACCGATATTAGACAGTAAGGAAGTGGCACCCAAAACGATGGAGCTATTGGCAGATTGATTGGGATTGCTCTCTTTTTTCTCTTTTTTCTCTTTTTTGAGCTTTTTGTCCATTATTTTAAGCATAACTTGTTTAAAATAAGGCATTTTTTCCGATTGATACTGAGGGGGTGCTGTACGATTTATGGCTGTTGTAGAAATGTTCGCATCACTTTTCGGAGTAATAATGAAAGCGGTATTGCAAACGAACATCATGGATAAAGTAATCATTAAGAGCGACGTTTGATTCTGTTTCATTTTTATTGAATTTAGAAAAAGTGGAAAAATATAAGACAATTTTACTTTTGAATACATCATTTAAAAAGGAAGTTGTCTTTATTTGAAATGATGTTTGTCAATCATCTCTTTTTTCATAACCAATAACATGCCCGAAAGTTATGAAAACGACCTTTTTTAATATGCTTTATTATTTGCTTAAAACAATAACTTAAAAATAAACTATAACTTCGTCTCAATAAAATACTGTTGTGAACGGAGGAATAGAAAAAGAAATCCAAAAGCCGAATAAACATCAGAAATATCAGAAAATACCTTGAAAACAGGATCAGATAGAGAAAGATTTTCTCATTATGGGTAATTTTAGCTACAAAATCGCCTAAAACGGGCTGGCATAATTTTTTAGTATTATTAGACACAAACGTTATTATTAAACTTTAAAAGCAATTAACTATGAAAAAGATACTTTTTGCATCCGTACTGTCAACCATTTTTATTTCACTAACGCTTATGTCTTGTAACAACGAGCCACCTAAAAGCGAATTGGAAAAGAAGTCGGAAAATTTGGCAGAAGCCGCCAAGGAATTTGGAAAAGAAGTCGGTGAATCAACTAAAACAGCGGGCGAAGACATGCAGGATGCGGCTCATGACATGAAACACGACATGGAAAAAACCCGCAAACAACTTAAAGAAGATATTGACGCTTCCATCTCAAATATCAATAAAAAAATAGCAGAAACCGATAAGAAGATGGAGAAAGCCGCTAAAAATCAAAAAGAGGCTTGGGCTCAAGAAAAGAAAGATTTGATAGCTGCTCGTAACCGATTGAATGAAAGTTTAAAAGAAGTCGGTCATGATATGAAAGACGGTTGGAATGAATTCGCTGCTAATGTGAAACAGACATTAAAAGAAGTGAATGATAAAATTAATCAATAAAATTTAAAGCTATGAATAAGCAATCATTAATCGTTAGGACTATACTGGTACTGAATCTCATCTTCTTTCTTGGAATGTTGTTTGTCAATTATGCGTCCTTTATGGGACATATCAATAGCGTAACCATGAATGAGGTATCAGATAAGTACAATAACTTGTTCACACCCGCGTCCATCACGTTTTCTGTATGGGGAGTCATTTACGCGGCCCTTTTGATGTTTGTTATTTGGCAATTGAGATCACTTTTTTTAAAAAATATTAGCCCAGCGGATTATATGGTCACGCGGAAGACAGGTTTACTATTTCTATTAACTTGTGTTTTAAACAGCACATGGATATTAGCTTGGCACTATGAGAAATTATTTTTTTCGACTCTGTTGATGATGGGTTTATTATTTACCCTCATTGAGATTAACCGTCGTATCAGTTTCGAGTTAACGGCGACACCTAAGTATCGGTTGTATTTAAAAATCCCTTTTGGCCTCTATTTGGGGTGGATTTCGATCGCCATGATTAGTAATGTTGCCGCTTATCTGACTAAAATTGAGTGGAACGGTTTCGGACTCGACCCCAAGTTTTGGCAAATGACCATGGTGCTCTTCGGATCGCTTATCGCTTGTTGGAGTGTTGTTAAATTAAATAATATCGCTTATGGGATTATTGTTTTGTGGGCACTCGGCGGTATTTTAATGATTCGTCTAACGGATGCCATACCCTCATTATCCATGAATTTGTTAGTTACACTCTGTGCGTTGCTGGTCTTATTTACCACGCTCAATCGCACTAAGTACTGGACTATCTAAAAAGGTTTATAGTAATTTGTTCAATAATGCTGTCCGTTTTCAATTAATAATTGAAAGCGGATTTTTTTTCATCCGGTCATTTGATATCCAAATTTCTGTTTTCTATACCAGAACTTCTTCAACTTGGGGAAATAAATCCCCACTATTCCCCACAATACACACATACTGAGGGGGTACCACAGTGGCAAGGTTTTTTAATACTAATTATAAATCATTAAATTATATATTTTAAAAACTAGAAAAAATGAAAAAAGTAATTGTATTAGTCCTCCTGTTCGTAATGGCAACCATTTCAACACAAAGCCTTCAAGCACAAGCGAGTATTCGCGGCGGTATCAATATTGCCAGTATGTCTGCCAATGCAACTGAAAAAAATTACAAGGATTATGAAAACCAATCCATTTTTGGGTTCCAGTTTGCAGTAGCTATGCCTTTTAAAATCTCCAACAATGTTGCGATTCAACCTGAATTGGTTTTTATCCAAAAAGGCGGTAAATCACAATATGTTACGGACGAAAAAAATAAGTACATTTCCACCTTTACGTCGAATTATATCGAAGTACCTGTCTCTTTGAAATTAGGTTTGGGCAATACTTCTGGTGACGGCATCGGTTTTTATGTCTTGGGTGGTCCTTACATCGGCATTGCTTTGAATGGCAAATACAAAAATGAGTTAACGTTCTTAGGCGTGACTTCTACATCTAACAAAACAGTGGATTATTCCAATGATGCGAACACTGAAAAGCGGATTGATTGGGGTTTTAACGTCGGTGCAGGTCTGTCATTAGGCAAAATGTATCTTGAAGGTCGTTACAATTTAGGTATCAACAACTTGTTAGATGACAATGCCACCAATTCAAGTTCGAGCGCACCTTATCGCCGCAATCGAGGCATCGGTTTGACAGTAGGTGTTCATTTTTAAGTACTCCTAAGGGGCTGTCTCAAAAACTAATTCAACTTTTAAAGCACAATACCTTGGCGGAGTGATGTAAATCGCTCCGTCATTTTTCGTTTAAAAATACCATTTTCCCTTTCTATCTTTACCCACTAAAGTTGTCAAAAGTATTTCCACACATCAAATCATCAAATATGAAAAACCAAATTCTACTTTTATGCCTTGTTGTTCTTTCGCTGCCTATTTTGGCGCAAAAAACATCTATTGACCAAGTAAAACAAGCGATTCAAGACAAATTATCAACCGTCAATGGCAGTTTTGCTGTCGCTTTCAAAGACTTAAAAACAGGTCAAACCCTGTTTGTCAATGAAAAAGAGAACTTTCATGCCGCCAGCACCATGAAAACGCCTGTGATGGTAGAGGTTTATAAACAAGCCAAAGCGAGGAAATTCTCTTTGAAGGATTCTATTCCCTTGAAAAACAATTTCAAAAGCATTGTGGACGGCAGCCCTTTCAGTTTGGATATTGCTGATGACAGTGCCGACAGCATTTATCAGAAAATAGGTCATAAAATGACGATTTATGACCTCACTTATCAGATGATTATCCGCAGCAGCAACTTGGCAACCAATGTGTTGATTGATTTGGTCAACGCCAAAAACGTTAATGCCACCATGCGGACATTTGGCGCAAATGACATACAAATACTGAGGGGGGTAGAAGACACCAAAGCCTTTAATGCGGGGCTGAACAACACCGTTACCGCCTACGATTTGATGTTGATTTTTGAAAAAATTGCCAAACACAAAGCCGTGAACAAACGGTCATCGAAAGACATGATTAAGATATTAACCGACCAGCATTTTAATTCGATTATTCCTTCAAAACTACCCAAAACAGTTGTTGTGGCACATAAAACAGGCAGTATTACAGGCGTTCAAAACGATTCGGGCATTGTTTATTTGCCTGATGGACGGCAATATGTCATCGTTCTTTTGTCCAAAGGTTTGACAGATGTCAATGCAGGTGTTGCGGCTTTGGCAGATGTTTCTGAAATGCTGTATCAATACGTGGCGTTTTAGTTCAAAAAGGGCGTTTATACTGAGGGGTTAGCCAAATGGGTTCAAATCTTAGGGAGATTTGGAATCTCCCTAAGATTGTACGTATTCCAACAATGCCAAGCAGCCGCCACATCTTCAATCGCAATGCCCAAAGATTCAAAAACGGTCTTTTTATGCACATCAACAAGGACTTTATGCGTCAAAATGTCGTGAATATCTGCTTTTATAATGTCTGAAACCGTCCGTTCTGCTGTTGCTGCCAAAATAATATCGCCTGCTTCATGTTGCGCAGAGGTGTAACTGTCCACATACACATCGGCTTGCAACACAATGTCGCCGTCCAATTCCCGTCTATCAGCCGAACAAGCACCGACGGCGTTGATATGCACATGTGGTGTCAACCAATCGTTAAAAATCACAGGATTGGGGGCAGATGTAACGGTACAAACGATGTCGGCATCTTTAACCGCTTCTTTGGCAGTCGCAAAAGCCTTTATACTTATCGCAGATCCCGAGGAAGTCGGGAGGGAGTAGTTTGGCGCAACTTTCTCTACAAATGCTTGTGCGTTCTCATAGTTTTGACTCCAAACGTTTACATTTTTTAAAGGTCTGACCAAACTAATGGCTTCAAGATGTTTTTCTGCTTGGACACCGCTACCGAGTAAGCATAAGGTTTCCGCCTCTTTTATAGCCAACAAATCAGTCATCAAAGCACTGACCGCTGCCGTTCTGATGCCTGTAATACTGTCCGCATCAAAGCTCGCAAGCAGTTGCCCCGTCTCCGTTTCAAACAAATTGACGATGCCTTGATGTGAACTCAAACCTTTTTTATAATTGTCAAAGAAAACGCTCAATACTTTAACGCCCATCACCTTGTAAGGCTTGATGTAAGCAGGCATCAAACCCATTAAACCCGCACCGTTGGGCAATGGAATAATGTTGCGAAGTGGATTCAGCGTTTCTTCTTCTAAATTCAGCGAAAAAACGGCGCGCATCACCTTTATGCAGTCGTGCATCGGCAGCAATTCTTCTATTTGTTGTGCGTCAAAAAATGTCATTGTCTTAGTTTTAATTGAAATCAGATTTAGGTAATTGATAAAATTTCCTAAATCTATATAAACTTTTTAACCTACAAAGAATTTGAATGAGCATTAAACTCTTTAACCATTCAAATCTTTATACCTTCGCCCTCGATTTTGGTTGTCACGCCCCAAAGCGCGACATTAAAAGGGAATTTGGTGAAAAACCAAGACTGTTCCCGCAGCTGTAAATCGGTTTTGGACATTTTTTAATGTCCATCAAACACTTTTTATCAATTGAAGTCACTGTTTTTAGTGTTTTGTTTTTAGTATTTGGTTAATCCAAACACTAAAAACCATAAACAAAACACTTTTTAAAATGGGAAGACGATAAAAAGCCGACGAGTCAGAAGACCTGCCCGAATCTCACGAATTCAAAACCTGCGGGAAAACAGGAAAGAACGATTAAGTGAAAAGTTGTAAGTGAAAAGTGATGAGTGGCGACACGTCCCTCACTTTTCACTTATAACTTTTCACTTATAACTTTCCTTCCGTGGGTGAATAAGTTCGGGAAAAAACTTATTTTATTCACCAATTTCTTAATTTTTTTTATGAAAAACATCATGTTTTGGGCAATGACATTTGCCCTCACCGTCTTTGTTGCGTCTTGCGGCAAAGACACGGACACAACTGCCGTCCAACCTTATCAAAACACTGTTTTTATTACGCAAGAAGGCGCATTTTCAGGCGGTACTGGCACTGTCAGTTCGTACAGCCGCACTGTTGGCGGTCTCAAAAACGACATTTTTGCGGCTGAAAACGGGGGCGCAGCGATTGGCAACATTTTGCAATCCATGTCTGTTGCCAATGGTAAGGCGTATCTCGTCGTCAACAACGCCAATAAGTTGATGGTCGTTGATGCGAACACTTTTAAGTTCCAAGATTCTATTGTTGGCACAACTTTGCCCCGTTATTTCCTTAATATTGACGACAAAAAGGCATTTGTCAGCGAATGGGGCAGCAATGGTGTTGTCGGTGCAGTCAAAGTATTGGATTTGGCGACGAAAAAATTCACTAAAACCATCGCCACAGGCAAAGGCGCAGAGCGTTTATTGCGTGTTGGCACGGCTGTTTGGGCTGTCAACAACGGTGGTTTCGACAAAGACTCGACGGTGGCGATTATTGCCGTGGCTTCGGAAACCGTGACAGCGAAAATCAACGTTGGCGTTGCACCAAACAGCCTTGTGCAAGATGCCAATGGCGATGTATGGGTCTTGTGCGGCGGTTCGTGGGGCGCACCAAGTGGCAAATTGGTACAAATTAAAAACAATGCTGTTGTTGCGACTTTTAATGTGCCACAAGGTTCGAGTTCTTTGGTCGTCAACAGCACTAAAAACATGCTGTATTTTGTCGGTGGCAAGGCGATTTATCAAAAAGATTTGACTTCAACCCCCCCCTCAGTATGGATTGACAAACCCGCCACATCTGCGACCTTTGCGTCATTGTATGGCTTAGGCATTGACCCGAAAACAGGGAATGTTTTTTGCGCTGATGCTAAAAATTTCAGCTCTGCGGGTGTTGTTTATGTGTTTAACAGCACTAAAACGCTGCAAGATTCCTTGAAAACAGGGATTGCGCCGAGTAATTTTTGGTTTCAATAGAATGATAGGGCTTTTTTTTGAACAATATACCATTTAAACAACTTGCCTCAATTGC
>JAYSQG010000483.1:0-4019 GCA_043721685.1 Saprospiraceae bacterium | reverse complement strand
TGCCCAATCCACTAAAATTGAATTCGTCGTACTGCTGCCAACAATATTTGCCCCTACCGGCACTGTCCATTTATAAGCCGTAATGGCCGCATTTGTTGGAATTGAATAATTGGCTCGGCTCATGGGACAAACCGATGCTGTACCGGTAATAACAGGGTTAATCAGCGCAGCGTCTCTAATATTAGCCTTAAATGTGACTTTTCGAGTCAAATTGCAAGCATTTGTCAGCGTCAACCCAATCGTCGCATTGCCCAAAAACGAACCCCAAACAACTAAAATCGTATTCGTTCCTTGAGCCCTCAGTATTGTCGCACCAGCAGGCACTTCCCAATTGAACTGCATACTGCCAGCTAAATTGACACTAAAAACAGATGTATCATTAGAACAAACAGACGTATTTCCTTGAATCGGAATCGAATCAGGTGGTGAATTGCGGATTTGAACATCAAAACAGGTTTTTGTAGCCGAACCACACCGATTCGTCGGTATCAAGCAAACCCGCCCCGTTGCAGAATCACCCCACGAAACATTCATTGTGGGCGTTCCTTGTCCACTTGAAATTGTGCCATTTGTCACCGACCATTGATAATTTGTCACATTGGGAGTGGCTGTAACATTGTAACTACCCGTTGAATTCGGACAAACTGTCGCATCGCCTGCTATACTGAGGGGGGTGGGAATTTTCGCTATATCCACTGATTTACAAATAGTATCGCTTTTACCACAAAGATTTTCGGCATCCACACAGACCATTGCCGATGTAATATTCGCATTCCAATTAACTGAAATTCGGCTAGTGCCCGCCCCAGAAAAAGTACCGTTCATAACGACCCAATTGTAGGTATGACCACCCACTGGATTGTTGATATTAAACGTTTCAGAGGTCGCCGGACAACTCTCTGTCACACCTACTAAATTGGGTTTTGGTGGTATAGAATCGGTTTTAACAACAGTAATCGTTTGTTCTTGCGAGCAACTGATGCCATTATGCGTAAGAGTGAGTTTGAATTTATAAGTACCTGAAATAGAAACTGTTGCCGTAGAATTTGTACTAAGAACTGTCCCCGTACTGTTCCTCCATTCGAAACTTGGGATGGCAGATGAAGGTGATTGAGCATGAAAAGCTGATAATACAACGCTGGTTACAGTGCAACTCAAATTACTACTCTTAGTTAAACTGATACTCGATTGAATCACTATCAAATTCAAAGTAATAATAGAGTCACACCCCTGATAGGATGCACCGACCAAAGTGTCTTTATATGTTCCATTTACAGAATATCTACGCACACCAATTTGTACATAAGAACCAATGCAAACAGACGTGTCAATCGTCCGAGTCGCTAAAGGATAATTCGCTAATGTCAAATTAACAACCGAGTCGCAGCCTGAGCTTGAAGTTAAAGTATCTGAATAATTTCCAGGGTTTAAGATGTTTTGGTTTTTAAAAAAATAAGTCTTTGTTGCACATTTTTCAACCGTAATATCACGAACCGAACGTGTGCCTATGTCCACAAATTTACAACGTCTTGCACTTGTATCGCACCGACCGATGACCTGAACACAAACACTATCCGCCATTGTTCCCCAATTGACATTTACTGAGGGGGTGTTATTGCCGCTTGAAATGGTCGCACTGTTGCCCGCTATTTTCCAAATATAACCCAATGCACCCGTTTGTGCAGGAATCGAAAAGGGCATATTTGATTGATTAGCGCAGGCAGTTGAAGCACCACTGATAGCGGGTACTGTTGTCATCGTAGAACCGATAATACCAGCCATAACATCTATTTGGAACTCACAAACATCGGCAGTGACGCCATCAAGCATGATATAATACTGTTTACCAATCGTTAACCTTCCCCTTTCAGGGATTTCTAATATGGCTTCTTCACCGTTTTTGATAGCTGCATTACATGCTAAACGGTTATAACTTAAACAATCATTGCTCTCTAAAACAGATATTTGAATACCATCACCAAACCCGGCGCCACCATTACAATTCGAAGCTTTAATCTTTAATTTCAAACTATCCGAACCTGCAATAAAAGCCAACCAAACATTATTTTGAATATTGCCACATGAAATCTGATTTCCAGGATTGTCTTGTGTATTTGAAACAGGCAGCTTACCACAAATAGGCATATCTTTAGGACATAAAAGTGTCGCAGTGCTGCATCTCAAACTGGGCGCTATCTGCATACAACTGACAATACGCACCTGACCGTAGCTCCCTGCTAAAGGTATCGTTTGATTTAATGAGTTTTTGAAAATCGTCGTATATGTAGGCGGATCACTGATAAAATTGATTAAAACTGGCGAAGGTGAAGGAAATTGAGCATAAAAACGAAGCCTAAATACTTGTGTGCCATCAACTAAAGTCGTAGGTGTACCCGACCACGTAAAATTTATTTTACCAAAAGAAGAATTACTGATATCAATATTCGCCGTTGAAAATGCCGCCACGAAGTTATTGTCCACCCCGAGAAGTTGAAGTTTTGTCGCATCCCAACCAATGGAAAAAACATACTGATTGATATCTAAGAAGCCACCAACGGTTATGTCAATATTAACAATATTAGGAATAGTTGTCGTCGTACGAGTCGCATAAAGACGAACGCTATCAACCAGATTGGATTGAATAGCTACAGTGTTTGTTGCAAAGTTGGGCAAGCTAAAAAGCAAAGAAAATAAAAAGCCAGCCAACATCAAGTGTTTATTGAATCGATTCATGGGAATATGAAGTCTTGGAAAATTTATTGGAACTTGGGAAATATGTATGCACAAAATTAGATGTTTTATAGAACTTCTCAAATATATTATTGAATTTAGGTGATAATGGATAGTGGATAGTTGATAATTATTCTCCATTATCAACTATCCATTATCTTCGCCTTATGAAACCACATCGTTTTTTCCTACTTACGGCTTCGATTTTTGGCATCATTTACGCCGTGATTGTGCCGCCGTTTCAGGCACCCGATGAGTTCAATCATTTTTATCGAAGTTGGCAAATTGCAGATGGCACATCCCAATGTTTTCGGGAGGGGAAGCTTGTTGGACAAAAAACGCTTGACAATCGGCTCGGCGATTCCTTACCATCCAGTCTTTTGACTATCTCTGCACCTTTCGTGCAGCTACCTTTTCACTTTGAACAACGTATCAAAAGCAATACCATTTTTTATCATTTAAAAACGCCGCTGAACGAACAACAAAAGACTTTCATAGACTTCTCTAATACCGCCGTTTATGCACCGACCGCCTATTTCCCTCAATCGGTTTCTATTTTTTTGTTTAAGAACTTGGGATTTACCCCCCTCAGTATTTTTTACTTTGCGCGGCTTTTTACACTAATACTTTGGATAGTAATTGTTTACGCATCTATTCAAATCATACCTATCAAAAAAGAACTTTTTGCTTTGCTCGCACTCCTACCCGCTTCGTTGTTCATTAATGCGAGCCTAAATGCCGATGTCATTACAAACGCTCTTTCGTTCCTTGCTATTTCCCTTTTTGTCAAAATGTTTTTTGAAAAAAATAAAATAACAAAAATTCAAATACTAACATTCAGCATCTGCACTGTCCTTATTTCACTCAATAAAATTGTCTATTTACCACTCGTTTTTTTGTTTTTTTTCATGCCAAAAGAGCGTTTTCAGAGTAAAAACCAGAAATATCTGTTATCTTTTTTGTTACTTGCTTCAAACGTCGCTGTTGTCGTTTGGTGGTCAAAAATCATTGCCCCTTTATATATTCGTTTTGAAGATTACAACCCGACCTTCCGCATCGGTCAACAGCTCAATGAAGGCGTTGCTCCGATGGCGCAAATGGCTTTCATTCTTCACAATCCTTTGGTTTTCATTAAAATAATGATGACTTCATACGTCAAAACGATGCCTCATACGCTTATTCATTATGTCGGAAAATTTGGTTGGGAGAAAAATTATTTGCCATTTATCCTTATTTTACCGTTGTTTCTGATGATTATACTGAGGGGGGTAAATTCCGATGATTTGAAT
>JAYSQG010000482.1:0-10265 GCA_043721685.1 Saprospiraceae bacterium | reverse complement strand
TTATGGGGCGCGGTTTTATGACCCTGCGATGGCAAGATGGTCTGGAATTGACCCTTTGTCGATAAAATATCCCAATAATTCAGGGTACAATTATACTTTAAATAATCCTATAAAATATATTGACCCCGATGGTCGAGACAATATACTTTATATACTCACACTACCTGGTGTTTCTAAAGAATTGGTTAATAAAGCTATTGCAAATGCAAATGAATATTTGAAGACAATGGGATTAAGTACACAAGTTGTAAAAGCTTCAAGCAGTTTTGATATATCTAAACTTGATGCTACTGATGGAATGTTCCTTGTTGGAAATACACCATCACAAGTTACTAATTATTTTAATGATAATAAATATGTAAAAGGTGTAGTAGGTTCTGACTTTTCAAACCAATTAAAAGAATGGGAAGGGAATAACAGTGGGAATACTGAAACAACAACAAATAACCTTGGTGTTGTTTCAACTGATAGACTTGGAGCGTTTATTGAAGAAGTACAAGGAGGTTTTACTGTGAACAAAGAAGATGCTTTAGGTTTTATTATGGTGCATAGTATGGGGCATCAAGCGGGTTTCTCACATCATAAAGAGCAATTAAGTCAAATCGAAGCAGGTTTTATGGCTGATGGGTCTGGGTCGCAACTACAACCAGGTGGACCTAATAGCCCCGTTTATACCGTTGGTGGTTTAGCGACTCTTTTCAAAGGCGCAAATGGATCACTTATAAAGTATGATGCGCCCAAAAATATAAATGAAATATTTAATGGGCAGGCTAAGTTAAATGGTAGAAATGTTCCGAGAACCCCGCAATATATTATAGATTTATTAAAAAATAGATTTCAACCTAATAATCAAAAACCTACAGATCATGCAAATCCTCCGAAAAAGTAGTGAACTAACATATTTTTTAATTTTTTCGCTAATTTGTACTTATTTAATCATGTGCAAAACGGAAAAAACGTTTGAACATATTATTCAATTAGATGATGGTAAAAAATGTGCCTGTTTGTATACTAATTTTAAGTTTGATAGTATGAAGCGACTATCAAATAATACTTTCAAATTATTTGATAGAGAAAAAATATTGATGCCTGAACTAAATGTATCTGCAAATCCTTTTGTTAATTCAATTTCATGGGACTATTATTTGAATCATAAAATTGAGTTTAATAATAAATTTCAAGAACAATTTAAAGGATATTACTTACAACCAGATGGATACAATAAACATCAAATATTTCAATTAGAAACTAATCAAGGTATTATTTATGTTCATCAAAGGTATTTAAATACATCGGAAAATAGAGATGAAAAAATTTTGATAACCGATAAAGGGTGGATTAGTACTAGTAAAGTGCGCTATTATGATGTTAATTTTTTATCAGACTCAATTAAAGTCAATCTTTATTTTCAAGTGAATAATGATAATTTAAAACCAGAAGTAGCGCAGGTGTTTATTCAAGAATTCATTGAACATTTTAAAATAGATTACTGCAAGAAGTAGTTTTCTATGGTTCAAAGGCCCAGCTAAGAATTTACGGCTGCCGAAGTGTATAACTATGTGAATGGTGTGGAATATAAAGATTTTGTGCTGCAACGCATCGCTCATACTGAGGGGGCAGTCACCCGACAAGTGTATGCGCCGACAGGTGCGGTGTCTTACAACCATGAATATGTGTTGCGTGACCACTTAGGCAATACCCGTGTGACATTTACGGATGCTAATAACGACGGTGTGGTGGGTGAGTCGGACATCAAACAAATCAATAACTACTATCCCTTTGGTTTAAATATGGAAGGGAACTGGAATGGGTCTTTTCCTGAAGCGAAGAACAAATACCAGTATAATGAGAAAGAACTGAATAGTGATTTTGGATTGGAGTGGAATGATTATGGGGCGCGGTTTTATGATGGTAGTAGTTGTAGATGGTTGTCTCCAGACCCAATGAGCGAGAAGTATATGAGTTGGTCTCCGTATAACTACGTAATGAATAATCCGATAAAATTTATTGACCCAGATGGCATGCAGACAGAAACAAAAGTTGTAAATGTTGCTGATGGGAGTATTATTTACGATGATGGTAAGATAGATGGAAATTTATATTTAGTAGAGGATAAAAATTTTTCTGGTCAAACATTTCATAGCTTAGACGAAGTTCAAGAAAAATATGGTAAAGATTTAATTACTGCTTCCTTAGCTTCCGTTGAGGAATATAGTCAAAAGAAACGAGACTGGCAAGCAGATGAATCATGGACTAATAAATATGTTAGGAGTCAAATGAATTTTATGGGATTGCCTCCAGAGAGATTTACATCAATAAATGATTTAAAGAGCGCAAAAACATATGCCTCGGTTTCTAGGATTTTCGATCCTAAGAACAATACAACAACAATGGAGTTTGGCTATGGAGATAAAGTTGGTTTGATGAATCCTCTTGTATTTAGACAATCATTAGTACATGAAAAAAAACATGCTCGGGATATAATAGAAATAGCAAATGGTATTAGAAATGATTACAAAGATTTTGATTCTTATGAAAGAGCTGGCTATCGAGTAGAAGCTGAGAGGTATATTAAAATTCATTTCGATAAAAAGACAGGTAAACCAAAAGATTTACCGATGTGGTATCAAAGAGATTTGATTAATGGTGCTGCATTATTTCACAAAACGATAATTTTACCAGGTAAAGAATAAATAATATGAATAAGATTATATGTGTAAGCATTTTATTGACAATGTTCAATATTAATATGCTTTTTGGGCAATCTCCTAATGTGTTTACTAATAGTTTGTGTATTCACAACATTAAAAAGAAATTGTGTAATATTGTATGGAAAGCAATAGAAAACGATAGTGTTTATATACTAATAAACGAGTTTAAAAAACATAACGGATATTTCACTTGTGCTTTAAAAGAGATAATAGAAAAAAAAGATAATAAATATAGTGTGTCGATAATAGGCTATTATTTAGACACAGCAGGATGTGGAATTAAATTATGTAGCATTCAAACAAAATATTGTCGAAACATTCAAATAAAAGGCGATATTTTGTATATAGAAGATTATAATGATGATGGTTCTCGTATTACTTCAACATATGGAAAATCATCTCATCAATATAAAAATGCTTCCATTTATAAACGTAAGATAAGATAGCCCGCTCACAGGGGTGTTAGTTTGTTTTACCACAAACGTCAAACTGAAAAATGGACGTGTTGGGTTCGGTCTTTTACAGAAAACACCGCTGTATCAAGGGATAAAGAAAGTTCATTGAAATATCAAAAACAAGCACAAGTTTGCAACGCAATGGTTTAAACGCTGGCTCATGGACATCAAACGGCTATACCGCAGCCACTTATGGTTTGATTGATGATTTGACATATAGTTATGACCAACCGTCAAGTGGTCAAGTCAATCAAAGCAACCAATTATTGCGGATAACGTATAACAGTATCGTCACTAAAGGATTTAAATATGCTAATACAAGAACCGCTTCAAGCGATGTGGATTATGCGTATGATAAAAATGGCAATTTGACTTATGACAGACACAAAGGTATTTCTGAAATCAAGTACAATTATCTGAATTTACCGATGTATATTCGTATTGATGACCCCCAAAACGCCTTTATTGGTGGCACAATCGAATTTGTCTATGATGCGTCAGGTACTAAATTGCAAAAAATTGTCAAAGACAAAAACAGTGGTGTACCTACTGTGGTCTATAACTACGTGAATGGGGTGGAATACAAAGACAATGTGCTACAAAGGCTCGGGCATACTGAGGGGTCTGTGTCAAGACAAGATGATGGCTCATTTTTGCATGAATACGTACTGCGTGACCACTTAGGCAATACCCGTGTGACATTTACAGATGCTAATAACGACGGTGTGGTGGGTGAGTCTGATATCAAACAAATCAATAACTACTATCCCTTTGGTTTAAATATGGAAGGGAACTGGAATGGCTCTTTTCCTGAAGCGAAGAACAAATACCAGTACAACGATAAGGAACTGAATGTGGATTTTGGGCTGAATTGGAATGATTACGGGGCAAGGTTTTATGACCCTGCTATGGCGCGGTGGTTGGCGGTTGACCCGTTGGCTGAAAAGATGCGGCGACATTCACCTTATAATTATGCGTTTGATAATCCGATTAGGTTTGTTGACCCGGATGGCACTGAGCCTTGCCCACCTGGGGTTAATTGTGATGGAGATAAGAGTACAGAAGCGGCAAATAAGTTTATGAAAGCTTTAGATAATATAGGAAATGCTGTCATTATTGAAGGGGCTGTTGAAGAAAAAGTAGGCGTAGAAGTCGGAGCTAATTATTTTGGTACAGAAGGGAAAATTGATATTGGAGTAGCTAAAGTAAAGGTAGCAGTTTCTAATGAAGATGGAGGGACAATTACAGGAGAAACAAAAATAATGTATGCCGAAGCTACAATTGGAGATAAAGGATTAAGTGCACATGCAGCAAAAGTCACAACTAAAATTTCAGCTAAAGGCACTACTAATGAAATGTCTGGCCCAACTTTAGATAAAGGTTCTATAAAAGACAAAGAGGGAAATACAAAAGCTAAAGCAGAAATTAGTAGTAAATCGGTCTCCCTTACTATTGGGTTTGGCCCAGCCTCTCTTAAAGTAGGAATTAATTTCCATGAAGTTAAAGAAGCGGCTAAAAACATAGCGGGTGCGGCAGCAACATATGTAGAAGACAAAATAGATCAAATAACAAAATGGATACCTTCCTTTTGAGTAAAAAGCTTGAATTCATAGAAATCATTTTTAATAATAGTTAAAAAATTCAATTATGGAATATTTTAAAAAATTTACTGAAAAGCCAAATCATTTATTTGGTTTCCTTTTTTGGAACTGTTTCTTTGGGTATTTACCATTAGGACTCTTAATTTCAATAATGTCTTTATTGGGAAAAGTACCTTTTAGAATGAATGCCCAAGAAATTTATGGAGTTTCAGGGTTTCTAATAGGTTTATTACACATCGTCGCTACAGCACTGATTCTTGCTGTTATTAGTTGGATTCCTATTACTATTGGTAATTTCATTATCAAACGATTGTTTGGTAAATTTTAATTAGAGTATTGCCGCTCGCCAGAGGAGCCGTTGGCGCAGGGTGTTTATGTATGCTAAGTTCGGTTTTCTTTAAAAAGAACCACTATACTGAGGGGTCAAGAAAGTTCATTGAAATATCAAAAGCAAGCCCAAGCCTGCAACGCAATGGTTTAAACGCTGGTTCATGGACTTCAAACGGCTATACAGCCGCAACTTACGGTTTGATAGATGACTTGGCATACAGCTATGACCAACCGTCAAGTGGTCAAGTCAATCAAAGCAACCGCTGGCAATAGGTCTTAGTTAAATTAGCGACTACCACCAAGCAAAACTACGGACGTGCTGGTGTCGGTGTTTTCACCGACATCTACTATTCAAGGGGTCTTTGCCCCCATAATATGGGCTTATACTGAGGGGGCGATGCTCCTAATCACACAACAAAAACAAAAAAAGATGAAAAAAATAACGCTACTCATTATATACATCGCCATCGCCAACAGCCTATACGGACAGGCGCAAAGACGCGACACCGTCGTGCTGTCTGTTTACAACAACAACCAACGCTTTATGCTCTATCCGATGCCCTTCGGCAAGGACAAGCCCGATATAGATTTCACGGCGACGATGGTGGTCGCTTTAGATACTGTCCAAGTTCTCAAAGCCGACACCAGAAGGGACTCAACAGGCAGATTCCCGATGCGCCAAACCGTCGAGCGCAGATGTGGCAAACTGCCCAAAGACAGTCTCAAAGGCAAAGTCGCTTTGCTCTATCTAAATACAGGCTGCGATGTCAGCACACAGGTCTATAATGCCCAAAAAGCAGGGGCAATCGTGGTTATTCTCATCCACTCCACCAATAACCGCGACAGTGTGGAACTGCCGAAACAAGGACAAAATCAAGTGCGTTATGACGATGGCAGCAAGGTACGCATCCCGTGCTTCACCGTTCGCAAAGGCATTGGCGATAAACTGACGACGATGCTGCCGTCTCTTGTTGGCATTCAACGTCCAAGAGCCAATGTTGACCCGCAATCGTCCGTTGTGGCTAATAATCCGCCTATAACAACAACCGTAAAAACAAAAGATAAAATAAGCGACGTTGATGCGATATTAAATACAGAATTGTCCAATACAACAGGCTTTGGCAAGCAAGGTTTCTCTGTCTCCCCCAACCCCACCCGCAACCAAGCAAATGTCACCTATCAATTCCAAAACCCAACGGATGTAACGATAGAAGCTAAAACAGCGTCTGGGCAAGTGATTTTCTCTCGATTACTGAGGGGTGCCACCGTCGGTAATGTGGAGATACCAACAGTTGATTATCCGAATGGCACATACTTCGTGACGCTGCAATATGGCAAGGAAGTACAGACGAAGAAGTTGGTGGTTCGGCATTGACTCCTCCTGAATGACAAAACAGAATGACAAAACGCGACTTTGTTTTTTATACGTTCCTTATTAACAAATCACGAGTAACCAATCACGAATCAACCAATTTACTATTTTTCATACTGTATAGAAAATAAATCGACAGACCCAGAGCCATCCAGCCAAAGAATACATACCATGATTTGACAGGAATTTCTATCATTAAATAAGTACAGAAAAGCACACCCATAACAGGAATGAAAGACCATTTTTTCAATAAAGTATAAATCGTCATACCCGTCGCTATGACAATGAAAATGAGCAATAAATACTCTTGGTGTGGTTGATCTGTGATGTTAGCAAAAGCATTAATAACCCTTTCCTGAAAAAAATATAGGAACGTCAAAAACACAACTGGAATGATAAATTGACCATTTATATAAGGCAATTTGAACTTTCCGACCTGTTTATCCTCTGTTGGCAACATCAGAACGCCACCGCAGACTAAAACAAAGGCAAACAAAGTTCCGATACTCGTCAAATCAGTTACCAAAGCCGCATCTAAAAATAAAGAAGGAACAGCCACCAAAACACCCGTTACGATGGTTGCGAAAGAAGGCGTTTTGTACTTAGGATGCACCCTTGAAAAGGCTTTCGGCAAAAGACCATCACGACTCATGGACATCCAAATACGCGGTTGACCGATTTGGAAAACGAGTAAAACGCTCGTTGTTGCAACAACAGCACTAATAGAAATAGCGTAATTGAGTTTTGTCAAACCCGTTTTTTCAAAAACATAAGCCAATGGGTCAGCAACGCCCAAAAATTCTTTGTAGTTGACCATACCTGTAATGACCAATGCTGTTAGGACATATATGACCGTACATATTATTAAGGCGTAAATCATACCACGAGGCAAGTCACGTTGCGGGTTTTCACATTCTTCAGCCGTTGTTGAGATGGCGTCAAAACCGATATAGGCATAAAAAACAGCAGAAACACCCATCATAACGCCTTTAAAACCATTGGGTAAAAAAGGATTCCAATTCTCAGGTTGGACATAAAAACAACCTGCCAAAATAACGACAAAGAGTATAGCCAATTTGAAAACGACCATGCCATTCGCCCATCTTTTGCTTTCTTTTATTCCAATATATACTAAAGCCGTTACAAGTACGACGATGACAAAGGCAGGCAGATTGAAAATGACATGCCAATCACCAATCATCGGCGCAGTTGTCCAAGCCATGTTTTCAAGCGGTTTACCATCAGCCAAAGCCGTTTCGTAGAGAACATGAGCCGTTCCGCCATCCGTTATCATCCATAGGGGAAGGTGAATGCCTACCCCCCTCAGTAAATTATTGAAATAACTCGACCATGAAATCGCTACGACAATATTGCCAATAGCGTATTCTAAAATCAATGCCCAGCCGATAATCCAAGCGATTAATTCACCAAAAGTCACATAAGAATAGGTGTAGGCACTGCCCGCAACTGGCACACGTGAAGCAAATTCAGCATAACACAAAGCCGTAAAGCCACAAGTGACCGCTGCAATAACAAATAAATAGACGACTCCAGGACCGCCGTTGTAAGCTGCCGAACCAATCGTTGAGAAAATGCCCGCACCTACGACGGCTGCAATGCCCATAGAGACCAAATCGCGCAATTTTAGGTTGCGGTCAAGTTTGCCTTCGCCATGATCGCCACCTTCTTGTAAAATTTTACTTAGGGGTTTACGTCTAAAAAGAGAATTGTTAGCCATTCGTTTATATTTTTGATTTTAAAATGTGGTTTGTCATTAACAATTAAGCGGCTTAAAATTAGACAACTCATTGGTTTTTCATTCAAAATGGCATAAAATAATTTTAACACAGTCATAAAACAACAAATTGGACAGATTTTGAAAAAAATTATAAAAGCGAATAAAAGTAACCACATGGGAAAACAGAGTCTCTAAAATCGACTCTATACTGAGGGGGGGGTAAAATACAACAATTCGATTTCAGGAAAAGGAAAATTAAACCCCGTTTACGAACTTTTTTTCAATAAAATCATTTTTAAATTACAGAAAACAACAAAAAGGTTCAAAAAAATGTACTTTTGCAGCCTATTCAGAAATCCGTCTTTTATTTTCAATGTAAAGCATTGATAATCAAACTAATAGATAAATAATATACT
This sequence comes from Saprospiraceae bacterium, assembly GCA_043721685.1. GTDB lineage: Bacteria > Bacteroidota > Bacteroidia > Chitinophagales > Saprospiraceae > JAAFJT01. Next base: position 1,642 of record JAYSQG010000482.1, on the reverse strand, counting down.
TAAAGTATGCGTACAAAATTATCGAATTTCAATTTTGAATTAGACAAAAAACACATTGCTCAATACCCTGCACCCAATCGCGACGAAAGCCGACTCATGGTTTTGCACCGCGATACAGGTAAAATTGAACACAAAGTATTTAAAGATCTCTTGGGCTATTTTGGGGAAGGTGATGTGATGATTTTCAATGATACCAAGGTTTTCCCAGCCCGTCTCTACGGAAAAAAAGAAAAAACAGGCTCGACTATTGAAGTTTTTCTACTTCGTGAACTCAACCATGATGCTAAATTGTGGGATGTTTTGGTTGACCCTGCTCGTAAAATTCGTGTTGGCAACAAACTCTATTTCGAAGACAAAAAAGGCAATGAGGTTTTAGTAGCTGAAGTTGTGGACAACACAACATCACGTGGACGTACTATACGCTTTTTGTATGACGGAACGGATGAGGAATTTGAACGGGATTTGAATTATTTGGGCAATACACCTTTGCCGAAATATATCGGACGTGAAGCCGACGAAACGGATAAAGAACGCTATCAAACCGTTTATGCAAAATCTGTGGGGGCAGTTGCAGCACCAACAGCGGGCTTACATTTCAGCCGCGAGTTGATGAAACGTATGGAACTGAAAGGCGTAAACTTTTCAGAAGTTACCTTACATATCGGTTTGGGTACTTTCCGGACAATTGATGTTGAAGATTTGTCGAAGCACAAAATGGAAGCTGAATATTTCAGAATCACTGAAAACGCAGCGAATATCGTCAATGCTTCTATGGATGCGCAGAAAAAAGTCTGTGCGGTCGGTACGACTGTTATGAGAACCATAGAATCGGCGGTCACTGCCAATGATCAACTAAAAGCGGCAGAAGGTTGGACAAATAAGTTTATTTTCCCGCCTTATGATTTTCATGTTGCCAATTCGATGATTACAAATTTCCATTTGCCAAAATCGAGTGTCCTTATTATGGTTTGCGCTTTTGGAGGTCATGAATTAGTCATGGAAGCTTACGAACAAGCCATAAAAGAAGATTACCGTTTTTATAGTTATGGTGATGCTATGTTAATTTTGTAAAATGGAAAAATATTAAAAATTTAGCCTCCTCAGTATTGAACTTTTTAATTTGAAAAAGTACATTTGCGGACTTTTTGAATGAATTAGTTTTTTCATTAAAATAATTAGCAACCTCTCTTTTTTTTGTAAACAAAAATTTTGTAAAATATGTATTGGACGATTGAATTAGCTTCACATTTAGAAGAAGCGCCTTGGCCCGCCTCACGTGATGAATTAGTCGATTTTTGTATCCGTTCGGGCGCACCACTTGAAGTTATTGAAAATCTTCAAGCACTCGATGAAGAAAATGAATTGTATGAAAGTATCGAAGACATCTGGCCCGATTATCCGCGCAAAGATGACTTTTTCTTCAATGAAGATGAGTATTAAGTAGTCATTAGTTAATATTGTCATTAGTCGATATTATCTGAGTTCTATCAAAAAGCCTCGTTTCGGTCATACCGAAATGAGGCTTTTTTCGTGTCTTTATCTAAAATTAAGACACCCATTTTGACAATAAAAACACATCGTCCCCCGCGGTCACGCGCTCGCGGGCCGGTCCAAGGTTCGACTGCAGGACCTGGCGAAGTTC
>JAYSQG010000481.1:0-15818 GCA_043721685.1 Saprospiraceae bacterium | reverse complement strand
TGGAGTTGTCTTTTTACTGAGTGGAGTTGTCTTTTTACTGAGTGGAGTTGTCTTTTTACTGAGTGGAGTTGTCTTTTTACTGAGTGGAATTGTGTTTTTACTGAGTGGAATTGTCTTTTTACTGAGTGGAATTGTGTTTTTACTGAGTGGAATTGTGTTTTTACTGAGTGAAGTTGACACCGTTCTGTGAACAATCTCGAACTGTGTCAATGTTTTCCTAACGTGAAACGTGAATTGCAATCAGCCAATTTTGATACAAAAAATATCAAAACTGGCTGATATAATAAACTATTGCAGCCAAAACTTCATAAAAAACAGGTGTTCTGGCTGATTCTATTTTACACACGCATCTTATGCCATCGCTCCGACTTCAAATACCAAATCGTCACCACCATCATGACAGCCCAATAGAAAATTTCGCCACCCCATGCCCATGTTAGCCCCCCCTCAGTATAATTGAGGACAACGTGGATAAAAGCCACGTAAGCTATCGCACAAACGAATTGCAAAGCCAAACCTAATGCTGCGGCACCCATACTTGCCAAGGCATTGAAATAGACGCTGCCAACGCTGAAAATAGCTAAAATAACAATCAGCAACCGCAAAACGGGCAAGGCTTCTCGTATCAAGCCTGTTTCGCCTGTTTTGTGTAACAAAGGCAATAAAAAAGTGGATGGAAATAGGAGAATTGGTAGGGATAAACACATCGTAACGGCTAAACAGATTTTTGCGGTTTTCCAAATAGTTGGCATCACCAACTTAAATTCACGTTGCCCAATGACGTTTGAAACGAGGGTATTGATGCTCGATGCAAAACCCCAACTCGGTATCGAAAGGAATAAATAAACCATGCGCACGAGGTTCGTAACCGCTAATGCACGGATTCCTAAATACGTTTCAACAAAACTAAAAAAGACAAACCAACTGCCCAAGCCCACAACAGGCTGCGCTACTGAGGGGATGCTGATGTACATCTGTTGTCGAATGATATTGAGGTCAACTTTTCGAGGTTTGAACAGGTGATAGGCTTCAGCTTTTTTATCAAAAAACATATATATCACGAAGAAAACAAAGGCAGTTGCTTCGGCAATGGTACTTGCCAAACCTGCGCCACCGATGCCCATTTCAGGCAATCCCATTTTTCCGTAAATCAAAAGATAGCACAAAACGATGTTCATAATGCCCATGATGGCAGTGTCAATCATGATAAACTTCGTACGCGCAACGCCTGTATAAAGCGAAATCATCGCCAGACCACCATAGCTAAAAAACACGCCCCAAGACCGATATTTCAAGAATTCAAGGCTTTTTTCATAAATAACAGGCGATTTGACGAACCAATGAAAGAACGTCGGGCAACCGAATTGCATAAATAAAAACATGATGAGTGCCAACGCAAACTCAAAATAAAGCATATCGAAAAAGTTGCGCCCCACTTCTTCGGGCTTGCCTTCGCCCATGCGGCGCGCAATGAGGACTTGCCCACCTTTTGAAAAACCATAGCCAATGGCTGCAATAATGAGGTAAAAAACGCCAACGAAACCAATCGCCGCAAAGTCTTCATCACTGCGGTAGTATAAAAACATGGAGTCGCTCAAAGCAACGATGTTTTGCCCGGCGCTGCCTAATATTAGGGGTAAAGCAATGGCAAATATTTGTCGGTATGTGATTCGAAGTTTGGTCAAAATAAAATATTAATGTGAATGGTGAATATTTTAATGGTGAATACCTTAAAGGGTGAATGGTGAATGCAAGCACTATGTTCGGGGAACTTTCAAAGTTCCCCGAACATGAGTGAAGCCCAACCCAATCAACCAGCAACCAATAACGATTTTCTAAGGGCAAAGTCGTGATGAATTTCATTGCCAAACTGAAAGTCTTTGTTCCCAAAAATCGCCCAGCCTTCGCGTTCATAGAACTTGATGGCACCTTGGTTTTTGAACCAGACGATGAGGTAAATCCACTCGAAACCTTGTTCACGACTGTAAGATTCGGAAAATTCTAAGAGAATTTTACCAAAACCTTTGTTCCAGAACTTTTCGAGCAAATAAATGCGCTGCAATTCGATGGCTTTATCGGTTGGAAAAAACTCCTCGGACCTATCCCAACGCAATTTGAGATAGCCTACGGTTTCCCCTTCATCGGTTTGTAAAAAGAAAAAAATGGACTGTGGATGCTGCAATTCAGCCATAACGGAAGTGGGTTCAAAAGCCTTTGAGAGGTATGCTTGAAAATTGTCGGGTTCTGTTTGTTTTTCAAAAGCATCAATAAAGGACTGTTTAGCGACCCTAATCAATTCGTCGAGATGGTTTTCTGTACAGTGTATTATTTTCATAGAAAAATAAAGTGTTTGGTTAGTATCGAAAAGCAAAAGTAAGGAATTTTTTTAAACACGTAGCGTCATGCTGTGCATGATGCCTCGAAAAGCGTTTTCGTTTTATACCCCTCAGTAAAACGAAGGCTTACAAGATGAAAGAACACATGTGGATCCAATACGGCATAAAATTTGCATAAAAGAAATATTCAATAAGACACACCGATACTATTAGTCAAATGATTTTATTCATTAAACTCTAATCCGATGACATTTTGTACACGAAGTATAGTAAAACATACTATCTACCTGCTTCTTTTATTTTTCGTTGGCACATACCTAAATGCCCAAAATGGTCAATTTGATGTCCGTACTACCGTTAAAACCGTTGATTGTACGAACAATAAAGTAACGATACAGGTACAAATCAAAGCACATGATGCCCAGCACACTTTTTTGATGGGCGATGCAAATTATCGGTTCGACTATAACCCAAGTGTGATAGCCAATCCAACCATTACCAGTCAAGAGAATTTTTCGAGCCAAGCACCTGCCAATGACGGCAACTATAATGCACAGAATTTAAACGGTTCTACGACGGGTTTTCCCATTAGCACCGTCTCTTTGAATACCAATTATGGCGGCGGCGGTTTCGGTGCTAAATTGGTCAGTACCGAATGGATAACTGTTTCGGTACTCCAATTTGATATTCAAAATGCGACTCAATGTATTGAATTGATTTGGCACGATGCTTCGCGTTCACCCATTACGGGCATGAACGAAATCGTATTGACACAGCCAACACCTGATGGAAATTTTGACCAATTTATTGTAACGTCAGGTGGCGTTTTTGATAACCTAAGCCTTTGTCTGCCAACGGTTTGTAGCGGTGTTACTGCCATTGACGACATCAATGCAACTAAGATCAATGCAGCTGTTAGTGGTTCGGCAGCAACCAATGATGCGTCGAATGGTGGGGCGATGACATTCACTACAATCGGCTCTGGTAGGGAGGGGGCATGGTCTTTGCAGTCAACGGGCAGTTATACGTTTACGCCAACGACCGATTTCAAGGGAACTGCCGTTCAAATGTACAAAGTTTGCAACACAACTGGACAATGCGACACAGCTGCTATTTATGTTAAAGTGACCGATGAACCTGCCATGAGTGGTCAAAATATTGCACCAATTGCTTTGAATGACAATGCTCAAACATTGCTGAATATAGCCGTTAATGGCAATGTATTAAACAATGATTTTGATCCAGATGCGCATACTTTAAACCTAACAACAACACCTACTCGCAACCCAACAAATGGTGGTGTAACCCTAAATGCCAATGGCAATTTTACATACACACCTAATAATAATTTCATAGGTCAAGACACTTTCAAATATCGGATTTGCGACAACGGTTCGCCTAATTTATGCGATACGGCAACGGTCATTATCACTGTGTCGGTTGACAACAATGCAACGGCTAATGACCGACCCAATGCGCAAGACGATGCGGCGGCGGGTTATAAAGGTGCAACCATAACCGCTTCGTTGGCATCAAACGACAGCGACCCAAATGGCAATACATTGACTTACAATACTTTACCTCCAACGGGTGGCAATCCAGTAAATGGTTCTGTAACGATAAATGCCAATGGTTCATTCACTTATACGCCAACCAGCTCAACTTTTACGGGTGCTGACAAATTTAAATATGTGGTGTGCGACAGTGGTTCACCGAGTTTGTGTGATACGGCAACGGTTTATATTATGGTTTATCCAAGACCGAATGATACACCTGTTATCGTCGTGACTGCTAAGACAACGCCAGAGGACTCAACAAAAACGCTGTGTGTGACGTATTCAGACCCTAATGACGGCGATACGCATACCGCAACATTGTGCGGTGCGCAAGTTGGTACTGCCACAACACCGACGGCTCAAAATGGTCAACTGTGTTTCACCTATACACCTTTATTGGATTATAATGGACAAGATACCGTTTGCGTGACGCTTTGCGACCAAAGAGGGGCTTGTGTAACGGCTTATATTCCGATAATGGTAACGCCTGTGCCTGATGCGCCAACGGCTATTAACCGATTACCCGCGACAGTTGCAGAAGACGCAACCCTCAATGTGTGTACCACAATTAACGATGTTGATACGCCCAATGGTCCTTTTATATTTCAGAATTGCAGCACAGAAAATGGTGGCATTGTGACCCCCTCAGTAAATGGTAATGAATTGTGTATCAATTACATACCGACTTTAAATTTCAATGGATTAGATACGATTTGTGTGACTGTTTGCGACCAAACTGGCTTATGTTTTACCATAAATCATGTTATAACAATTACGCCTAAACCCGATGCACCGAGTGTTACTAAAACACCTTTTGCAACCGCAGAAGATACACCTCTTCAAATTTGTCAAACCATTTCAGACCCTGATGAGGGCGATACTTTTACAACGACTCTATGCAGTCAACCGACTCATGGCACAGCCCAAACGGTGGTAGTGAATGGCAATCAAGTATGTCTAAACTATTCACCTTCATTGAATTATTACGGTCAAGATACCGTTTGTCTCATCGTTTGTGACCAAACAGGCTTGTGCGATACAGCAAAGATACCCCTCAGTATAACGGCAGTAAATGACAAACCTTTAATTACGTTTACCCCAAAATCGTTCAAAGAGGACTCGACAGTAACGATTTGTGCAACGGTTTCAGATCCCGATTTAGGCGACACGCATACGGCTAATTTATGCAGCCAACCACTTCATGGCATTGCGGAAACACCTTCTTTTAGCGACAATCAAGTATGCGTAACCTATTCACCTTCATTGAATTACAACGGAAAAGACACGGTTCAGCTCATTGTTTGTGACCAAACAAGTTTATGCGATACGGTTAAAATTCCAATTACGATTACGGCTGTTAATGACAAACCAATTGTTACCGTTACGCCTATAACACTGCCCGAAGACTCAACAGTTAGGATTTGTTCAAATATTATTGATCCAGATTTTGGCGATGCTTTTACGGCAACTTTATGCAGTCAACCAGCGCATGGCATTGCTCAATCGTTGGCAATTGTTGAGAATAAAGTCTGCGTAACCTATTCACCCACAGCCAATTACAATGGTAGAGATACGATTTGTCTCATCGTTTGTGACAACAACGGCTTGTGCGATACGGCTAAGATACCCCTCAGTATAACACCTGTTAATGACAAACCTTTTTTGACACGCAGATCCATTATAGCCGTAGAGGATTCATTAGTTGAGTTCTGCCAAAGCATCATAGACCCCGATGCGGGTGATACATTTACAGCGTCATTGCTCACGCCAGCTCTGAACGGTTCAGCAACTACGCCCGTCGTCAATGGCAACCAAGTGTGTTTGTCTTATATGCCCAATATCAATTATTTTGGACAAGACACCATTTGTATCCTTGTCTGCGACCAAACGGGTTTGTGTGATACAGCTAAAATAGCGGTTACTGTCACGCCTGTACCTGACCCGCCGCGCATTGTCAGGATTTCAGCAACGACTTTTCCAGAGGATTCTATTTTTACGATATGCACCACTGTTTACGACCCCGATACACCCGAAGGTCCATTTTCTGTATCAAATTGTAGCACACCTTTTGGCGGAACGTTCACGCCGACTGTATTGAATAATCAATTGTGTATCAATTATTTACCAATACCTAACTTCTTTGGACAAGATACCATCTGCCTTGTCGTTTGTGACAATACAGGACTTTGTGATACCTTAAAACACATCATAACCATTACGTCTGTCAATGATGCACCTGTGGTAAGAGATTCTTCGGCAACAACGACCCCCTCAGTATCTGTCACCCATTGTCTGCCAATTATTGACCCAGATGTGACTGATACACACTTCGCTTTTACTTTGCAAAATGCAGCTCATGGAACGGTTGAAGCACCCATTACGGATAGAAATTTGTGTATAACTTATACGCCTTCAAGCACTTATGTCGGCTTGGATTCCGTGTCTTTCCTAGTCTGTGATACAGGTAATCCGATGTTGTGCGATACAGTGACCATGCGTTATGAAGTCAAAACAACCAATACACCACCTACGGCAACCAACGACATTAATTATGCTTTAGCTGGCGTTGAAACTTCGGGCAATGTTTTGACCAATGATTCTGACCCTGATGCAGGTCAAACTTTAATGACTTCTGTTGTCATGCACCCGAAACACAGCGTATCTTTTATCTTTTATCCTACGGGAGCATACACTTATACATCAACAACAGGATTCATAGGTAAGGACACGATATATTACAAAGTCTGCGACAACGGCGTGCCTGTGATGTGCGATTCCGCTGTTTTAATCATCAACATACGCCCCACAGCGTCGGAAGGCAACCAACGTCCGTTTGCGATTGATGACATTACGTCAACGCCAAGTGGTCAAGCGATTACCATCAATGTGAAGGCAAATGATACCGACCCGAACCCAACAGATACTTTGGGTTTGCCGACAATTCTACAGCAACCGTCTTGTGGAACTGCCGTTGTCAATCAAAATGGTACGGTCACATACACGCCAACAGCTGGTTTTATAGGTGTTTGCACGATGTTATATGCTGTTTGTGATAATGGTTCACCGAGTTTATGCGATACGGCTTCGATACAAATTGATGTTTATCGAAACCCATTTGTTAATAACCAAACGCCTAATGCCAGTGACGATGGGGTTAGGGTAGTGGTTAATACAGAAATAAATGCCACTGTTGCAACGAATGACAGCGACCCAGATGCAGGACAAGTTTTGTCTTTTATGTCCATCTCAACGCCGCTTCATGGCTCATTGACCATGCAAACGAATGGCAATTTCAGATACACGCCTGCGATTAGTTTTGTGGGCAAAGACTCATTCCGCTACAAAGTTTGCGACAATGGCAGTCCTGTTTTATGCGATACGGCAACGGTTTATATCACAGTAGCCAATCCAATTGTGACACCAACCAATATTGCACCCATCGCTAATCCTGATAATCCAGTGACTATCAAGAATATAGCTATTACAATTCCTGTCAAAGTCAATGACTATGACCCGAATGGCGACCCCCTCAGTATGCCAACGATAACAGTTGCTCCAACTTGTGGAACGGCAACGGTTAATGGTAATGGAACAATTGGTTTTGTACCTAATACCAATTTTGTAGGCACATGTACCTTCATTTATCAAGTTTGTGATACTGGACATGACCCTGCGTTATGCGATACGGCTTTGGTGACGATTAAAGTTTTGGCAACGTCTATTCCTAATAACCGTCCACCGACCGCTATCAATGATGCGTTTATCAGCAACGTCAATCAACAGCTTAATAATGTATCTGTTGCCACCAATGACAGCGACCCAGATGCTGGTCAGACCTTGACATTTATGGCTATCAGCCAACCGACAAAAGGCTTTTTGTCTTTCAATAGCAGCACTGGTGGGTTTTCCTACTTCCCACAGGTCAATTTTGTGGGTATGGATTCATTTCGCTACAAAGTTTGCGACAATGGCACGCCAAGCTTATGCGATACGGCAACGGTTTATATCAATTACATCATTGCACCCACGCAAAATTTGCCGCCAATTGCCTTAGATGATGTTGTTAAAACATCGAGCAATACGGCTATCAATATCAATGTTTTAGCAAATGACAAAGACCCGAATGGCACCCCCCTCAGTAATCTGACCCTTATGACGCAGCCAACTTGTGGCGTAGTAAGTGTCAATGAAGGCGGTAGTATTCATTTTGTTCCGAATACAGGTTTTGTCGGAACGTGTTCATTCACCTATAAAATTTGTGATAATGGTTCACCTAATTTATGCGCCACAGCCACGGTAACGGTCACTGTTTACCCAATTGTTTATCCGAATCAAGCACCGATTGCTCAAAATGACGCATCCTCAACGACCATGAATACAGTCGTCAGTGGCAATGTGTCATTGAATGACAATGATTTAGACGCAGGTCAAACCCTTAGTTTTACGAAAAAGACCAATCCAGCAGATGGCACAGCCGTTTTGCAAAGCAATGGCGTGTATGTTTATACACCACAAACGAGCTTTGTCGGACGTGATTCTTTCAGTTATCAAGCCTGCGACAATGGTTCACCGAGTATGTGTGCAACGGCTTGGGTCTATATTGAAGTGACTCAAACGGGTGTAAATGTTAATGAAAAACCCGTTGCGACAAAAGATAAAGAGCGGGTTATCACAGGCGTACACATCAATATGCCCGTTAAATTGAATGATTATGATCCAAATCCTAACCAGACATTGAGTAACCCGATGATAGTGACACCGCCTACGTGTGGCACGGCTTCGGTCAATGAAGATGGTACGATTGGTTTTACTTCCAATAATGGTTTTGTCGGTACTTGCACCCTGACGTATCGCATTTGCGACAATGGTTCGCCAATGCTTTGTGATACGACAACGGTAATAATTATTGTAGCCGCAACGCCTGTTTTGAATGACATCAATTTGCCGCCAGTAGCCATTGATGATGCCAATTCTAACTATGTCAATGTGCCACAAACAGGCAATGTTGGCAATAATGACAGCGACCCAAATGCGGGTCAAACGTTGTCTTTTGCCTTGATAAATGCGCCAATTCATGGTACTGTAACGGTCAATACAGACGGGTCTTATACCTATACGCCCACGAATAACTATGTTGGAACAGATAATTTTACATACAAAGTATGCGATAATGGGTCACCGAGCCTATGCGATACGGCAACTGTTTATTTGACTATTTTCAACCATTTATGCGTGTCTGTCAATGTAAAAGTATTGCTTGAAGGGGCTTATAAAACGACTACAAGTAAAATGTCAACGACCCTCAATCAACGTGGTTTATTGCCTGGTCAAACGCCGATAGGTCAATTTGCGGTAGCAACGCCAGCGGGTCAACCATACAAAGGTGCGCCTTGGAACTACTCTGGTACTGAGGGGGATACGATTACACATTATTCCTCAACTGTTGTGGATTGGGTGCTGGTATCGTTGCGTTCAAGTCCTTCAAATTTAACCCCAGTTTGGCGTTGTGCGGGTTGGTTGCATCAAGACGGTACGATAACGTTTCCTAAAAACTGTATTCAAGTGCCGTTGGGTGCCTATTATATTCTTGTTGAACATCGAAACCATTTGGGTGTCCTGTCACCTACGCCTGTTTCTGTCATAAACAATACAATTCAGTATGATTTTACTTTGAGCGACTCATATATCACAACCAATCCCCCGTCTTTTGGTAGTAAAGTAATGATCAATGGCAAGTGGGTGATGTACAGCGGTGATGGTATGAAAACGACAAGGACAACCAATTTTGACATCAACTTCAACGATGCACAATTATGGAAAAGTGAGTCGGGTATATTTGACCAATACCGTCGCGGCGATTTCAACCTCGATGCCGATGTCAATTTTTCAGACCAAGTGTTGTGGAAGGCGAACAATGGGCGTTATTCGGGCGTGCCGCATTAGTGCACCATCACGTTCGGGGAATTTTAAAGTTCCCCGAACGTAAAGCAAGATAAATAAAAAAAGAAAAAATATTATTATTTTAATATTTCAATAACAATACCTCAAAATTGGCTTATAATTTGATACCCTTATTATGGTAGTCGATAAGAACCGATAAAATAGAGAAAACAGTCATTTCGATATCCGATAACAGGTCTAACTCAAAGACTGATACACAATAAAACTATCTAACAGCAATGAGATTACACATTAACATACTACTTATTTTATTCATTTGGGTATTTTCTATACCTTTTCTTGATGCTCAAAATGGTCAGTACGATGTGCGCTTTTCCCTTCAAAGCATGTCTTGCGACAGCAGTAAAGTGACGATTGCAGTACAAATACGCGCGCATGATATGGCTCATGTATTCAATATGGGTGATGCAAATTTCCGTTTTGAGTATGATACACGACTGATTACAAATCCAACAATCGCATCACAAGTACACTTTTCCAGTCAAGCACCTTCGAGCGATTATAATTATGGCAACCAAAACCTAAATGGTTCATCAGCGGGAACAACCAAAGGGGTTGTGTCGCTCAATACTTTTTATACAGGCGTGGCAAGCAGTGCAAGACTTGTGGATACAACTTGGACGACGGTGAGCCATATACGTTTTAATGTTGTCAATGGGACGGATTGTTTTCCAATGACTTGGCACGACGAACAGATCTTTCCTATTACGGGTTTGAATGAAGTTGAACTACTGCCCAATGGCGAATATAACCTTTATATTGTTGCTTCTGGAGGTGTTTATACCAATATACAATCCTGTTTTCAGGTTTTTTGTAATACCCCTCCTTCACCGCCAACCGTACAGGTATCGCCCATTGTTACCAAACAAGACTCTACTGTAACGGTTTGTATGCCTATTTCTGACCCAGATGCTTTTTCAACATTTACAGCAACGGTGTGTGGTGTTGCACAACATGGTACAGCGACCCCCTCAGTAAATGGCAGTCAATTATGTGTTCAATACACGCCCTCAACAAGTTTCGCAGGTTCAGATTCAGTCTGCATCACTGTTTGCGATAATACACAGCTTTGTATCAATGCCACCATATCCATAACAGTTAACCCCAAAGCACATACACCGACCGTCGTACCCACAACGATTAGTACATTACAAGACTCGACGGCAACGGTATGCACAACCATCAATGACATTGATGCGAATTCAACATTTACGGCAACATTATGTAATGACATCGTAGGTGGTAGTGCAACAGTTTTGGTCAATAACAATCAATTATGCATTCGTTTTGTGCCGAATGGCTCGCTTATCGGTCAGACATATATTTGTGTCAACGTATGTGATAATACAGGCCTTTGTACTCAAATAACCGTGCCTGTGACCATCCATCGCCGCCCAACGGCACCGAGTGTTTCAGCTTTTAGAATTACAACAAAACAAGATTCTACCGTTACAGTTTGTAGCATAATCAGCGATTTAGATGAAAATTCAACGTTTACAACAACGGTTTGTCATCAAGGTACAAACGGTACAGCGACCCCCTCAGTAAACGGCAATCAACTATGTGTAAGGTATGCACCTAATGCTGCTTTCTACGGCAAAGACTCGGTTTGTATTCGTGTTTGTGATAATACAGGATTGTGTACGGAAGTGATAGTACCTATTATCGTCAATCAAAGACAAACGCCACCTACAATTGAAGTGACCCCTATTTCGATGAATATGGATACTTTGGGTAGCTTTTGTTATAGAATCACAGACGCACAAGGCGGTCTATTTACTGCTACTATTTGTAATGAGATAGTGGGTATAACAGTGACCCCCTCAGTAGATGGCAATCATTTGTGTTTAAACATTGTATCGGGTTCAGTAGCAGCAACGACAGCTGTTTGTGTCCGCGTTTGTGACAGCACAGGACTTTGCACCGTTTTAGAAATACCAGTGACCGTTCGCCCCAAACACGACGGGCGTTTGTTGGTGGGTATTCATAAAAAACTTTCACCGAATCAGCCTACAGAAGTTCGGTTGGGCAACTCTGTCAACTATAAAATTACAGTTGTCAATAAGTCAACTTTTGAGATAATGAATGTCCTTGTCCGTGACTCAATCCCAACCGGTATGGTGTTGAATCAATCCAATCCACAAGGTTGGGCATCGGATACGGCGCATAGATTGGGAGTAAAAACCATACCGACCATTGCAGCAGGTGATTCAGTGACATTAGATATTTCGTTGGTCTTACTCTATGGTAATCCTCGTTCGCACATCATGAACCGTGCGTTTGTTTTCCACGCCTCTGACCAAGTTGGCGATGCGGTCATTCAGAACGGACAAGAGCCTCGTGATACCGCTTCTTTTATGATTAAACCTTTCGACCCAATGGGGACTATTTATTGCGAAAACACAGGTTTTGTCCTTAAAGGTGGTCATATTGAGTTGGTTTCAGCACCAGACGGTGGTTCAATATTCTTTGCAACTGACACAAGTGGTGCGATGCTCGATGGTACAAGTGGTGAATACCAATTCTTTACAAATGGCGTTCCCGGACGTTATCAAGTGCAGTATGTTCACCCGAACGGCTACCCCCTCAGTACTCGGTGTCTTCCTGGCGCAACAGCCCTCGACCCAACGAACAATGACGGCGACATTACCGATGCCAATTCAGACGGTGTGATTGATAAAGACAGTATTGTCAACGGCATATTGACCCTTGGTTCAAATATGGTCAATGGCAATCATTTGCAGAACTATACCTGTGGCAACAACCCTTATTGGCTCACTTTTAATTTAGCTGCTGACGACCCGTTTGTGTTTCACAACAATTTACCAATTGGCTGCGCAACCATAAAAGGGACAACAGTAGGCATTGATTTGAATGAAAATGGCATATTAGACAATGGCGAAAACCCATTAACAGGTATAACTGTTCAGTTATTCGATATCAATGACTTAGTAACGCCGCTTAATTCGACGTCAACTGATGGCACAGGCAAGTATATATTTGATGGTTTGTCTCAAAGTTCTTATCGTTTGAAGTTCATCAAACCAAGCGGCTATCGTTTCGCTAGGCAAAATGTCAACAATTTAACCGATACCAATGACTCTGATGCAGACTCGACAACAGGTTGGACACGCACAATTTCTTTGAATTGGGGCAATGTGGACACAACTATTGGCGCATTATTTGTACCAACGAATATCAATCAACCGTCCATCACAGGTACACATATCGTTACAAAAGAAGATTCAGTGCTCAATATTTGTATCCCTATTATGGACAATACACCGATTGAAACTTTCACCCCCTCAGTATGTGGCGTTCAAAATGGTGTTATAAGCAATGTTGTAGTCAATAATCGTCAATTGTGTTTCACTTATACGCCAACTTTTGGATATAGAGGCGACGATACTCTTTGCCTACAAGTTTGCGACCGTGACGGACAATGCGATACAGCTCAATTTACTTTAGATATTCAAGCTAAAAGCACGCGTACAAATTGCAGTGGAGATACAATTAAGCCCGTTATCACTTTCACAAACCCTGTATTGAGTGGTGTCCGTAATAACGATACCTTGACCTATAGCTGTTCTAATCCGAATACTTTCGGTATCGGTGACGTGAGGGTAACAGACAATAACGACCCGAACCCAAGCATTACTTTTGGCGATGTCGTTATTGTGGGCAATTGTTTGCAAAGTGGTTATAAAGAATTGATAACCAATACATGGACAGCCACCGATTCATGTGGTAATGTCACTGTGTTGAAGTTCTATGTCAAATTAAGGGACACCGTAAAACCTGTTTTGGCAGCCACGCCATCCGATATTACGGTCAATTTAGCATCAGGAGACACCATACCAACCGCCCCCTCCGTATCAGCAACAGATAACTGCGGTACAGCAACGGTTTTGATGTCAAGAGATTCCGTTCCGACAGGTCAAAACTGCAACTATGTGATGACTCGAACTTGGACAGCTACCGACGCATGTGGCAATACATCAACTCGCAGTCAACGCATCTCGGTTTTAAAAGCTTGCGCTTGTACACCGCCCAATGCCAAAGCGACCATTAGAAACGCCACTTGCGGCGCAGCCAACGGCATAGCAACGATATTGGTTGACAATGCCGTCAACTACACTTATACATGGTCAGCGAATAACGGCACAGGCACAGCAAACGCGCGAAGTAATTTATCTGCTGGCATTTATACAGTAACGGTTTCACGCATCAATGACCCAAGTTGTCAAGCCGTCGTTACGGCAACGGTTGGTAATAATACGGTTCTATGTTGTACGGATTTCATTCCAAGCACCGATAAATTGGTGACTACAAGTAACTGTGCGGCTATTTTAGATGTTTGTATAACGATGTCAAACACCAATATCACGTCCGTTACCGATAATGGAACACCATATACAGGTGGTTTGGTCGCCTGTAGCAATGGTTTAAGTGTAAAATTAAATGTCGGACAACATTACCTCATCTTCAAAACGACGACAGGTTGCTACGATACCATAGACGTTAAAATTGTCTGCGCCAGCCCGATGCCACAAACCATTGAAACGGTTATGGTTATCAACACAAAAGATTCTATTGCTTTGCAAACCAATGAGTTAGCAGGTACGCGTTTTACATTGCGCAAAATAAACAGCTCTGCCATAGGTTCTGTTGATTACATCGTTTTACTTGGTACGATGATTGTTACACGTACTGCCAAGACGATGGGTCAGGACTACGCAACGTATGTTGTGAGCGATGAATACGGCTTTACAGATACGACTTATTTCAAAACGGAAGTTGTTTCCCGCACTGCCACACGTCGTCCATTAGCGGTGAATGACATTGTAGAATCGGTAAAAGGAAAAAGCATTTTTATTGATGTGATGCAAAACGACTCTGTTTTAGGTACTTTCAAGAGTTTGTCCATCGTGTCTAAACCGAAAAATGGTTCAGCCGTTCTTACAAGTGACAACCGTATTGCGTATGTACCGACAAACGGTTTCTGCGGCAAAGATGAAATGAAATACGCTTTGTGTAATGGCAATGGCTGCGATACGGGTACGGTTTCTATCAGTGTTTTATGCGAGGGCGTTAAGGTTTACAACGGCTTTTCGCCGAATGGCGACGGTGTCAACGATAATTTTGTCATCGAAGGCATAGAGAGTTATCCGAATAATAGTTTGAAAATCTACAACCGTTGGGGCACAGAAGTCCTCACCGTGAAAGGTTATAAAAACGACTGGCAAGGCACCTGGAATGGGACAAATCTGCCAGACGGAACTTATTTCTACATTTTTGATGATGGCAAAGACAAGGTCTATAAAGGTTTTGTGCAGTTGCTGCATTAAATCAGAAGTCAATTCTTAAAATCATTTGCTTACATAGTTTTGTGTTAAAGGGTAACGGCAGTGCCTCGTTTCGACGATGGTACTGTCGTTTTTTTTTAGCTTAAAATTGTTAAATGTCAACCCCCTCAGTAATTTTACCAAAAATTCATCATTCACTATTCACCATTAAACAATGATTTTCTACCACGCCACCACACCCGAACAATGGGCAAAATACGAAAACGACGATTTTTACGCCGCAGAGAGCCTTGATACTGAGGGGTTCATTCACGCCAGTTTTGCAGAACAAGTCGAAAAAACATTGAAATTGTACTTCAAAGGCATCGAAAAAGTATGGCTTTTGACCATTGACTCAACGTTTTTAACAAGCGAATTTGTTGTTGAAGCATCGAGAGACGGAGAATTGTTTCCACATATTTATGGGACGATTAACAAAGATGCTATTATTGAAAGGAAGGAAGTAGAGTTGTAAAAATGAATCCTTGCACGTTTTAGGCAACACACGTATCGGATACTTTAAAGCTGTCCATACATCACAAGTTTCGACCCGATTATTAATATGTTTTTAAAAATTGTATTCTATATTGAATATCAACTATTTACATTTATAAGGTGTA